>NZ_AP031573.1:3158832-3474716 GCF_041154745.1 Flavobacterium sp. CFS9 | reverse complement strand
TTATATTTTATTAGGTAATATCATTATCGATTTCTTATTTTCGTATCAAATATATAACTCTTTAAAAACAATGCAAGATAAATTATTAGTCACTGTTATTTGCTTGTGCTATAACCACGAAAATTTTGTGGTAGAGAGTTTATTTTCCGTGATACAACAAGATTATCCGTTTATCGAATTGATAATCATCGATGATTGCAGTACTGATAATTCAAAAAGTGTAATTAAAAGGTGGCTCCCGGATTACCCTGAAGTTAAATTTCTTATTAATGAAAGTAACTTAGGAATCACCAAATCATTTAATAAGGCTCTAAAATTGGCTAAAGGAGATTATATCATTGATTTGGCTGCAGATGACGTTTTAGTCCCTAATTGTGTTTCTTTGCAAATTGAAACTTTTAAGAAAAGTACCTTTACAAATCTTGGTGTTGTATACGGAAATGCTGAACTGATTACAGAAAAAGGTGAATTTGATTCTTATTATTTCCCTGTAGATCATAATCATAAAACTATCAAGAAAAAACAAAATGGTGATATTTATAAGAGCGTCCTCTCAGGTTTAGACAGCATTTGTTCCGTTTCTTCCATGACAAAAAAAACTGTTTATGATGCATTAAATGGGTATGATGAAACACTTGCTTATGAAGATTTAGATTTTTGGATTAGAGCCTCTCGTGTCTATGAATTTGACTTTATTGACGAAATTTTGGTTAAAAAAAGAATTTCCGATAATTCATTAACTTCTAGTTTCTACGACAATAAAAAGTTAACGTTTCGGAAAATGAATTTATCAACTTATTTAATTCTTAAAAAAGCCATTCATTTAAACCAAACTAAAAAAGAAGATCTTGCAATTCAGAAAAGAGTGCATCATGAGATTGTACATACTTTTCAAATCAAAGATTATAATTTATTTTTTAAAAACGTCGGCTTACGATTCTGGTTGCTCTGGAGGACTACTTTTAAAAAGTATTAGAAACTATTTTCGCTTCCACTGCTACTTAATATCAAAAACATCTCTGTTTAAAAATTGACATAAACTAGTTTTTCAGTTAAAATAACCGTGTCCTAAGTTTATTTTTGATAATTAATTACAGCTGTCCTAAATACTCTTGTTTCATAAACACCTGTAGCCGTTGTTTCAGGTTTATTAATTTGATGTACAAAATGATTCTATCCGAAAACTACAGGTCCTGTAACTGCCCCTTGCCAGAAATTGTCTTCTATAAAAAAACCTTTAAAATTCAATTCTAACTCCTATTTGATTACCACTTGCTACTAAAGTGGTTTTAGTCCCTGGTTTATAATTTTCTACCAGACCTTCATTATATTTCGCAATGGCAGATTTAATCTTTCTGGTATACCCTATTTTAATGGGGATAGAGGCGATAATCATGGCTCCTCCAATAATCGCAGCTGTAAAACTGGTAGGTTCAGACTTAACTGTAGGTCCGTAACCATTACTCGCATAGGACACCGTGGTATTATCCTGAGTTAAACCCACTATTAAATTGGCAACCACAAGGCCGCTACCTCCATAGAAAAGTACATTGCCCCATGTTTTTTTGTTACGCCCCGCATTATAAAGTGACAATGCTTCCGCATTAGTGTCCAAATAGGCACGAACCACATTGGATGATAGCTTTTTGTTTTCAGTCTCGTTGTAAACAACTCCTCCGCTTCTGTAACTGAGTTGTTGCGAGAACACTGATACGGATACTACTAAAAATAAGGTGGTAATTATTGATTTCATGATTCTAGATTCTACTATTTATTATTACTTTTTTGTCCCAATATGGCAAACATATAAAAACATCCTTAAACAAAAACTGTCACATGTTAGACATTACATGTGATACAAAATGATTCCCCCATTTAAACCTGTCACATCTATTCTAAAACCTTTACTGGAACACTATTTTTACTTTCAATTATTCCATGATAAACCTTATAACCATTTTCTCTAATTGTTTTAAGTATTGGCCTAGACAAGATTTTTCTAAAATTAGTACTATCACTATAAATCAACATTTTAAAAAAATATTTTTTATTCTTATCAAGATTTACTGATGAATAATTAGATTCTGGAAAATAGTATAGAATCTCAAAATATTTAGATTCGCCTTGTTTAAGGAAAAAATTATTTTTATCAATCAATTTTTTATAATCCGGAGAAATTGAATAATTTAATTCCTTTATCTCCTTCTCTTCCATTGTATAATTTATTTGTTTACAAGTACTAAATTCTTCAGTAGGTAAATATTCCTTGCTATTGTATTCAGCATGATTACCATTTTTATCTAAAATTTGAAAGAAAACATTACTAGGTTGTAAACCTTTTATCTTCCATGTTAACTTTGAAAGACTGTATGAATTAAAATAATAATCAGACAAGGTATTATTAGTAATTTTATAGGTAATAATATTTTTCATTCTACCGTTTTCAAGTTTTGAAAACTCTATTTTAGTAGAAATTATTTCTAATTCAATATTATCTTTACTTCCAGAGCAAGAATAAATAAACAAAACAAAAAGAATAAAATATGTTTTCATATTATTAAAATTATTTACCTTCAAAATATTTTTTCATTAAATCTCTTTGTCCAAAAATAAAACCATCAACTTCACCACCAACATTTATTTGATAATTGTACGCATCCCATTCTATTAAAGCTCTTAGTTTAGAATACACCCCTTCTGGTCCTAATGGTCCATAAATATTCTGAGCTCTCGAATAAAAATGAGTAACGATTTGGTAAGCATGTCTATACTCATGAAATAATGAACTCACTAAACGATATATACTCTTAGCGTTTTTTTCATATATGGTTATTCTGTTAGTACTTGACAAATTATGTTCAGCTACATTCTCACTTGTTCCATCAGAAAATATAAAACTTGGTTTACCGCCAGCCTCATACGAGGTTTGAAGTCCTTCTACTTTTGGATTCAATGTTTCAGTGATAAATTCCGATGTCATTTCCGGTTTAGCATCGGGATTTAGTCCACCATTTTCAATCTTTTGTCGCAAACTTGTACTTTCTTTAATCTCATGCACAAAATGATTCAGCCCACTAACCACTAACCCTGTTACAGCCCCTTGCCAGAAATTGCCTCCTGTAAGTGCTGCACCAGTTCCTCCTGAAACAGTTCCAAAAGCAATCATACCCAATCCCGAATTTGCAAAACTTCCTCCAAGGCCGCTCATTCCGGTATTCGCTACTGCAGCACCATTTTTACCTACTTCACTCATACTTGATCCTCCACTCCAAAGGCTAGAAGCAACACTACTTAGGGCTCCGGCAGCAAAACCACTCCAGAATTTACCTCCTGAAATTGCGGTCATGCTTCCCTGAAAGGTACCATGAGCTACTGCCTGAAATGCCGCTCGTGAAAAGAAGTTAGTAAACAATTCTGTTGAAGCACTACCAATTCCAAAGGTCACTGCTGCACTTGCCGCACCAATAAAAGTAGACTTAACCAAACCTCCTACGCTAAATGGCACATCGGCTAGCAAGGCTGTTAAAGTGTAAGTTACGGCTGCTATAGCTGCCCCAATACCTACTGCCGCTAAAAATCCTATTTCAGCATATTCTCCACTCGGATCTGTATACTTCAATGGGTTATTGAGTACATAACCATAACGATTGTAGTTTTGGGTATTGGATGGATCCTGTATAAAATTATCCGGCTGTAGGAAACGATGCAATTTTGGATCGTACAAACGACCGTTCATATTGATAATCCCTATGCTCTGCAAATGCTCATGCCCAGTATATCCACGATCTAAAACAGTCAACAATCCTAAATCTGTACCAACTCCGTTTTGCACTTTCAAAATGGCTCCCCAGGCATCAAAGAGTCGCTTTTCGATTATTGTTCCACTGTTATCGGTTACTGCCAAGATAGTGCCCTGATAATCTCTATGTAAATATAAATAATTTTGTGCTGTGCCATCACTTTTTACTACAAGGGGAGCACTATAACCATCACCCCCTATGTAGGTTACAAATTCTATAACACCGGTAGTTCTGTTTTCTTTGATTTCCATAGTCCCGTCACCCGAGTAATGTTTTCTAAGCGGGCGAAACAATTTATCTTCTTGCCCTCCTCCATAAAACATCGTACTGCGATCGTTACCATCATTATACGTGAAACTAAGATACTCGATATAATTTCCATCACGTCCACGTTCCTTAATTGTTGCAGGGCTCTTAAATGTATTATAAGCAATATCTAAATCAAGCTTTGGAGCTGAATTGGCTCCTGTACCTCTGTTTTTATAATAATCTAATGCCTGAGTAGATAATGTAATCGAGTTGTTTTGATATGTTTTTCCGGTTACAGTATAATTATAAGTCCCCAAATTGTTTTGGGTAATTTTACCTTTTGCATCGTAAGTCTGTGTTTCTTGCTGACCCTGTGCATTATTATAGGTCAGTAATCGGTCTAATTCATCATATGTAAAGTTTTCATTCCAATTAAACAGGTTATTCGTTCTATTGGTCAGATTCCCTCTTTTAGGTTCAAAAGCGGTTGTCAGAGTCATTACGTTCCCCGGATTGGTAACCGTTCTATCCCACTTAAACTGTGAGGCATAACCATATTGATCGTAATTGTTATTTACGGCAATTCCGTTTCCTAAACTTGCATTTGTTAACTGCCCTCTTTCGTTTAGCGAATTGGTCTGCCACAATACCTGTTGCGTAGCGTCGTCTACAATTTGCCATGGAAAGCTATTCTGATAGGTATGTTTTAACTTCTTTGAACTTGATTTACCTCCTATAGCTGCTGTTGCTGTTTCTTTATCTGCACGTCCAAATGTATCATAAGTAATTTCTTTGGTGAAAGTAGCATAAGGGGTATTTTCTATTGTTTTACTGACTCTTTTATAACTATCATATTCAAATGAATTGGTAATCGAATTGCCCTCCAGATTATTAACAAAAGTGCTTGTCGTTATTAAATTGGTAGCCGGATTATAAGCATAAGTCGTCTTACTGTTGGTATTATTCCCAACTATTGTTTTTTCAATTGTTTTTCCTGCGGTATCATACACGTAAGCAGTTGTTCCATTAGGTGTGGTCTCCGTTTTAATTTGTCCGAAAGCATCATAAGAGTAGGTATACGTTCCGGCACTTGGATCAGTCATGCCAACTTTATTACCCCAGCCGTCTATCGATATTGATACTTTGTTGCCCTGATAGTCTGACTCCTTTAATTGCCCGTTGGCGTAATATATAAAATTGACAGCTCCACCCGGATCTGTAGTCTGTGTTTTATTCCCTAAAGCATCAACTGTAATGGTTGTTACCTTACCATCATCGTTACTAGTTGTTGTTAATCCTGAATAGGATAAACTTTGAACTTTTCCGGTAGGTGATGTTATTTTTTCTGGACGCATTAAATAGTCATACTCATAAACTGTCCATTGACCTGGGGATGAAAAATAAGGTTCACTTTCTTTGGTTTTTCTGCCTAATCCATCATAAACAACCTGCTTCGAAACCATAGTACCTACTGCAAAGCCTTTAGTTGTTGTAACCACAGCCCTGCCTAATACATCATACTGTGTTATGGTTTTACCATCAGTATTAGTTGTAGTAGTGGTGGTATAACCGCCGTCAGACAACTTGGTATAAACTATAGCACTCGTTAAAGGTGTTGCTGCTGTATTTTGTGTAGTCGTGTTAGTTACTTTCCCCCAGTTGTCGTAGATGTAATCGTTGACAACTCCTAAATAATCTGTTGATTTAGTAACCTGCCCTAATGCATTGTATTCAAAATTCGTTACAAAGCCCTGATGGTCTGTTTTTTTGACTACAAATCGTTTCGTACTTTCGTATTCATCTGTAATAGTTCTTGCTGCCGGTGGAGACGGTGCTCCCGGAGCACTTACTGTTTTTGTCAATAAATTCCCCAATGAATCATAACTCATATCCTCTATAATTGGATAGGTATTATGTCCTTTCTTTTCAGTTCTTGTTAAGTTTGATCCGGTGTAAGTATACTTTTCCTCAGAGGTACGATTATCACCTGTATAAACCGTCTTCGAAGAATTGATCTTTTTAGGACGTCCTACGTAATAAGCATTGCCAACTCCTGTAGGATTATTATCGTATTCGGTATCCACCGTAGTAGTTCCCTGCAAAGTGGCCCCGCTATACTGCTTTGAAACATTTCTAACTTCTAAACCAAAGTAATTCGTACTTTGAACTGTTCCGTCATAAGTAAAAGAAGTTTCATTCTTCACCCCTGTCAAATGATCAACAGTAGTTTGTTTGGTAAGCAAAACATTATAAACACTCCCGTTTGAATTTGGAGCACTTCCACCCTGAGAAGCAGCCACAGGAGAAGCTGTAAACTTGTTGTTATTATTGGCACTGGCAATAAATCCAGGTTTTAGGATTATTTCAGGTGCCTGATAAACAACTGCTACATCATCATTTACTTTTGACAAGGCAATTATAGAACCGCTGGCTTTATAAGTCTGCCCGACGGTAACAGGATCTTGTATCGTAATTGTATTTGGAATGGTACGCGACGAGACAGCATCGCCGCCACCTTCTGTATAAACTGCGAATTCATTTGTCTTTGTACTCAGTAAATTACTTGGTGCACTATTAAACACAGTGCTTCCGTCAGTACTAGTCCAGGTAATGGTATTGGCTCCCTTTAGAGCAACATCATTAAACTGTGTCGTCCATATTTTGGCATCGCCGCTATTTAAGTACCAGCTGCTTCTGGTGGTTTTAACAAAACCAACTGTTCCAAAATTGAAATTAGACACATATCCTCTATACCTAAAATCCTGATACTTCGATACACCATTGATCTTTGCCGTAAGTTTAGAAACCAAATAAGCTCCCGGATTTCTTATAATTTCGATATTAGGATAGGTCACTCCATTCTCTGAAGAATAAAAATCAGTTGAAGAATTTCCTAAGCCGCTGTCTGCAGCCTCCATTGGTTTGTATTCGATGGTCTGTTTTATGTTTCCATTTGATTCTGTTACGCTTATTAATCTGTTTTCGGCATCAACATTTTTATTGAATTGATAATATTCAATTTTATTGTAATGCCCTCTGACAAAAACAAGATCTGTGTTGGCTCCGTTGTATTTAAAATTAGAATTAATAGGAATTGGAACATCCGGAGAATTTGAATGTATTACACCAGAATCATACGTTAAATTAAAAACTGTACCGTTTACCGTACCAATATTATTAGCAAAGCCGGTAACCTGCCATTCGGTATCATGATTATTTATAGTCCAGGATTCCTTATAAAACTTTCTCCACACTCTAACAAGATCAGACTTCCCATCTTTATTGATATCCATTGCATAATAATTACTCCAATGTCTTTGAGTATTATAATGCGTTTTTGTATCCGGCCAGTATTCTACAATATTTAAATTTTCCTTTGTGAAAAACTCTCCTCCAGAAGTATTTCCATTACTATAATAAATATTCCAATTTATATCACCAGAACCACCTTCACTGGTAGGAAGCATGACATCAACTTTACCGTCTCCATTAAAATCTCCCAAAGGCATTTGTTTTGTATCACTAAACTGATCCAAATTTCCCGTACCAATTACTTCAACAGCTGCCCAAGGTGCAACCGTTAATTGACGAATAGAAACAATACGATAATTCTTAGTTGTCTTATTAACGATTAAAATATCCGCTTTCCCATCTCCATTAAAGTCTCCGATAAATCGCTTTTCAGTCTCATTACAAAAAGTAAATTCCGGTAAAGAGACAAAATCTTTTGTATTAAACTCTGTTGAAGCGTTTGGATTTAAATTTACAAAATAAGCTCTGCTAATACAACTGCCTATACTTGTGCTTTTCAAAATACAATTACAATTCAAAGCTTCTCCACCAGGCCCAATACAAGGGCTATCCATTCCATAATGGTCAACTTGGTGAAATTGAAGAACTATAACATCTGAAATTCCATCACCGTTAAAGTCTCCTTCAATGTACTGATTGTTTAAATTAACCAGCGTTGGGAATTCAGTAGTTGTATTACTACTTTTGCTCATTCGACTTGTTTCTCCTCCGCCGCCTCCTGTACTGCACTGAATTTCATTGATTACAATATTCGAAATTGCAACTGATTTAGAATGAACCAAATTTACTGAACCACCAACAAGATTATAATATTTAAAAGTCACATAATCGAGATTTTCTTCAGGATCGATTATGCTGTTAAACTGATTTATTTTATTATCAGTTAAGGTAGTAGCGGCAAATGTTTTTCCAGATGATGCATAAAAAGGCATTGTTATAGGTGTATTTCCACTATTCCCTTCAAACAATTTAGTAAACATTTTTCGATCTACAATAAAATCCAATCTGCCATCCCCATCAAAATCCCCCGCTAAATCTGTTTTATCAAATTCCAGATTATTCGTGTATTCTTTTTCTGTTCTCTCTTGATTTACCGGACTGGAATCGTACTTGAACTCTACCGGATTCGATTCTTCATTCTGTGCATTTATTTCTTTTATGCTTGATACTCGTTCATACCCCAATTGTCCATCTTCTGTATGAGTAAGTTTGTATGTTCTAAAAATACCATTGTTTGCATAAACTTGTATATTATCAAGTATTTGAGTTGCATAAACTGGAACTCCCTTTAGATAATCCCTCTCAATACGCTTCGAATTTCTATAATTAAAACTGATTTTATTCTGTGCAGCAATTCCTGCAGCTGTATTTCCACTAAAAGCTATATTGTCAATGTACAATTGATTGGAACTATTATAAGTAACTGTTTTATAATTATAGTCAATAAAATTGCCGTTTACATCTTCAAAGTGAACAATATACCAGGCGTTTAACGAAACTGAATTTTGCAAACTCCCGGAACTTTTAGAACCATACCAGCTTCGTGATCCGTCAGGAGCTGTCACAATAAAATAAGTAATTGAACCTTCTATTTTTAGTTCAATTTTTGTATTGTTTTTATACTCCGTCTCATAAGTAGAACCATTTGCCCAATATGTTCCTGTTTTTATCAATAAACGCTGTCCGTCTAATGCTAATTTGTCATTATCATCGAAATCAACTCCATCAACAAAACCATCAATGTCACGTCGTGTAGCTATACGGCTAATGGCCGAAATGCTGTTTATACTCCACCCTTGTCCTGCAATACCTCCTCTAATACCGCTGCTATAAGTAAGATTAATTATAGGGGCAACGCTTTTTATACTTGGTGGTGTAGCAATAGGTAAAGTGTAAATGGCTGTTCCTGATGCAGAAATTTGTAATTCTCCTTTGGTATCTGTGAAATTTTGAGAAAAAGTTAAATTCGTAATTATAATTAAAATGAAAAGGTAAAATTGCCTCATATGATTTTTATTGCTTGATGATTTTAATCGATTTCTCTCCTCCGTCTTTATAGGAAAGCAAAACAAGATAAACGCCTCCAGGGTAATTCTGAAAAGGAATATTTAAACTATTTGTTCTCTCGTTAGTACTATAGTTTTGTAAAACCTGGCCCGATATTGAATAAATCGCAACCGATGTTACATAATTATTGTTGGTTAATTGCCATTGTAGATACAGCTCTTCTTTTACTGGATTGGGATAATATGAAATTACATCCTCCGGTGAAAATTTAAGCAGGTCGCCTTCCACCAACTCATCGATTTCTTTTACCTGCTTTGCAGATTGTGAACAACCTGACAAACACAATTCTCTAAGAATTTGATTCCCTGCAGCATCATAATTAAATTGTATTTTTGTTTGTGCCTGAGACAGAAAAGAAAGCCCCAGTAGTAATAATGTAATGTAATATTTCATAAACGGGATTGTATTAAGAAGCGAGTTGGCTACTGTTTTTTTGTTGCCAGTAATAGTTTTACCTGAGATTTTAGTTCTTCTATTTCCTTATTTTGCTGAATCATGTAAAGAGTAAGTTCCTCTATTTTTTCCTGCTGAATTTTTGACATTTCACCAAGTTCAAGCCCCTTTTCTGTAATTTCTTTAGCAGAAGGTACATTGGGTAAATGACCATTTTTTACAATATAATTTTCAACTTCTTTTAAACTTGGCAGTATATAAGTTGGTGCAAAAACATAATCCGCCCAGGTATTGTACACTTTAACCTCTTCGGCTCTAATTTTTCCTTTTACGGAGAGTTTATAAGTAGCTGCTCCATCTGTAAAATTTGAAGTTCCTATGCCAATATTAGAATCCGTTAAGATATTCCCTTCTATTTTTGCACTTCCTGAAACTACAAATTTATGTTCCGGCAAATAATTACCCCAATTTCCAATAACAACTCTAGAATTGGCTTTAGGAAAATGTACAAATACATTTTCATTCCCATCGTCATAAATTTTCATTATCTCCGCTTTGCTTTTGTCAGATACTAACATTTGTGTAAAGCCACCAGTTATAGCAGAGAATCTATACCTCTCATTATTGGCCCTATCATTAATAACTAAATATAAAAGAGACTTTGCATCCAAATTTGATTGCGGAAAATCATAAAAACGAAACATTCTAATATTTGAATTGGGATTTCCATCTAGTGAACCTCCCCCGGAAAACACTAAACTCTTTTCACTTCTCTCATCGTAAGAAGAAAAAATTGATCCATTTGGCATACTATTAGTAAATACTCCTGCTTTAGCTTTAATATTACCATTAACTTCTAATGCCGATGTTGGATTAGTCGTTCCAATCCCTACATTCGTATTTGAAGTTGGGTTATTGGGTAATATACTCACAGCCCCTCCTGCACCTGTACTAATTTGTGCATGAGCAGCTAATACAATTAAAAAACAAAATACTGAATACGTTTTTCTTTTATTATTTTTCATTATATTTTTTTAGAAAGTTAATCTATAGCTTTCAAATATAAATAAAACATTACAAAAAAAACATCAATGTTGTTAAAAAAAAGTTAACAGTAATAATGAATAAACTGATGAAATAAATCCAGGGAGCAAAATATTTAATATATGAAGCATAGCTCTTTGTGTGTAAAAAAAAACACATTTATCCTTTACAATACTATAGACTATATATAAAAAGAAAACTCTTATTTTTCAATTAGAAAATTTATCGCTTTTACAATCTAAGAAGGATCATTTTTACGAATTATACCTAAGGGTCTATAGACTAATATCACTAATCAGAATTTTAGAATCTTACTTTTCAAACTCAAAAATAACTGTAAAACTTCCTTTAGTTCCTCCAACTTTAACAACCAACAAGTAAATAAATAAGTTGCAGTTCCAAAGACAACTCCAAGAAGCAATTGTAATATTAGATTATTCACAAAATATGTTATGGTAAATACCAAAATTGCCATTCCGAGAGCTGCTAAAAAAAAAGAGGACATGTCTTTCAGTTGTTTTATTGCTCCGTATCCATAAAATTTGCCCGGTAAGTAGGCATTTATAATGAACGATAATCCCGAAGTAATAACGTGACCAATTATAATAGCTTTTACACCTAATGGAATTGTAATTATCATCGCTAATATCGTTAAAGGTAATTTTGACAAATCAACTTTTAAGAATAAATCTGAACGACCTACTGCGTTTAATAAGTTCATATTAATTGCGCTCATCGGAAGAAAAATACGGGCAAAAACCATCCACTGCAAAAGCGGGATCAGAGAAATCCATTTTTCAGTAAGCAATACTATCACAATTGGTTTTGCCAGTAAAGCAATAAGTGTCATTAGCGGAATAATAAAAAAAGCTGACATACGAATCATTCTGCTATAAATAGAAACCAATCTTTCTCTGTCATTTTGAACCGTGGTAAGGACAGGAAACGTGGCTTGCTGAACGATGCTAACAATAGTTCCTGCTGATAAATCGGCAAAACTTTTAGCTCTTGTATAATATCCTAATGATGCAGGAGAATAAAATTTTCCCAGACAAATATTATAGGTATTATTAAGAATTTGAGCATACAGACCTGCCATTAACAAGCTTGAACCATAACCAAATAATGACCTGAATGATTTTTTTGAAAAGGAAACAGAAGGCACCCAATTACTTAAAAACCATAAAGATAAAGACGTACTAAAAGTCCCTAAAAGCATTTGGATAACCAATGACCAGACTCCATAACCGTTTATGGCTGCTGCTACTCCACAAACTCCTCCAATAATCATACCTATTACATTGCTTTTGGCTATGGATTTGAAATCAATTGCAATTGTCAATTTTGTTCGCTGAACTACTGCAAAAGCATTTAAAATTAGAGTTAAACCGAATACTCGTAGTAAATTAATTAATTGCGGCTGATTAAAAAATGTCGATATATAAGGCGCTGAAAAAAATAACAATGCATAGAAAAAACAACTAATCACTAAATTAAAAACAAATACAGTCGAAAAATCAAGATCTGTTCTATCCTGACGCTGAATTAAACCTGTTCCCAAACCACTTTCTACAAAAGTCTGTGACAGGGCTATAAAAATGGCTAACATTCCAATTACTCCAAAATCTTCCGGCAATAAAATTCGGGCAAGCAATATACCTACAATAAATTGCCCAAACTGAATGGCAAACTTATCAACTGCCGACCAAAAGATTCCTTTTATTGCGGTTGATTTTAAAGAGGAGTTGTGCATTTATAAAAATAAATTTTAATTATGTTTCAATTCAAAATTATTCAAAAATTTGATTTTCAAGGTATTTCAGAATATTTTCAGATGCACTTGAATTGTTTTTCGGAATTAAAGTATTTTGAACAAAATCGCAACGTTTATCTTTCATCCAATCATTCCCCTTAAGAACAACATTCTCAATGAAGTCAATTATTTGTTTTTTGTTTCTCGACTGATAATGTCCTGCCATCGCTTGATCACCAAAAGTATTCCAATAGTCCATAATTGATTCATCCCGAATCATAAAAAGAGAGGGCTTTCCTGTAATAAGATATTCTGCCATAAACGAACCACTATCATGTATTAGTGCGTCTGATGTCAAAAAAAGATCGATATAATAACCATCTCCAAACTGACCATTTTCAAGATTTATCCATTTATCGAAGTAAGTATCGGTTTTTTCTTTGCCCCAATTTGGGTCATTTTCCAATTTAACTCTTAATAAAGGATGCGGATTGAATGTAATTTGCAATTTATCCTTATAATTAACCGCCAATTCTAAAAAAAAATCGTAATACTCTAAAAAATTAGACACTTTACTTAATTCATTCATTAAATGATGTGGTGACCATATAATTTTTTTTAAGGCAGGATTCTTATTTTTCCAAACTTCTTTTGGCTGTTTATTTATCAAAAGCGGGTCGAATCCGGGATATCCGGTTACAATTCTATTTATGGCTTTATTCCTTTGTTTTTCAGACGCCATTTTTTGATGAATATCCGTTTCTGAAAAAATTTTCCAAACTAAATTATGAAAATTCAGATTATAGGTAAAGTTATAACTAACCGTTGGAATACTATAAGGCACATAACAGGTTAAAGTTTTTGAAAACTCTTTTATGTAGTATCTATAATCCACTAAACCTTCATAAGGGTTAGTAAAAAAAACAAGATCGGGTGAAAATGTCTTTTTTATATCTAAATATTCGTCTGTAGCGGTATCATAAGTTCTAACAACATCATACCCTCTATTCTTAAAGGCATTATAAGCTTTATCCATTTCGAAAAGCATATTTTCTTTTCCAAAGTTCACTATGGGGCAAACAAATATTTGAGGCTCAAATCGGGGATGCTGGAGCATTAAATCAAATAACAGATCATATTTCCAAACCGATTCATGAGTCAGAAAAAAAGCCACTTTAACCTTTTCTTTCTTCCTCACGATCTCAAGTGCTTTTTGATGTTTTTTAGGTGCCTGTCTAATTCTATACTCATCCCGTAGTGCGCGTAATTTTGCAAAATTATACACTTTAATCAGCGACATCCAAATTTTCTCAGGAACGTAGGGTTTAATAGCTAATTTTAATTCTCTCATTTCTATCGCAATTAAAACTAAAACCTATTTAAAACCTCAACAATAAAATCAACCTCAGTCTCCGTCAAAACAGGACTGATTGGCAAGCTTAAAACTTCCTGATGAATCTTTTCTGTAACAGGCAATGACAAATTATTCCATTCAGGAAGTGCTTTTTGCTGATGTGGCGGAATTGGATAATGAATTACAGTTTGTATGCTGTTTTGGACTAAATAAGCCTGTAGCGCTTCACGATTTGACGTACGTATCACAAACAAATGAAAAACGTGGTTATTTGAAAAATCCCAAAACGGAAGTACTATTTTTTCATTTTTTATTTCTGTCAAATATCGTTTGGCAATTTTGCGTCGCCTATCGTTATCGGCATCTAAATGAGGTAATTTCAGACTTAAAAAAGCGGCCTGAAGTTCATCTAATCTTGAGTTCACCCCAATATAATCATTGTGATATTTTACTTCTGAACCATAATTGCGAAGTGCAAAAAGTACTTTGGCCAGCTCTGCATCATTTGTTGTAATCGCACCGCCGTCACCTAAAGCACCAAGATTCTTTCCGGGATAAAAACTATACGCTGCACTTGATTTCAGATTGTTGATTTTAGATTTTAAACTGATGATCGATCCGTCTCCCGAATCTGGAATTTGGAATTTAGAATTATTGGAATTTTCAAATGCACCATGCGATTGGGCTGCATCTTCAACAAGTAATAGATTATTACGATTTGCAATTTCCTTTATTTGGTCCATTTCGGCCAGTTGTCCGTAAAGATGAACGGCTAAAATAGCTTTAGTTTTCGGAGTGATTTTTTCCTCAATTAAATCGGGATTGAGATTGTATGTTTCCAATCTTGGTTCCACTAAAACCGGAACTAAATCTGCCTGCAATACAGCGAGAATACTAGCAATATAAGTATTGGCAGGAACGATCACCTCATCTCCTTTTTGCAGTTTCCCTAACGCTATATAGCCCTTAAAAATCAAAGTTAAAGCATCCAGACCATTTCCTGTTCCGATGCAGTAATCGGCTTTGCAGTATTTTGCAAAAGCGGTTTCAAATGTTTCTACTTCTTTCCCTAAAATGTACCAGCCATTCTCTAAAACCGTTTTCAGTTTTTCCTGAAAAGCGGTTTCATAAGGTTTGTTTATTTTCTTCAGGTCCAGAAATGATATCATTTTCTTTTTTTCTATTTAAACAAAAATACCATTTAACTTCTTATAATTTGCCGTTTCCAGTTCGTAGAAGTCATGAACTATCGTGCCCGCTCCAAAACTTTCTTTCCAGTACGACAAACCTTCATTCAGGTTCTTTCCCTGATTTTCATTCGAAATTCCAAAATCAAAAAATCGCTTTTGTGCAAATCGTTTCTGAATCAGATAATGATATAAATAATCCAGGCTTCCTAAGTCTTCCTTTTCATTCTTCGAAATATACTGACAATGCACTGTCGTTTCAGTTTCAAAAATGGTGGTTCCGGCCACAATTTTATCTTCTAAATAAACATTAAACTGATGAATATTTTGAGGAAAATGTCTCTGCAGATCATACATTTCTTCTGCTGAGTGCACCGGATTTGCATTGTGTCTTTTATTCAAATTGGGAATTAAAACTTCATCCCAAAACACTTCAAAATCAACCTCTTCTTTGATGATCAATTGATTCGAAACTCCTTTTTGATAACCTCTTTTCCTAATTTTTGATACCACATTTTCCTGCGATAAATCGATTACCGAAAGTGAATCACGGCGTACCAGTTTTGCATCAGCCAAAAACAGAGCATACAAAATTTCTTCTGCAGGTTTTAGACGATAAATAGAAGGAAGGGTTTTATAATGCAGTTTCAGAATTTCATTCTCGTTCAGAAAGAACAAAACTGCCTGAAAAATTTCAATAACGTCAGCTTGTTTTGTTTTTTCGCTATAGACCAAGCCTCCGTAAGTCAATCCTTGATGTGAGTAAACCAAATTTCCGACTTTGTTCGCTGGTAAAATTGCTTTTAATTTATCATCCTTGAAAACCAAAAGTGAGAAATCTTTAAATCGGTCTTCGTGGTACTCCATAAAATCACGGTAAAACAGGAATGTTGCATTTTTAGCCTGCGCCACAAATGCATTCCATATTTCGTAATCGTTTTTATGATAATTCCTTACGGTATATTTCATTCCGCTTTCTGTAGTAATTTTATAGTTCTCTTTTGAGTTCTGTTGAAACAAACTTATAAAAAAGTTTACCGCGAATTCACAAATTTAATTTTTATTGTCTAACAAAAATTTAAATTCTGTTTGTGAATTCGCGGCTCTTAATTTTTCAACACACTGCTATTGTTTAAAATCTTACTTGTGTTCAAATGCTGGTAAATACCATTTGTATTTTACGGCTAATAAACGTGTAACAATCATTACGACCGAAGTTACTAAATACAAAACATCGTCTTCTAAATTCAGTTTTTTCAGGATAAAAAATACGATTCCTCCAAAAATACAGATGGTTGCATAAATCTCTCTTCTAAAAATGGTTGGAATTTCGTTACACAAAATATCCCGAATCACACCGCCAAAACAAGCCGTCATGGTCCCTAATGCAATACAAATAACCGGATGCAAACCAATCAGAATTCCTTTCTCGAGTCCAATTAAGGTAAAAACACCTAATCCGATCGTATCAAACAAGAACAGCGAAGTACGCAGTCTGTCGAACTTTTTTCTGAAAAGAATGGCAAATCCAAACCCGAGGATGATTACATATACATATTGCAAATCCAGCATCCATCCTACAGGTGTTCTGCCAATCAGCACATCACGAAGCGTTCCTCCACCAACAGCCGTCACAAAAGCAATGATAAAAACACCAAACGGATCCAGCTTTTTATGCATCGCTGTTAAAGCACCCGACATGGCAAAAGCCATTGTACCAATAATATCTAATAAATGAAACATTTTTTATTTTTTAGCTGCAAAGATGCAGAGGCGCAAAGATACAAAGGTTGAAGCTGTTTTTCTTTATGCTAACTTTCCTTCTTTTCCGTAATTTATTTTTTTACATAAATCGGACTTCTTTTCAACAAATAAGAAACAGAATCCATCCAACTGTCTTTTATGTTCAGGAATGGCTTACGGGTTTGTGAGTAAATCTTCGTTCCGTTTTTGTACATATCAAAATAAACCATGTAATTGTAGTAGGTTTGTGTACTTGACGTTGTAGTCGAAATATCGTTTGTTTTAACTTTTTTATTGTTGTCACTCACTTTAGCGTTTCCGCTGTTATAAGTTGAAGCTACTGAACCCTCAGTTACAGTATACGACACTTTTGTTGCGATGACGTTATCCACTCCTAAAATTTGCTGAAGATCTTCGATTGGAGTTTCATCGATATTTTTATAGTCTATACCTGCTTTGTGCAATAAACTGTTGGTTACTCTTAGATCCTGAACGGTTAACGGAAAAATATTTGACGATTTATCCAGTAATTTATTGTACAAATCATTCTGGGCAAATTTTGCCATTTCTTCTGAACTTTCTAAAGTGCCTGAGTTTACATAAGGCACCGGCAGCACAGCTATAGTATTGGGTTTCATTCCTGCGGCAGCAATCACCTGTCCTGAATTACCTGAACTCGTATTGTTTGACACTACAGTATTGGCAGATACATCAAAAGTTTGAGAACGCCCGCTGGCAAAATCAATTCTCGCAATCTGAGATACATCAAGTGAAATTTGCAGTGTTTCTCCCGGTAAGGAATACTCGACCGTTTTATCCGACATTTTTGCAATGGTACATTCAATAATCTGGTAATCTCTCTTTATAATTTTATCCAGTTTCTTGCTTCCGGTCTGAGCAAAGTTAGTAACGGATATAAGTAACATTATAATTGCAAAAATCTTTGTAATTTTCATAATTTCAATAATTTAAATGATCCTACTCTGGAGGCTTTTCGGTAACGCCTTTCTAAAATCAATAACTACCACGATAATACAACTTAAAAACCAATACTACGGTAAGTTGATTTTAGTATTAGTAAAACTACAAAAATTATAAACTTGATAAAATGACATTTATCATCATTTTTTTAGCCCATTTAAATGCTACATATTCTGTGTATAAAAATTATAATCCTTGAGGATAACCCTCAAAAAGTCACTATTATTACCCGACTGATTTTTAATTCCGGTAACACTCTCTATTTTGGCAACCAGCTTATAAATGATTTCATGATCGTTTTTGGCCAATGCACTTTGAAAAGTCTCTTTGATAATTCTCATATCGTTGTCCGATAATTTAATCACCAAAGGATAAGTCGGGACATAAGCATCACCAATTTCCTCCAGAATAGTGTGGCTGATGTTGATTTTATTTTTTAACGTAATCACAGCTGTTCCGGCAACCATATCACCCAATCGCTGTCCTTTTTGACTCGAAATTATGGAGATCAGTCCCACGATTCCTCCAAGTACGGAAATATCAACTAATCTGAAAAACCATCGCATTAAATAATCACCGAATCCCGCCTGATAACCGTCAATTTTTACCACTTTTATTTTTACTAATTTCTTGCCAATTGTCTGTCCTTCAAAAATGCTTTCTAAGGTTATGGTATAAATGATAAATGGAAAATACATTAATAAAATTATAGACATTCTCGACCAGTTGTCTAAGGTGTTCAGCACTTTATCGAAATTTAATCCGTAAAAAAATATCAGAGAAATTACAGTCACATAAGCCACTTTAATAGCTAAATCAATGAAATAAGAACCTATTCTTTCTCCTATCGTTGCGGCGATAAAATTTATTTTGACATTTTGTGTCGTATTTATAGATAATTCTGACATATTTTATATTTTAGCCTGCAATGAGAGAAGTCGCCTTCATAAAACAAAATAAAGAAAAATGGCTGGAATTTGAGCTAGCTATTTTTGGTAAAGCTAAAAAAAATCCTGACGAGTTAGCTAATTTGTACATTCAAATGATGAATGATTTGTCGTATGCCCAAACGTATTATCCGAAGAGCAAAACCGTTATTTACCTCAATCATCTCGCTTCACAAATTTATCAGAAAATTTATAAAACAAAACGAACGGAAAAAAATAAGTTTCTGGAATTCTTTGTTACTGAAGTTCCCTTGCTGATGTACGAATACAAACGCTATTTACTGTATGCTTTTGCGCTGTTTTTTCTGACGGTGGGAATTGGAGTTGTTTCTGCCCGATACGATCAGGATTTTGTTCGTCTTATTCTGGGTGATTCTTATGTGAACATGACTTTGGAAAATATCAAAAAAGGAAATCCAATGGCTGTATACGGCTCCGGAAGTAACTGGGGAAGTTTTATTGGCATTACCATGAACAACCTTTATGTAGGTGCGAGATGTTACATTTATGGAATTTTTGGAGGTCTGGGTACCTTTTACATTTTCCTTCAAAACTGTATCATGCTGGGCTCTTTTCAGTATTTCTTTTACGAACAGGGTGTTTTCTGGAAAAGTGTACGTGGTATCTGGATTCACGGTTCCATGGAGATTTTTACGATTGTAATCGAAACAACTGCGGGCTTTATTTTGGGGGCTTCGATCCTGTTTCCTAAAACTTTCTCGAGAATGAGTTCTTTTAAAATAGGCTTCAAAAATAGTTTCAAAATATTCCTGAGTACTTTTCCGTTTACCATCAGTGCGGGTTTTCTCGAAGGGTTTATCACACGATATTCCATTGACATGCCCAATTGGCTAAGCAGTTTTATCATTTTACTTACTTTAGCTATAATTTCATTTTATTATTTGATTTACCCTTTTATTGTTCACAAAAAAACAACTTTATCCTAATGTTTGAACTTTACAAAAAACGACAGCTGGGCGATTACATCATCGATACTTTTTCCTTTTTTAAAACTTTCGGGAAACACTTTTTTAAGATCTTTTTCCTCATCAACGGGGCCTTTCTTCTCATCGTAGGGGCTTTGGTCTTTTTCTTTTTAAAAAGTAATTTTCAGGCGGTATTTAATGACAGTCTAGATCATCCGAATTCCGACAACCTTGCTGCGTATTTTAATGATAATTTTGGTCTTTTAATAGGCTTTATCGTTGTCTTTTTTATTGCTGTGATTGTGTTGTCGCTCTTCAATTCGACTTATCCTATCCTGTATTTAAAACTGATCGGACAAAAAAATACCAATAATTTTAAAACCGAAGATATTGTAGCGATCTTTAGACAGAACCTCTGGAAAATCATCAAATTTTGTATTGGACTTACATTTCTGGTTGTTCCGGTATTGTTAATCGTTATCATTATACTCTTCTTTTTATGCTTTCTGATTGTTGGGATTCCCCTTCTGCTGATTGCCATCCCTGCATTATTTACCTGGGTAAATTTTAGTTTTTATGCTTATCTGACAGAAGATAAAAGCTTCTTTCAATCCTTAAACCATGCTTATCTTTTGATGAAAGAAGATTTCTGGACTTCAATTGGAGCTACTTTTTTAGTCATCATCATGATTCAGATGATTCAGGGGTCGATTACCATGTTTTTCTATTTCGTCGGAATATTTATGTTTTTCCTGACGGCTATGGGAAGTTCCAATTATAACCCGGAAGCTATGAGTGATTCCCCGCTCTTACTACTATTTCTAACGCTGATTTTCATTCTCATATTTACCCTGAGTAATATTTTCAACAACATGATTATGATCAATCAGGGAATTATGTACTACAGTCTGGGAGCAAAAGATAAAATTTCAAATCGCGACATTGATTTAATCGGAACCGATAATGAATAAAATCTTCCTATTCCTTTTATCTTTTTTTATTTTCTCCGGCATTGTTCAGGCGCAGGATACTTTGGCTACAGCCGAACCTCCGAAAATAACAGCTGTAAAATACACTGAAAAAGATATTCGGGTAGATTCCGGTACCATAGAAATTAAGACTTTCCCTAAAAATTTCAAAAAAAGGTATACCGGTTCCAGTTTTGTTTATGAATTTAAAGCTCCTGAAAAAGGTTTGTGGCAGCGTTTTAAGGAATGGCTGGCCAGTGTTTTAGGAGACTGGTTCGATTTTGAAACCCCGGAAAGCTCCATTAATTTTGTTTCGGTTCTGATAAAAGTAATCGCCGTTCTCATCATCATTTTTGTCATCTATTTAATTGTAAAAGCCATCATTAATAAAGAAGGACAATGGATTTTTGGAAAGAACTCTAAGAAAAAAAACATTATCTATTCTGAAATCGAAAAAAACATTCACCTTTTAGATTTTGATAAACTGATTAGAGAAAGCATACAATCCGGTGAAAAAAGAGCTGCCGTCAGATACTACTATCTATGGCTTTTGAAGGTTATGGCACAGAATAATTATATCGAATGGGACATCGAAAAAACCAACTCCGATTATTTATACGAACTTCAAAAACCTGCACACAAAGAAGAGTTTACTTACTTGTCTTATCTGTACAATTACATCTGGTATGGTGAGTTTGAAATTGATGAAACCACTTTCAGAAAAGCCGAAAACCGATTCAAGAATGCCTTAAAAACCTTTAGCAATGAGTAAAACACTTAAAATTTATATTGCTGTACTGGTTCTTATTCTGGCTTTAATTCTGATCGCAGATCGGGAACAGCCAAAACCTATTGACTGGACACCCACCTATTCTGTCAATGACAAAATCCCTTTCGGGCTTTACGTTTTCAACAACGAAATCAATGATTTTTTTAAGAATCATATTGTAGAACGAATTTCAGACCTAACTCCTTATGAGTATCTGAACTCCAAATATGACAATGACAGTCTCGTAGAAAATTACAAAATAAAAGGAACTTTTCTAAACATCTCCGAATCCAATACCATTGATGAAGAATCTGTAAACGAACTTCTTTATTTTGTATCGCGTGGAAACAATGCTTTTTTGAGCATGAAAGAATTTCCTCAATATCTGTTAGACAGTTTAAAAGTAGATGTAAATGCTGATTATCTCAATTCAGGCAGCACCACTGTTTGGCTGGCTAATCCACAACTGAAGAACAAAAAATATGAATTTGTACAGACCTTAGAAGGTTATTTTTCTAAAATTGATACCGCCAAAACCACGGTGCTGGGTTATCAGATCTCTTCGGTCAAGAAAGCAAAAAAGCATATCAATTTTATAAAAATTCCTTATTATCAAGGGCATTTTTACCTGCACACTCAGCCTGTCGCTTTTACAAACTACAACTTACTGAAGGGAGACCATTTTCAATATACAGAAAATGTGTTATCCTGTTTACCTGAAGGAGATATTTTTTGGTACACCAAAGGGCAAAACAACGAGCGTATTTCCGAATCGCCTTTGCGGTTCATTTTAAGTCAGCCCGGTTTAAAATGGGCCTGGTATTTCTTTCTGTTTGGAATGCTGATTTTTATTATTTTTAATGCCAAGCGTAAACAGCGAATTGTTCCGATACTAAAACCTTTGCCTAATTTAACCGTTGATTTCACGAAGACTATTGGAAACTTATATTATCAGGAAGGCGATCACGCTAACATTATTGATAAAAAGATCATTTACTTTTTAGAGAAAATCAGGAATGAATATTTAATCGATACCACGAAACTGGACGATCATTTTATTCAAAAACTGCATCATAAAACAGGTAAAAATGTAACGGATATTCAGGAACTCGTATTTTTGATTAACGAACATCGAAAGAGTTATCACGGCAGTCTTGAAGAAGATCTGATCCGAATTAACAATGCCATAGAAAAGATTTTACATTAGAAATAAATACAATTTCTTGTCAGAAATGACAAAAAAAGTAGCCAAACCATAAAAGAAAAACTGACCATCATGGACGATATCAATACAACATCTCAAATCACCAATGAAAATGTGAATTTTGAAACCAGAATAAACTTAGCGCCTCTTTTAGATCACGTTAGCGCAATCAAAAAAGAACTCGAAACTGTAATTGTCGGACAGCACAAAATGGTCGATCAGCTTTTGGTGGCTATTTTATCCAACGGACATGTTTTACTGGAAGGAGTTCCGGGTGTTGCCAAAACCATTACCGCCAAACTATTGTCTAAAACCCTGAACATTGGCTTTAGCCGAATACAATTCACACCGGATTTAATGCCATCTGATATCTTAGGAACCTCGATTTTTAATTTAAAAACATCCGAATTTGAATTCAAACAAGGTCCGATTTTCTCCAATTTAATCTTAATCGACGAAATAAATCGTGCCCCTGCCAAAACACAGGCCGCACTTTTTGAAGTAATGGAAGAACGTCAGATTACCATTGACGGATCGGCTTATCAGCTTGAAACTCCATTTCTGGTCATTGCCACTCAAAACCCAATTGAACAGGAAGGAACCTATCGTTTGCCGGAGGCACAATTGGATCGTTTTTTATTCAAAATCACCATCGATTATCCAAAACTCGATGAAGAAATTTTAATCATTCAAAGAGAACATTTACTACAAAATCACGGAAAATTAGAAGCTGTTAAAACAATACTTTCTGCTAAGGAAATAAAAGAATACCAGGCTTTGGTAAAACAAATCAGAGTCGAGCAAAATCTGTTGGAATACATTGCACGAATTGTAGTCAATACCCGTGAAAATGCGTTCTTATATCTGGGAGCCTCTCCACGTGCTTCAATTGCCATTTTGAATGCCGCCAAAGGTTTTGCTGCCATCCGCGGACGTGATTTTGTTACTCCTGAAGACATTAAAGATGCTGCCATTCCGGTTTTACAGCATCGTGTAATTGTAGCTCCTGAGCGTGAAATGGAAGGCATCACAAGTTCAGAAATCATCAGACAAATTATTGAAACTGTCGAAATTCCAAGATAATTTTCAGTCGCAGTACACAGTTTTCAATACTATGCTTAATAACAAACCCCTTTTTAATGAAATTTTCTAAAGTATTCTTTTTATCCTTTGTATGCCTTTCGTTGGTAAGTTTTAAATCAATGCATGCTAAGCCTTTGAAAAATACCAATAGGTCTGTTTATTTTTTAACGGACAAACAACAAATTGAAACGTTAATAAGAAAAACCTATGAATGGATCGAAACCAAAAAAACAGAAGGCGACTTTGATGTTATCGAAAATAAAAAGGGAGATAAATATGTAGCATTAAATACAAAAGCGCATAATAAAATAATAACCGAGCTTAAAAACTCTACTTTTTTTGCACAGCAATTTATCGACAATTATAACAAAATTGCGCTGAAAATTGGGGAGAATCTTAAAAGCGGTAAGATTGAATATTGGGTTGGAGAATTACCTCCATACGGTAACGATAGCAACCCCTGGTGTGATTGTCAGGATAATCCGGAATCTTATTGGAAAACATTAAAAGTAAACGACTTAAAAATCCAAAACAACAAAGCAACATTTTACTGGACCTGGACAGAATGGAAAGATAGTCCAAAATATAAAGTAACAGCAGTGAAAGAAAATGGAATCTGGAAAATAGCCACCTTAGACGGTTTTGATTATAAAAGCTTTACTAAAATATAGTAAAAAACCTTTAACCCTAATTTTATTAAAATTGAAATTCATCAAAAGCTTATATCTCAATAACTTTTTCTTCTATGTGCTTTTAGGCATTATTGGAGCATTTGTCTGTGCTTTTATTTTTCCTAATTTGTACAATGCGGTTTGGTTTGTAGTTTTAATTTTAATTACTTTTTCAGGGCTTGACATACTTCTTTTATATCTAAGTAAAACAGGCATTGAAGCAGAAAGAACCACACCGGAAAAACTTTCAAACGGAGATTTGAATCCTGTAACGATCACAATTAAAAACCATTATACCTTTAAAATTTCAATTAAGATCATCGACGAAATTCCGTTTCAGTTTCAGGTACGTGATTTCAAAATTATAAAAACCGTTAAAGCTGCTGAGCAAAAAGAAATTGGCTACGAATTACGACCTACAGAACGTGGCGAATATTACTTTGGCTATCTGAACGTTTATGTTTCGTCACCGCTAAGATTAATTTCCAGAAGATTTTCTTTCGATAAAGACAAAATGGTTCCCACCTATCCGTCTTATATTCAGCTGCGAAAATACGATCTATTGGCTTTTTCAAATAATTTGTACCAGTACGGAATCAAAAAAATCCGTAGAATTGGTCATACCATGGAATTCGAGCAAATTAAAGAATATGTTCAGGGTGACGACCTTCGAACTTTAAACTGGAAAGCCACAGCCAAGAAAAATGCTTTAATGGTCAATCAGTTTCAGGACGAAAAATCACAGGCCGTTTACATGGCAATCGATAAAGGCCGTTCCATGCAAATGCCTTTTAACGGATTGAGTTTACTGGATTATGCCATAAATTCGACCCTGGTTTTATCGAACGTTATTCTGAAAAAACAGGACAAAGCAGGGATTTTTTCATTCTCCAAAAAAGTAGAAAACCGTGTTTTTGCCGAAAAAAGGGCTTCTCAAATGCAAAAAATTCTCGAGACCTTATACAATATCAAAACCGATTTTTTCGAAAGCGACTACAGCCGTTTGTATGTCGACATCAAAAAAAACATCAATCAAAGAAGTTTAATCATTTTGTACACTAACTTTGAAACGATGGACGGTTTAAACCGACAATTGCCTTATTTAAAAGGAATTGCAAAAAGTCATTTACTGGTAGTTGTCTTTTTCAGTAATACCGAACTAAATGCCATCATCAACAAAAAAACAGACACCATTCAGGAGATTTACGACAAAGTGATCGCTGAAAAATTCATGTTCGAAAAACGTTTAATTGCCAACGAACTCAAAAAATACGGAATACACTCTGTTCTAACACAGCCCGAAAATCTGACGCTCGATGCGATCAATAAATATCTGGAAATTAAAGCCCGAGGGATTTTGTAGAAGTGAGAAATATTTTTTTTTTTGTAAAAAGTGATTTGTGAGAAGTGAAATGCCACAAACTACTTTTTTCAAAATATTATACCATTTTTATTTATATTTCATCCAAATTCTTTTGGTATAATACCGATGTAATATGAAAATAGGACAATGCAATTGACTATATTGAATATACAATCGGTGTTATTAAAACATCAAGTTCTTTATAAAAATTAAGATTAGTCAAAAAATCGTTGAACCTTTGTTCTTTTGAACCTTTGTAATTTCTAAGAAAATGAAAAAACTACTTGTACTTGTATTCGTTTTTACAAGCTTTATGTCTCATGCACAAAAAACCGAGAACATTATTATCATTACCACAGACGGCTTTAGATGGCAGGAAGTGTTTAAAGGAATGGACCCTGCTATTGCCAATGATAAAAAATTCAATCAGGGAGACAGTACCTATATTTACAAGAATTATGCAAGTGCTGATTCCAAGGAAAGCCGAAAAAAAATCATGCCTTTTTTATGGTCAGAAATTGCTTCGAAAGGACAAATTTATGGCAATCGTGACTTAGGAAGCAAAGTTGATGTTTCCAACCCGTACTGGTTCAGTTATCCCGGATACAGCGAAATTATGACCGGAAATGTTGACGTTGCCATTAACTCCAATCATTACAAAAACAACCCAAATGTAAATGTTCTGGAATTTTTAAACCAGCAATCCAAACTAAAAGGAAAAGTGGCCGCTTTTGGCGCCTGGGATGCTTTTGATCGAATCTTGAATGAGAAAAGAAGCGGTTTTCCCGTAATTTCTGCCTTCGATAATGTGGGAGGAGACAAACCGACAGAAACTCATAAGTTATTGAATGAAATGCGCAATAACTCGTTTAAACCTTTTCATCAGGATGAGTGTTTGGATGTTTTTACACACTATCAGGCTTTAAACGAACTTAAAACCAAAAAGCCAAAAGTACTTTACATCGCCTACGGAGAAACCGATGAATGGGCACATGCCGGGCACTACAGATCGTACCTTGACGCTGCAAATCAGGTAGACAAATGGATTAAAGAAATCTGGAATTTTGTACAAAATGATCCGCAATACAAAAACAAAACTACTTTGGTAATCACTGTAGATCACGGTCGTGGTGACAAAACAAAAGCACAATGGACAGACCATGGTGCTGACGTTGAAGGTGCCTCCCAAATTTGGTTTGCTGCAATGGGCCCTGAAATTGCACCAAAAGGAGAAATCAAAACAGATTCTCAACTGTATCAAAAACAGATAGCGCAAACCATCGCAAAAATCATGGGATATACTTTCACCGCTCCACATCCGGTAGCGAACGAAATTTCAGAAGTACTTCAGAAATAAGAATATTTTTTTTTTGCCACAGATTAAAGGATTAAAAAGATTATAATCCTTTAATCTGTGGCAAACTCTTTTTACGATTCTAAAGCCTAAATACCTCCAGGAAAAAACCTCTGAACCTTTGTAGCTCTGAACCTTTGCAACTTTTCAAAAAAATATCAGCACCTTAGTCCCTCAGAACCTAAGTACCTTCAAAAAAACGTCAGAACCTTAGCACCTCCAAAAAAAAGCCTTTGCAACTTTTAAAAAAAATCTCAGTACCTTAGCCCCTCAGAACCTAAGTACCTTTAAAAAAAATGAAACAAATTACTTCAGTACAAAATCCGTTTATAAAATCACTTGTTTTACTACAGGAAAAGGCCAAAGCCCGCAAACAAACCGGAACATTTTTGATTGAAGGCTTACGTGAAATTTCACTGGCAATAAAAGGAGGTTACGAAATCGAAACTGTTTTATTTTTACCCGAATTGGTTACTGAAAATCAGATTCATAAATTGGTCAACAGTACCGTTCAACTTATTGAAATCAATAAAGAAGTTTATCAGAAACTGGCTTATCGTGATACCACCGAAGGCGTTCTGGCCATCGCTAAAACCAAATCAATGCTTTTATCAGATCTAAAACTATCTGATAATCCTTTAATTATAGTTGCCGAAGCACCTGAAAAACCGGGAAACATTGGCGCTCTTTTACGAACAGCAGATGCTGCCAATCTTGACGCCGTATTGATTGCCAATCCAAAAAGCGATTTATACAATCCGAATATTGTGCGCTCCAGTGTTGGCTGTTTGTTCACCAATCAGATTGCAACAGGAACGACGGCTGAAATCATAGCCTTTTTAAAAGAAAAGAAGATCGATTTTTACTGTGCAACACTACAAAACTCTACTTCGTATCATACGCAGGACTTCACCACCCCAACTGCTCTGGTTGTGGGTACAGAAGCTACCGGCTTAACACAAGACTGGCGAGATGCTGCCACTCAGAATATCATCATTCCGATGCAGGGCGAAATCGACAGCATGAATGTCTCGGTGGCCGCCGCAATTTTAATTTTCGAAGCCAAACGTCAACGCGGATTTAACTAAACCAAAACATACCGTCATGAACTACAAATTATCACTTTTAGCCTTATTATTTAGCTTTACCCTTTCAGCACAAATAACCAATCCGGAAGTAGATGATCTGGTCAACCGTACCCTAAAAGCATTTGATGTGCCCGGAATTGCAGTTGCCATTGTAAAAGACGGAAAAGTAGTTTTGGCAAAAGGTTATGGTGTAAAATCAATCGCAACACAGCAAAAAGTGGATGCCAATACCCTTTTCGGGATTGCCTCCAACAGTAAAGCTTTTACTTCGGGAGCACTGGCGATGCTGGTTGACGAAGGTAAAATAAAATGGGACGACAGAGTGGTAAAATACCTTCCCGATTTTAAAATGTACGACGATTATGTAACCCGTGAATTCACGATCCGTGACCTGTTAACCCACAGAAGCGGACTTGGACTTGGAGCCGGTGATTTGATGATCTGGCCGGATGGAAGCGATTTCAAAGCGCAGGATATTATTCACAATCTAAGGTATTTAAAACCTGTTTCCGATTTTAGAACCAAATACGATTACGACAACTTACTATACATCGTTGCAGGTGAAATTGTACACGTAGTAAGTGGTAAAACCTGGGCTGAATTTGTGGAAGAACGCATGATGAAACCTCTTGAAATGAACAATAGTGTCGCTTCAGTAAAACGTTTAAAAGATACCACAAATGTCATCACACCTCATGTTCCGGTTGACGGAAAACTCAAAACCATAAAACGTTATGAAAATCCGCTTTTTGACGGAGCAGCCGGAATTTATTCCAGTGTAAACGATTTGAGTAAATGGGCTATACTGCAACTGAATAACGGAAAATACGCCGATAATAAACAGCTGTTTTCAGAAAAAGAACACAATGAAATGTGGCAATTGCAAACCATTATTCCGGCAAAAACAAGACCACCGTACAACACTCATTTCTCCGGCTATGGTTTAGGCTGGTTCCTGAGTGACGTAAAAGGATACAAACAGGTTTCCCATACAGGAGGACTGGAAGGAAATGTAACTCAAACCACTTTGATTCCGGAATTAGAATTAGGTATTATTGTTTTAACCAATCAGCAGTCAGGAGCAGCATTTAGCGCAATTACCAATACGATAAAAGACAGTTATTTGGGCATTAAATCAGATGACTATGTAACGATTTACAGCAGCCGAATGAAAGACAGCGAAGCATCGGCCGATAAAGTAACTGATGAAGTTTGGGCAACGGTTGCCAAAAACAAAAAAGACAAACTAAAAACTGATTTTTCTAAAATCACCGGAACTTACAAAGACAACTGGTTTGGTGAAATTACCATTACCGAGAAAAAAGGAAAGGTATATTTTGCTTCTAAGCGCTCGCCTCAACTGGCCGGAGAAGTATTTTTCTATAAAGACGGAAATTACGTTGTGAAATGGAACAATGCCTTCTTTCATGCTGATGCCCATCTGCTTTTTAAATACGACGAAAATGGCAAAGTCCTTAACTTAAAAATGCTTCCAATTTCTGAATTAACTGACTTTAGTTATGATTTCCAGGATCTGGATTTTTCTAAAGAATAGTTTTTTTCAGTTTTCAGTCGCAGTCGCAGTTTACAATTTGGATAATGAAACAAGAACTGAAAAACTAATCTTTGTCTGATTGAGCGAAGCCGAAGTCAGACTAAGCGAAGCCGAAGTCCTTTTTTATTACAAAAAAATCTCGACTCCGCTCGATTTGACCTCTCAAAATCTACAGCATAAAATCAAAAATCTACAATCCAAAATCAACCCTTCATTCCCTTGCGTATATTCAAACTTATTCTTATTTTTAGTACTTGAACTATGCCGTTATGATAGAAATAGATATTGAAAAAGAAAATAAAGCGATTGCACAAGAGTATAAAGAATTACTTCGAATCAGTTATCAGACTTTAAGTCCAGCCGACAAAAAACTTATCCGCCATGCATTTGATGTTGCTGTTGATGCACACAAAGAACAAAGACGTAAATCCGGAGAAGCGTATATCTTTCATCCTATTGCAGTTGCGAAAATTGTTGCCTCCGAAATTGGTTTGGGAGCGACCTCTATCGCTGCGGCCCTGTTGCATGATGTTGTTGAAGATACTCCGATAACCGTAGAAGATATTGAACGTTTGTTCAATCCGAAAGTTGCACAATTAGTAGAAGGTCTAACTAAGATTTCATTGGTTCAGAGGGATTTAAATGCCTCTATGCAGGCCGAAAATTTCCGAAAAATGATCCTGACACTGAACGATGACGTTCGTGTTATTTTGATCAAACTTGCCGATCGTCTGCACAATATGCAAACGATGGATTCGATGGCGGAATACAAACAGACCAAAATCGCCTCAGAAACGCTTTACATCTACGCTCCTCTTGCCCACCGTTTGGGACTTTACAATATCAAAACCAAACTAGAGGATTTAGGATTAAAATATACAGAACCGGCAGTTTACAACGACATTGTAAGCAAAATCAGAGAGACAAAAGAAGAACAGGATGCTTATATCAAAGACATTTCAGATGTTTTAAAGAAATCTTTAGACAGTGAAGGCGTCGATTATGTCATCAAAGGACGTCCGAAATCTATTTACTCGATTCGTCGAAAAATGCGTGCTCAAAATGTGAGTTTTGACGAAGTGTATGACAAATTTGCCTTAAGAATTGTCTACAAATCAGATCAGCATGATGAGAAATTTATAGCCTGGAAAATCTATTCCATCGTTACAGATCATTACAGACCAAGCCCGAGTCGTTTGCGCGACTGGATTTCCTCACCAAAATCAACCGGTTACGAAGCCCTGCACATTACTGTTATGGGACCAAAAGGCCGCTGGGTTGAAGTACAAGTTCGAAGCGAACGTATGGATGAAATTGCCGAAAAAGGATATGCAGCCCATTACAAATACAAAAACGGTGCAACCGAAGAAAGCGGTTTGGATGTATGGCTGAATTTACTTCGTGAAGCATTAGAAAATCAGGAAACCAATGCTGTAGATTTTGTCGAAGATTTTAAAATGAATTTATATTCCAAAGAAATCTTCGTCTTTACACCAAAAGGAGAAATCAAATCACTGCCAAAAGGAGCCACATCGCTTGATTTTGCCTTTAGCATCCACTCCGAAATTGGAATAAAAACCAGAGGAACACGCGTCAATGGACGATTAGTTCCTTTAAATCACGAATTGAAAAGCGGCGATCAGGTAGAAGTTATCACCTCTCCTAATCAAAAACCAACTGTAAACTGGTTGGAATATGTGACAACTTCGCGTGCGAAAACCAAAATTAAAAATGTTCTGAACGAGAACACTAAAAAAATCGCCGAAGAAGGAAAAGAACTCCTTACCCGAAAATTAAAACATCTTAAAATCACCATTAACGAACAAGTTATCAATGAGTTGGTAAACTTTTTCAAACTTAAAACGAGTTTAGATTTATTTTACAGAGTGGGTATTGGCGCGATCGAAAATCAACAATTAAAAGATTATGCGGCGCAAAAAAGCAATACGTTTATCAATTTCTTCAAAAATAAAATCAAGCGAAACAAAGAGAATACCGCTTCAGAAGACATTCACAAACCAATCATCAGCAGTAACTACGACATGCTGGTTTTTGGAACGGAACATGACAAACTTGATTATAAACTCTCCCCATGCTGTAACCCCATTCCGGGAGATGATGTTTTTGGATTTGTAACCATCAATGAAGGAATTAAAGTCCATAAAAAAGACTGTCCGAATGCAATTGGCATGCAGTCGAACTATGCTTACCGAATCATGAGTGCCAAATGGATTGACTCTTCTCAGGAAGAATTCAAAGCCATTATCAACATAACAGGAATGGACGTTTTAGGACTTACCAATCAATTGACCAGAGTAATTTCGAACAATATGAGCGTGAATATCCAAAGCATTTCGTTAAGCACTGATGCCGGAATTTTTCATGGACAAATTGCTGTAATCGTTCAAAACAATACCATTTTGAAGAAAATGATCAATGCCATTAAAAAAATCGACGGAGTTGATAAAGTAACAAGGGAGTACAGAACTTAAAAATTGTTTATAGTTTATGGCTTGTTGTTTCAGGTTTCAAGTTTCAGATTCACGAAGTTCAAAAGCCAAAACCAACAACTAACAACTCATAACTCATAACTTTTTTAACCTATCTATAAGGGTTTTATAACTAAACTTTAAACCCGAAACTTTTATTCATTAAAAATAAAAAATTATCTTTGCCGGATATGACACTCATTTCAACTGACAACACTAGAAATCAAGAAATTGTAAAAAATGTATTTACACTGTATCTTGAGCAAAAAGGGCATCGCAAAACTCCTGAGCGTTATGCTATACTTCAGGAAATTTACGATAGCGAAGAACATTTTGATATTGAAAACTTATACATCAAAATGAAAAACAAGAACTATCGTGTGAGTAGAGCTACATTGTACAACACGATTGAGCTTTTGTTAGACTGCGCTTTGGTTAGAAAACATCAATTTGGGCAAAATCAGGCTTACTACGAAAAATCATATTTTGATAAACAGCATGACCATATTATCATGACTGATTCCGGTGAGGTAATTGAATTTTGCGATCCAAGAATTCAGACCATCAAAAAAACAATCGAAGAAATATTTGATATCGAAATTACAAATCATTCGTTGTATTTCTACGGAAACAAAAAGCAAAAACAATAATTCCGAAAGGTATTATTCAGAAAATATAAAAAAGAAAATTAACTACATTAATCAGTGGGGCAACACGGATTGCCTCAACGCAAATTAAAAAGAGAATGACCGTAGATTTATTACTAGGATTACAATGGGGAGATGAAGGTAAAGGAAAAATTGTAGACGTACTTACCTCAAATTATGATATTATTGCACGTTTTCAAGGGGGACCAAACGCAGGACATACATTAGAATTTGACGGAATTAAACACGTACTTAGAACCATTCCTTCCGGAATTTTTCATAAAAAATCAGTAAACATCATTGGTAATGGTGTAGTAATAGACCCGGTGGTTTTCCAAAAAGAAATCGAAGGTTTAGAGAAATTTAACCTTGATATCAAAAGCAAACTGATCATTTCAAGAAAAGCACATTTAATTTTACCAACACACCGTTTATTAGACGCTGCTTCCGAAGCCTCTAAAGGAAAAGCAAAAATCGGATCTACTCTTAAAGGAATTGGACCAACTTACATGGACAAAACCGGAAGAAACGGATTGCGTGTTGGAGACATCGAACTGGAAGACTTTAAAGAGCGTTACAGAGCATTAGCTGACAAACATGAAGCTATGATTGCTTTTTATGATGTAGCGATTCAATACAATTTAGCTGAACTTGAAAAAGAGTTTTTTGAAGCGATTGAAGAATTAAAGAAATTAGATTTTATTGATAGTGAAGAATACATGTACCAGGCTCAAAAAGCTGGTAAATCAATCTTATGTGAAGGAGCTCAGGGTTCTTTATTAGATGTTGATTTTGGAACTTATCCATTTGTAACTTCTTCAAACACTACAGCTGCCGGAGCTTGTACCGGTTTAGGAATTGCTCCGAACAAAATCAAAGAAGTATACGGAATTTTCAAAGCTTATGTTACACGTGTAGGTAGCGGTCCATTCCCTACTGAACTTTTTGACGAAGTAGGTGCAACAATGGCAAAAGTTGGAAACGAATTTGGATCGGTTACAGGAAGACAAAGACGTTGTGGATGGCTGGATTTAGTAGCTTTAAAATATGCCGTTCAGGTAAATGGAGTTACTCAGTTGATGATGATGAAAGGTGATGTACTTTCGGGATTTGAAACTCTAAAAGTTTGTACTGCATACAACTACAAAGGAGAAAATATCTCTCACTTTCCTTACAACATCGAGCCTGAAAACGTAACTCCTGTTTACAAAGAGTTTAAAGGATGGCAAGCTGACTTAACAGGAATGACAACTTACGATCAATTACCGGTTGAGCTAAAAGAATATATTGAGTTTATTGAAGCAGAAGTTGGAGTACCGATCAAAATTGTATCGGTTGGACCAGACAGAAAGCAAACGATAACAAAATAACACCTCTAAACGCTCTGATAATCAGAGCGTTTTTTTTATACCAAGCATTTCTAATGATGAAAAATCCAAAAATTAAAGTTACCGAAACTCAATTACTATCAGACAATTGGTACCTGCTGAACAAGGTAACTTTTGATTACGAAATGAAAGATGGCAAAATAGAATCTCATATCCGTGAAGTGTATGACCGTGGAAATGGAGCTGCCATTTTATTGTACAATACCTCTAAAAAAACCGTTATTCTAACCCGACAATTTCGTCTGCCTACCTATCTAAACGGAAATAAAACCGGAATGCTGATTGAAGTTTGCGCAGGACTTTTAGATCAGGACAATCCGGAACAGGCAATTATTCGCGAAACGGAAGAAGAAACCGGTTATCGCCTGCAAAAAGTGCAAAAGGTTGTCGAAACCTATATGTCACCGGGATCAGTAACCGAAATTTTATACCTTTTTGTGGGAGAATATGACGAGACCATGAAAGTAAACGATGGTGGCGGACTAGACGCTGAACAAGAAAACATAGAGGTTCTGGAATATACTTTTGACGAAGCTTATGCCATGATTGAATCCGGCGAAATCACAGATGCAAAAACGATTTTATTATTGCAGCATGCCAAAATAAAAGGTTTAATTTAAGATTTTTTGAGTATTTTAGATAAAACTAAAATCTATTAAATGCTCCATTTTAAAACATTCTTTTTTCTGTTTTTTCCGTTTTTTCTCTTTTCACAAAATGAAAAATGGCCTGCCGCAAAACTAAAACAGGATTTATCGACTTTTAAGGAAATTAGAGAAAAAGCCAATTCAGGGGTTTATAAATACCGCACCAAAAAGCAGATCGACAGTATTTATTCGTGGGCGTTTTTAGAATTAAAAAAGCCTAAATCACTACTGGATTTCTACAAAATAGTCCTCAAAATCACTGACTTCGAAGGCAGTGTGCACAACAATACAACTCTTCCTGATGAATTTCTAAAAAAATATACATCAGGAAAAGTTTTCTTTCCGTATCCTGTAAAACTACTTGATAATAAAATAATTGTCAATTTTAAGAATTCCGAAATTCCTATTGGATCTCAAATTCATAAAATCAACGGCATTAAAATCGAGAAAATAATCTCTCGTTTCTATAAATATTACACGACGGACGGTTATAATCTTTCTGGCAAATCAATCGGAATCAGCGCTTCATTTGGAAGGTATTTCGAACTGGAATACGGTCCGAAAGATCATTTTTTGGTCGAATATTCACTTCCTGATCAAACTCAAAAACAATCCAAAAAAGTTCTTGCTGTTTCAAACGAGACAAGAAAAGAAAACTTTAAAAACCGACATTCTTTACCTATTGATAGCCTGTATTATGGAGAAATTAAAAACAAATACACTTTCAAACTCGCAACTCCTAAAACGGCATTACTTTCTATACCTACTTTTGCAATTGGCATGAATGCAGAGGACAAAGAGCATTTAGTCTATAAAAAATACCTGGACAGCTGCTTTCAGTTTCTCTCGCTTCATCCCGAAATTAAAAACTTAATTGCAGACGTTCGTAGTAATGGCGGTGGAAGCGATCCTAACGACCTTGTCGCTTTTTCTTATCTGACACAAAAACCGTATCAGGAAAACACATCGGCATTTATTAATTTTCAAAAAATTCCGTACCCGCAGTATTTTGTGTATCAAGAAACAGAACCTCAAAAAAAGGTCGAAGAACTCCATGAATTTGAAGCTGAACTTAAAGAAGAATACCCGGAATTGAAAGGCAAAATATATCTGCAAGATCCCAAATTCAATCGTTTATTACAGCCAGACAAAAATAATTTTAAAGGGCAGATTTATTTATTAATTAGTCCCAGAATCGCATCGGCGGGATCACTCTTTGCTTCTTTAGTTGCAGGCCATACCAATGCCATAATCATTGGAGAAGAGACAATGGGAGGTTACTATGGCCATAACGGACATACACCTATTGAATACGAACTCCCAAATACAAAAATAAAAACGCAATTTTCGATTGTCAACTTAGAACAGGATGCTCCTACGAAACTCAATCAGCTTTTTGGAAGGGGCGTAATTCCCGATCATGAAGTCAAACAAACAATTGACGATTTTGTACAAAATAAGGATACGCAGTTTGAATATACTTTGAAATTAATTGAGCAGAAATAAAATGAAAATCCAATAAACTATTCAGGTAATTGTATAAACGATTTGACTAGTAATCAAATAACTTTACTAGTATAAAAAATGCAATTATGAGAAAGTTACGCTACACCTCAGGTATTTTATTATTCATTATTCTGGCTTTAACCGCATCTTGCAAAAAGAACGAAACAGTTGAATCTAAGGCTAAATCCAAAAAAAAGATCGAGTATAAAAAACCAAAATCGATCTCTTATCACTTTGAAAACACCAAAGAATGGCTTAAAACTAATGCATCCGACAGCAGTAAACTTCGCATTGCCTACGCTCTAAACCGAACCGATCAGAAAAATTTCGTAAAAATGGATTCGGTTATACTTCCTGCCGATTTCACTGGTGATTTGGTGTATTATCTTCCGTTTCCTCTGCATGTTACCGCTTTAGAAGAGGTTTCAAAAGTGATTCTTTTTTCCTATCCTTCTCAGGTATTTGCCGCTTATGAAAATGGAGAACTCCTCTACACAGGCCCTACTAATATGGGAAGGAAAAAAGATCCTACTCCAACCGGATTATTCTTTACCAATTGGAAAGCCGAAAAAACAACCAGTACTTTCAATGACGAATGGGACTTAAAATGGAATTTTAACATCGAAAACAAACTGGGGGTGGGATTTCACCAGTATGATTTACCAGGATATCCTGCATCACATTCTTGTTTGAGATTACAGGAAAACGACGCTAAAAATCTTTACAAATGGGCCGATGAATGGATCTTAAAAGACCGCGAAAACATAAAAGTAAAAGGAACTCCGGTGATCGTTTTTGGAAGCTACCCTTTTGATGCGGCAAAACCCTGGCTGGCATTAGTAAAAAATCCTAAAGCATTAGATCTCTCTGAATCCCAAATTGAAACACAAATACAGCCTTTTTTAAAAGAAATTCTGGAAAATCAAAAACTTAGAGAGGCTGAACCAGCCGCTACCCCATAAATAAGATTTTTAATTAAACACAAACAATACAAATCAGTTAGAATCATTAAGAAATGGTTTTAACTGATTTTTTTATTTCACAAAACTTCTCCCTTCCCGCACCTTTGAACCTTTGGACCTTTACAATCTTCAATTTAAACTTTTTTTAATAAATGAATAAACGTTCATTTATTATTTATATATTTGCAACATTATTAAACCAACTTACACAAATAAGACATGAACCATTCCCTTATAAAAAACAAAAAGATTGCCATTATTGGCGGTGGACCTGTTGGCTTAACAACAGCCCGAATTCTACAAATTAATGGTGCTGAAGTAAGAGTATTCGAAAGAGATCTGAACGCCCAGGCCAGAACTTCCGGCGGAACACTTGACATTCATTCTGATTCCGGTCAGAAAGCAATTGACAAAGCAGATTTAATGGACGCATTCTACAAATATGCCCGTCCGACCGGCGAAAAAATGGCTGACATGCACGGTAACATTACTTCTACTGAAATGCCTACTGAAGAAAACGCCTATTCACGTCCTGAAATCGACCGCAATGATTTACGAAAAATCATGCTGGAAAATCTAACAGAAAACACAGTAGTTTGGGACAGTCATTTAACCCATATCGAGAAAACCGGAGCGCAATATCATTTAGAATTTAAGAATGGGGCTACTGCGACCGCTGATTTTGTAATTGTGGCCAATGGCGGAAGATCGAACGCCCGAAAATTTGTAACCAATCTGGAACCTCAACTTTCAGGAACGTACATCATTCAGGGAGAAATTGCTCATCCGGATCGTGATTATCCGGAATTCAAACCTAAATATGGAGACGGAAATGTAATGGCAATGGGAGAACACAAAATGTTTTACACTCATACCTTACGTGATGGTTCGGTGCATTTTGGAGTTTCTTTCAAAGCAGATGAAAATTGGGTTTTAAACAACGGAATTGATTTTGAAGATCTCACCGCAGTTAGAGCTTTTTTGAACGAAACTTTTAAAAACTGGAGCGACGATTATAAAAAATTCTTTAATGCCGCAACCGATTTTTCAGGACTGCCTTTACGTTTGTTCTCCTTAAAAGATTCCTGGAAAGAACACTCCAATATTACTCTTGTTGGTGATGCAGCGCATTTAATGCCTCCTTTTGCAGGTGAAGGTGTTAATATGGGATTATTTGATGCTTATCATTTAACGGAAAATTTAACCAACGGAAAGTTTGAAACCATTCAGGAAGCTATTACTGATTACGAGAAAAAAATGTTCAAATACGCTTTAGAAGCACAGTGTGAAACCTCCAAAATGGAAATTTTACTGCATTCTGACAACACAACAGAAGACATATTAAATAGCAGGATTGGCTAAAAAATCGAGTAATTAAAACTAAAAAAGGCATAAGACACTAAATCTTATGTCTTTTTTGTTGGTAAAAACTTATATTTCTCTATTTTTAGTATTCCAAAATTCTTTACTGTAAATCCATGAAATTACTTTTCCTTTCAACACTTTTATCTTTTTCTGTGTTAATAACAGTACATTCTCAAGCAAAAAAAGAAATCTATCAATTCTCTAAAGATATCGATTCAAAGATTGAAAAAGATAGTGTAAAATGGAAATACCAAACCGGAGCAACTGACTATTCTGTGGGCGGCTATTACAAAAAAGCACTTGAAACCTGGGATAAAAATGGGGCAACTATACCTGTATTAACCAAAGAAGATAGTTTGTACCTAACAAAATTTCATCCTGAAAATGCAAAAAACTACATCGTTAACCGATCGAAAAAGGAAAAAGTCATTATCCTAAATGAAGCGCACAACAATGCCAGACACCGGGTATTTACAACTTCATTATTACAGGGACTTTACGATAATGGTTTTCGCTTTCTGGGTCTTGAAGCTCTTTCCGATTCTTTAGTAAATAAGCGAAAATTTCCTGTTTTAGAGAGCGGATACTATACCAAAGAATCTCAATTTGGCAATTTAATTGATACCGCTCTAAAAATAGGTTTCACCGTATTTGGTTATGAAGACTTCGAAACTCCAAATTTAAGCGGAAAAGACCGTGAAATTAAACAAGCACAAAACATTGCCAAGTGGATCAACAACAACCCTGACGGAAAATTTTTAATTCATTGCGGATACGATCATATTATCGAAGGCACACCATCAATTAAATCCTGGGAAAAAGCAATGGCCGGAAGACTAACAGAAATTACAGGAATAAATCCATTTACTATTGGTCAGGTTCGGTACTCAGAAAGAGGAGATCCAAAATTAAACCAGCCTTATATTCAAATCACGAATGTAGCGTATCCGGCAATACTGATCGATACTGATGGTAATGCCTTCAACGGCCCCATGAACAACACCCAGAAGGTAGACTGTGCCATCATACACCCCATTACTAAATACAAGAACGAAAGGCCAGACTGGCTGGATTTATCAGGAAATCGAAAAAATTACACTATTCCAAACTCAAAAATAAAAGAATTTCCGGCATTAGTTTTGGCCTATCGAATTAATGAATTTGAGAATGAAGGAATCCCTGCTGATGTTATAGAAATCTTAGATAACAGTAAAAAAGGGAACTTAATACTTACTCCCGGAAATTATAAAATCATTGTCAAAAACAAGGATTATAAAATAACAAACGAGTTTTTACTCGCTGTAAAAAAATAGCCCTATATAAAAAATCAAAAAAGGCATAAGAAATTCATTCTTATGCCTTTTGTTTTATAGAAAAAACTAAAAATTATCTGGAATAATTTGGAGCTTCTTTTGTAATGGTTACGTTATGCGGGTGACTTTCAGTGATTCCGCTTGAAGTAATTCTAACAAAACGTCCTGATTCTTGCAACGTTGGAATATCTTTTGAACCACAGTATCCCATTCCGGCACGAAGACCGCCAATGAACTGAAGCATACTTTCGTTTAATTCTCCTTTATAAGGAACACGTCCCACAATTCCTTCCGGAACTAATTTTTTAACATCGTCCTCAACATCCTGGAAATAACGATCTTTAGATCCACCCTGCATCGCTTCAACAGAACCCATTCCACGATACGATTTGAATTTTCTTCCTTCGAAGATAATTGTTTCTCCCGGAGATTCTTTTGTTCCTGCCAGTAACGAACCTAACATTACACAATCAGCTCCTGCAGCAATTGCTTTAGGGATATCTCCTGTGTAACGAATTCCACCATCGGCAATTACCGGAACACCGCTTCCTTTGATAGCCGCAGCTACTTCAAGAACTGCTGAGAACTGAGGGAAACCAACACCGGCAACGATACGGGTTGTACAGATAGAACCAGGTCCGATACCCACTTTTACACCGTCAGCACCGCTTTCTACTAAATATTTAGCCGCTTCCGGAGTAGCAATGTTTCCAACTACTACGTCTATTTGAGGGAATTTTGATTTTACTTCTTTTAATACATTTACCACACCTTCAGTATGTCCGTGAGCAGTATCGATGATAATGGCATCAACACCTGCTGCCACTAAAGCTTCCGCTCTTTGAACAGCATCACCGGTTACTCCAATTGCCGCTGCAACTCTCAAACGTCCGTAAACATCTTTGTTAGCGATTGGTTTTTGAGTCAGTTTTGTGATATCTCTAAAAGTGATTAAACCTACTAATTCATTATTAGCATTTACCACCGGTAATTTTTCGATTTTATGTCCTTGTAAAACTACTTCAGCCTGCTCTAAAGAAGTTCCTTCAGCAACAGTTACTAAGTTTGTACTGGTCATTACCTCAGCAATTGGTCTTGCTCCGTTTTTCTCGAAACGCAAATCACGGTTGGTAACGATTCCTTTTAGTATTTTATTTTCGTCAACGATTGGAATACCACCAATTCCGAATTCTTTCATTGCATTTTTAGCATCTGCAATAGTTGAATTTGTTGGTAAAGTTACCGGATCGATAATCATTCCTGATTCTGCACGTTTTACTCTTCTAACTTTCGCAGCTTGTTGCTCGATCGTCATATTTTTATGTAAAACACCAATTCCGCCCTCCTGAGCCATAGCAATTGCCATAGAACTTTCGGTAACGGTATCCATAGCAGCTGATACTATAGGAACATTTAGCGTTATATTTCGTGAAAACTTTGATTTAATACTCACTTCGCGGGGAAGCACATTCGAGTAGTTAGGTACTAATAATACATCGTCGTAAGTTAAACCTTCGCCGATAATCTTGGAGTTGTGTGCTATCATGGTGCAATTTCTAGTTGAATTGCGTGCAAATATAGTAAATAAATTGCTAACTTGAATGCTAAGTTATTCTTAAATTTATAGTTAAGGAATTAATCTTACAAATGAACAGTATGATAAATTCCAAGTTTTGAAATTCCAAATTCCAATTGTTAGAACCTGAAACTTGAAACCTGAAACTTGAAACCTGGAATTTGGAATTTGGAATTTTTAAAACCACTATTCTTCCGAATTGTCGTTAAAAACAAAATTAAATCCGAACTGGAACGCCATACTGTTGGCTTTTGAAACATCTTTTAGTTCTAAGAGGTTATTGACCAGAAGATACATATTCAGTTTTCCAACTGTACCTGCAAGTCCTAAACCAATATTTTTACTTGAATAAGAATCAACTGTATAAGTAGCCTTTACATCTAATTTTTCAAAAATACTGCGTCTGTAAAAAGCGGTTAATGCCACAAAAGGTTCTACAGGCATAGACATTGCAAACAGCTGTCCTCCTACACCGTTGACATATTTTCGGGTGACTTTTCCATGGCAATTACAATCTTCATCCGAACGTGATTCACCAAAAGAATACTGAAGGGAAGAATAGAATTTTGTTGGTCTGAAGGTGGTGTACTTATTATAAAGTGTGTCACGTGGTATGGCTTTATCAAAATCATCAAAGATATTCTTCGGTTCATTTGAATTATCAAAATTTGGATTTACACCTTCGTAATGATACGTTCCTTTATAGGTTAAGGTTTCTACATCTTTAGACTGTCTCACAAAACCCAAATCAACAATACTTGCAGTAAGCTGAAGATTATCCTTAAAATAATAGGTAAAACCGGCATCAAGTCCTAAACCTAAACTTCCGTTAAAAAAAGTATTGTGCGCAATATCTCTCGGAATATCTCCTTCATATTCATCTTTTGTAAATGCAGCAATACCTGAAGTCTTTATCTCTAAGTTAGACGAAATCGTCTGGGTGTATAAATTAGGTGTTCCAGCAGCCTGTCCGGTATAAATATATCCTGAATTTCGGGTTGATGTTGCATTTGCTCCGCTCGAATAGATTTTGGCACGACCTCCCAAAACCAGTTTCTCGCTTACTTTTTTATGAAATCCAACATGAAGCACAGAAAGTACTTCGGCTCTTAAATTTAAATCGGATAAATTGAATGACTTACCTATATAATCTTTATTCCCGTCTAATGCCAATATAGCGGGATCCTTCGGAACATACATTAAAAAATCAAATTCCTGATAAGCCCCGAAAGAAACATACGACTGGCTGTCTTTTCCTCCTACTCTGAAACCACCTGAAAACAGTTCAAGCTGCTGGTTGATCTGCGTTTTATCTCTACTGGATGATTTATTAATAACATTTCGAACCTTATCGTTGAAATTCACCCCGTTATTCGCAAATAAATCATAAGCCGAAAAGCTGCTTGACCCTAAATTTGCTGAAATTCCGGATAAAACAGGAACTCCAAAATAGTATTTATAAGCTACATCTGCTCCCGGATTTACAAGTGAAGATTGCGGAATGGCGGTAAAATTATACAGTAATTCTTTATTTTGAGCAAAGCAAGAAAACTGAAACACGACTATCAGAACTAAGTATAATTTTCTCATTGAATTACCATATAAGCGGTTGCACTTGAGCGTAATTTTAAACTTCCTGTACTGCTTCCGTTTAAAGGCGGACCTGGTGCCATAACCACTACAAAGCCAAGTTTACGGGTCTGTTTCAATAAATCTAATCGTTGATTTTCGAATACTTCGGTAGGATATTTTATAACATTTGTTCCTCCTGAGTAAGCAGGAACTGCCAGTGTTATGGTTTGAAGAATTTGATCGCTGGCACTGAGAAGTAATACATTGAGTGTAAAAGCTCTATTGATGGTATTCTCCATTTCAAAATTAAACTCGGCTTTAACGAGATGATCGTTGAAGTATTTTTCTTTGAAAATATCAAATTCCTGAACATCAAATGCTATTTGCTGCTCTGTACCGTTATCGACAAAGGAAGCTGCCGGAACATTAAAATAAGCCAGATTCGCTACAAGAGCAGGTTCCAGCTTAAAATCTTTAGTCTGATCAAAATCCAGATCACTGGAACATGATGAAAATAGGACAGATAGAAATAGTATCTGAGAAATTCTCTTTATGAAATTTGGTCTCATAGTATTTTCCTAAATACTAGCAACGTTAATTTGCTATTACTTACTTATTTGTTTTTGGTAAGTAAATATAAGCTTTTTCTAGTGAAATTTTCCAAATAATTTTGATGCTTCATTGTACGCACTCTCAAAACTTAGAGAATTCAAACCTGTCACTTTTTTATTGGAGGTAAAATACGAAATCAGCTTTTCGGTCGGCATATTACCTGTCAGCTTATCGGTTGCCATCGGACAGCCTCCAAACCCCTGAATAGCACCGTCAAAACGGGTACAGCCTGCGTTCGAAGCTGCCTCTATTTTCTCAAACCAACTGTTTGGCGTGGTATGCAGGTGTGCTCCGAATTCAATTTGCGGATATTTCGGAATTAAATTGGAAAAAAGATACGTGATTACTTCCGGTGTAGAACTACCAACGGTATCTGAAAGTGATAGAATCTTAACTCCCATTCCCGCCAATTTTTCTGTCCATTCGCCCACGATCTCCACATTCCACGGATCCCCGTAAGGATTTCCGAACCCCATCGAAAGATAGGTCACTACTTCTTTATTTTTCTGATCGGCGATTTCAAGAATTTCTTCGAGCGTGATTAAAGATTCAGCGATTGTTTTATGGGTGTTTCGCATCTGAAAATTTTCAGATATCGAAAAAGGAAATCCCAGATATTGAATAGGTTGATGTGCTGCGGCCAGCGCTGCCCCCTGTGTATTGGCAATAATCGCTAACAATTTGCTTGTTGTCTGCGACAAATCAAGCTGAGCCAGAACTTCGGCAGTATCCTGCATTTGAGGAATTGCCTTTGGAGACACAAAACTTCCAAAATCGATAGTATCAAAACCCACTCTCAGTAAAGACTGTATATAGGAAACCTTATTTTTAGTAGGTATAAAAGTTTTGATGCCTTGCATAGCATCACGTGGACATTCGATAATCTTGATTTCTTTATTCAAAGCTTATTCTTTTATGCAGGCTAAGTTAACTTCTTTTTTAAAGAAATAAAAGTTATAATTTTCTTTAATTGTATTACACGATAAGGTAACACTTTAATATGTTACATAAAAACGTAACAATTTACAATGTTACACAAAAACGTAACATTGAAAAATATTAGCTACATTTGTAATACTATTATTATTCTTTTTATTTATATTTGAAACTATGACTAGTGTAATCACAGGGGATATAATCGATTCCAGAAAGCAAAAATCAAAAGACTGGGTAGAATCTTTAAAGAGAATCTTATCTCCTTTTGGAGATACGCCTCTTCAATGGGAAATATACAGAGGGGATGAATTTCAAATTGAAATAAAGAATCCCGAAGAAGCTTTATTGGCAGCCATCCTTATTAAAGCACATTTAAAAGCTTTAAAACTGGACGCCCGAATGAGCATTGGTATTGGAGATAAAACACATGATGCTGAAAAGGTCTCTGAAAGCAATGGTTCTGCCTTTATACACTCAGGTGAACTTTTTGAGACTTTAAAGAAACTAAAAGTAAATTTAGCATTACGAACCGGCGATACGGCTATCGATGAAAAAATGAATTTAATGCTTCAGCTTGCTCTTACTTTTATGGACAACTGGCCTGCTCAATCTGCCGAATTTGTGGCAATTGCGATAGAAAATCCAAATTTGTCGCAAGAAGAATTAGCTCCGAAATTAGGCATCAAAAGAGCTGCCGTAAGCCGAAGACAAAAACGGGCACAGTTTGATTTAATATTGAGTTTAGACCGCTATTTCAGAACACAAATAAACCAACTTACAACGCTATGATTTTATTTATAAAACTACTTTTAGCACATTTACTGGGTGATTTCACTGCACAACCTAACTCCTGGGTAGTCGATAAAGAAGCCAAAAAACACAAAAGTATTTATTTATATCTTCATATTCTTTTACATGGAATTCTGGCAGCAATTTTAGTCGGAGAAATTCAATTTCTTCCTTATGCTTTGCTAATTGCCGTATCGCATGGTGTTATCGATTTAATCAAACTCCATTTCCAGAAAAATAAAACAAAACGCAGTTGGTTTGTAGCAGATCAGGTACTGCATCTTTTAGTTTTAATTGGCGTTGCTTTTCTCTATAATGGTAAAACGGTTCATTTTCTATGGCTCAACAATCAATTTTGGATTTTAGCCACAGGAATTTTATTCATTACAAAACCAACTTCTATTCTGATTAAAACCATTATATCGATCTGGAATCCCGAAAGTCAAAGCAGTCACAATGAAAACTCACTCTCCAAAGCCGGAAACTACATTGGCATATTAGAAAGATTATTTGTTTTCTGTTTTATTCTAACGGGACATTTCGAGGCCATTGGTTTCCTGTTAGCCGCAAAATCTATTTTTAGATTTGGCGATCTAAAAGAAGCCAAAGACCGAAAACTAACCGAATATGTTTTAATTGGTACGTTAATTAGTTTTGGAAGCGCTATTGCTACAGGACTAATCGTTCAGGTACTGCTTTTACAATTGCTTTAAAACCTTTTTATTGATTGCTTTTATCAAAGCCGGTCCTTCATAAATAAAACCGGTATACAATTGTACCAGGCTCGCTCCTGCATTCAATTTCTCGATTGCATCATCGGCAGTATGAATTCCACCTACTCCAATAATCGGGAAGGCTTTGTTGCTTTTTTCCGAAAGAAAACGAATGACTTCCGTCGAGCGTTTTGTTAGTGGCTTCCCTGACAATCCACCCGTTTCTACTTTATTGGCAGATTGCAATCCGTCACGTGAAATTGTAGTATTGGTCGCTATCACACCCGCAATCTGAGTTGTTTTTACAATATCAATAATGTCTAATAACTGCTCATCTGTAAGATCCGGAGCAATTTTCAGTAAAATTGGTTTTATCTTTTGAGTACTTGTTTTTTGTTTCTCTGTATTCCTGTTTTGAAGCGTTTGCAACAGATCCGTCAGAGGTTCTTTGTCTTGTAATGCACGTAAATTAGGTGTATTTGGCGAACTTACATTGACCACAAAATAATCTACGTGATCAAACAGGGCATCAAAACAAATGATATAATCGTCTACTGCATTTTCATTTGGCGTTACCTTGTTCTTTCCGATATTTCCACCAATTAAAACTCCGGAATTCTTTTTCAAACGTTCTACAGCTTCCAGAACTCCGCCATTATTGAATCCCATTCGGTTGACGATTGCCTGGTCTTCTTTTAGTCGAAACAATCGTTTTTTAGGGTTTCCTTCCTGTCCGACAGGAGTTACGGTTCCAATTTCGATAAATCCGAATCCGAAATCTGATAATTCTTTGTACAGCTTGGCGTCTTTGTCAAATCCTGCCGCCAAACCTACGGGATTTTTGAATTTAATTCCAAAAACTTCACGCTCCAGACGACTGTCTTTTACTTCGTAAATTGATCTGATAATTGATGAAACCCCGGGGATTTTTGAAATGAATTTAACGAATGAAAAAGTAAAGTAATGGACTTCTTCAGGATCAAACCCAAAAAGTATCGGGCGAATTATCGATTTATACATAGTAGTGTGTTGTTGTTGTTGTTGTTGTTGTTGTTTTTTCGGGTGCAAATTTAATTATAATACTTTGAAAATGGCTTCTTTTTGCGAAAACAAATTACATAAGGTTTTGACCCTATATTTCTTTGTTCAAATGATTTTTGCCGCAATCAAAAATCCTCTTTTTCATAATTTCATTACAACAATTTAAACAGAAAACGAAATCCTTAAACATCACAACCACAAAACTAACTACAACTACATCAATACTTAACAAGCAAAAAACAATAATACTATTAACTTTATAAAATAAATAGAGTTTAAAAAGAACACTTTATAAACTTTATTCTTAAATTTACCCGCAACTACTATTCGATAAAAACATTCGTCATGAAAAATAAAACGTATTGGATTTTTGCCCTTCTAACCATCTCCCTTATTACAATTACTTACGGCTATACTAAACTTAGAGAACCGAAACAAAAGTTAACGGCGATGTATTGTGACGAAATTCCAAATACCACAGAGGAATCATTGTTTCAACCCACAATCGAAAATAAAAACAAACCTATTGGTAAAACTCCTGCAGGAATGGTATGGATTCCGGGTGGAGAATTCTCAATGGGAAGTAATGTTGAAGATGAAAGTTTATGCAGCATAAAAGGAGTTACCAAAGACGCCGCACCCATACACCGCGTTTATGTAGATGGATTTTTCATGGATAAAACTGAAGTCACCAACGACCAATTTGAAGCTTTTGTAAAAGCAACTGGTTATGTTACTTTAGCGGAAATAAAACCTACTCATGAAGAATATCCCGATGTTCCATTAGAAAACCTCGTTGCCGGATCGGCCGTATTTACCCCTACTCCTGCCAAAGTTGATCTCAACAACTATATGCAATGGTGGACTTATGTGCATGGCGCTGACTGGAGACATCCTGAAGGAGCAGGAAGTTCTATAAAAGGAAAAGGCAGCTATCCCGTTGTTCAGATTTCTTATGACGATGCCGCCGTTTATGCCAAATGGGCCGGAAAAAGACTGCCAACCGAAGCGGAATGGGAATTTGCTGCCCGTGGCGGAAAATCAGGTCAGTTATATGCCTGGGGAAACTCCTTAAAACCAAAAGGAAAATTTCAGGCCAACATTTATCAGGGACACTTTCCTGTTGAAAAAGGAGACACGGGTGAAGACGGTTATATTGGGATTGCCCCCACCGCAAAATTTGCCCCTAACCCTTATGGTCTTTATGATATTGGAGGAAATGTATGGGAATGGACCAATGACTGGTATACCGCAGACTATTACAAAATAATCAGTAAAAAGGATCAGGTTATCAAAAACCCTCAGGGCCCTGAATCTTCTTATGATCCTTCAGAACCGGGGCTGCCGAAAAAAGTACAGCGTGGCGGATCTTTTTTATGTACCGATCAGTATTGTACCCGCTATATGGTAGGCACCAGAGGAAAAGGAGATTACAAATCACCAGCCAATCATATCGGTTTCAGATGTGTTCAATAAGATTTTTTTATCTACTAATAATCTTTGTCATACTACTTATAAATCCAATTTCTTGAGTTTAAATTCATGAAATTGGATTTTAACTTTCTATCATTAGCGCAAATCAATGAAATTTGTGTCAACCTTTTTCAGCCTAATTTATAGTTTTCATAATTTATGGCTTTACAACCCCTAACTATTTACTTATATTTGCCTAAAAATAAAATAAAAAAATGCAACATATCATAGATCGTTTTGTTAGTTATGTAACTATTGACACTGAGTCAGATCCAAATTCAAAAACAACTCCAAGTACAGAAAAACAATGGAATCTTGCCAATAAATTAGTAGAGGAATTAAAGACAATTGGCCTATCAGATGTTACCATAGACGACAAAGCTTACATTATGGCTACCTTGCCTTCTAATGTTGATCATGAAGTTCCAACCATTGGTTTTGTATCTCATTTTGATACTTCTCCTGATTTTAGCGGAGCAAATGTAAAACCTCAGATTGTTGAAAACTATGACGGAAAAGACATCGTTTTAAATGCTGAGAAAAACATCATTTTATCTCCCAACTATTTTAAAGATTTATTACAATACAAAGGACAAACCATTATTACAACTGATGGAACAACCTTATTAGGGGCCGATGACAAAGCAGGAATTACTGAAATCGTCTCTGCTATGGAATACTTAATTCAGCATCCGGAAATTAAACACGGAAAAATTAGAATTGGTTTTACTCCTGACGAAGAAATTGGCCGTGGTGCACATCATTTTGATGTGAAAAAATTTGGCGCCGCATGGGCTTACACTATGGACGGAAGCCAGATTGGTGAATTAGAATATGAAAACTTTAATGCAGCCGGAGCCAAAATCACTTTTAAAGGAAAGAGCGTTCATCCGGGTTACGCCAAAGGAAAAATGATCAATTCAATGTTGATTGCCAACGATTTCATCAACGAACTTCCAAAAGGAGAAACGCCACAGGAAACTAAAGGTTACGAAGGATTTTTCCACGTTCACCACCTCACCGGAAGCATTGAAGAAACTGTTTTAGAATTGATTATCCGCGATCACAACAAGAAAAAGTTTGAAAAACGCAAAGATTTAATTGCTAAAATTGCAAAAAAAATCAATAAGAAATTTGCGAAAAAATTCGGAGAGGATATTGTAATTGCCGAAGTAAAAGATCAGTACTATAATATGAAAGAAAAAGTACTTCCTGTTAAACACATCGTTAATATCGCCGAAAAAGCAATGAAAGAATTAGGCATCAAACCTATCATCAAACCTATTCGTGGCGGAACAGACGGATCGCAATTATCTTTCATGGGACTTCCTTGCCCGAATATATTTGCAGGTGGTCATAACTTTCACGGAAAATACGAATATGTTCCTGCCGAAAGCATGCAAAAAGCAACTGATGTTATTGTAAAGATTGCTGAATTAACGGCAATTCCGGGTATTTTTGACACTCCTGAGAAACCGAAAAGAAAAAAATAACGAAAAGGAAAAGCATGTCCGATAAAAAACACGTTTGGGATAAAGTCAACAATTGGGAAGAAGAACTCCTTTTCCTGAAATCTATTATTGATAAAACCGAACTGGTTGAAACCGTAAAATGGGGCGGTCCCGTTTATGTATACAACAAAAAAATGTTATCGGCATAGGAGGCTTTAAAGAGTATTTCACAATTTGGTTCTTCAACGGTGTTTTCCTGAAAGATAAAAAAAAGAGATTGATCAATGCTCAGGAAGACAAAACAAAATCTTTGCGTCAATGGCGTTTTACCTCAAAAGATCAGGTAAACGAGGCAGAAGTTTTGACCTACATTTCAGAAGCCATTGAAAACGAAAAACAAGGAAAAGTCATTAGACCTGCAAAAAAGGAAGCTATTGTTTCTGAGTTTTTTCAGAAAGAACTGGATCAGGATCCCGATTTGGCAGAAGCATTTCAAAAATTCAGCCCGTACAAGCAACATGAGTTTCTGGAGTACATAGAAACTGCCAAGCAGGAAAAAACCAAACTTTCGAGAATTGAAAAAATAATTCCGATGATATTAGAAAACATCGGATTGAATGATAAATACAGGTAAACGGAATTTCAAATTTTAAAAATTCCAAATACCAACCCATACAAAACCTTTGTTCGAAGTTTAAAACTTTAAACAAAGGTTTTTTTTATTTACACAAAGTACTTTCATTTCGAGAAACAAGACTCGGGAGATAACAAACAGGCAAAGCAAATCACATTAGCAATTCCACCCCAATCGTCACCAATCTTTGTCGAATTACTTGTGTGATCACTCGTTCCTCGAAATGACAAGATTGAGGCAAACTTCTTTTAAACCAAAAAAAAATCCCAAACTCCATTTGGAATTTGGGATTTACTATTTTGAAGTTTCTTTTTTCGAAGAAAAAATTAAGCTTTTTTATTCAAAGCAGAACTCATTTCCATAGAAATCGCTGAACGCTCAATTTTCAATTTCCCGGACATTGTTTCGATCACCGCACTAGTTTCAGCAAGCTCAACGATTTTCCCGTGAAAACCACTTTTAGTAATTATTTTATCACCTACTTTTAGGCTGCTTTCAAATTCTTTTTCGTTTTTAACTCTTTTTTGTTGTGGTCGGATCATAAAAAAATATAACACGACAAACATTAGTAAATAAGGCGCAAATTTCATTAAATCTTGCATAGTATTCAGTTTTTATTTTTGTTATTAATATTTGTTTTTCCGGCTCTTAGGCAGTACTCAGAACGACAACTCAATTGGGATTTGGAATTTAAAAAATTGGAAATTCTTCTCAATTACATTAAACCACGGCCTACTTTGATCATCTTTTTATTCGCTGTAAGCTCTTTAACCAGATTATCTAAAATTCCGTTGATAAAAATACTACTTTTTGGAGTAGAATACTCTTTTGCAATTTCTAAATATTCGTTAAGAGTTACTTTTACCGGAATAGAAGGGAATTTTAAAAATTCGCAGATCGCCATTTTTAAAATAATAGTATCAATTTCCGCAATCCTTTCGCTGTCCCAGTTTGGCGTTTTATCATCGTATTCTTTTGCAAAAACCGATTCGTTTAAAACTGTTCTTCTGAACAAATCTTTAGCAAAATCCTTATCCTCAACATCTTTGTACAATCTAGGCACTCTGAAATCGTCCGGATCTTCCGTTTTAATCGCTTTTAATTGTTTAATGATGTGTGTATTTACAACCGGAATATCATCAACCCAGGTTAACTTATCATCTTCTAAATACTCATATAATTTTTCATTTGGAACAATTACTTCAGCAAACAAATCAATCACAAATTGTCTGTCTTCTTCAAAAGTATTGGTTGTAGTACTCATGTATTTTGCATACAAAGCACTTGACTTAATATCATTTAAAAGTAAAATAATATAATCGTCGTTCAGGTTCCAGTTGTTAATTTTACGATTTTCTAAAGCAATACTAAGTGAATTACTTTCGGCCAGAAGTTGAAAAATTTTGTTTTTTATGAATTTTTCATTCGGATTACGTTCTGCAGCGGTTGCAAGATGTTTTTTACTTGAAAGATGTAAAAAAACAGACTCTTTTTTGCAAATTTCAATCAATGAAGAAAGCATTATAAGATATAGATCCTGAATATTGTCAATACTGTAAAAAAGAAACTTCTCTTCTTTTTCCATATTATCAGAACCGCTTTGATGCATTGCATAAATGGATTGCATTACTTTAACGCGTATGTGTCTTCTATTTACCACCTTGTAAGAACATTTTAAAAATTAGTCTGCAAAAGTAAGTATTTAACTCTTTATAATAAAATTAATTTGTAAAAAAGTCACAGTGTTCAGTTGCAGTTTTCAGTATTGTTTAAACCTTATAAAAAATCCCAGTACTCAGTCACAATTTTCACGCATGAAACTGAGACTGAATACCGGGACTGAGACTACAAACTAAAAATTACTTCTTAGCTGCGTTTTCAATTTTTCTCAAATCGATACGATTTTGAGCAATTGTAAGAGCCGCTTTATGCGTTGTCATTCCGTTTTTCACAGCATACTCGATAATCTCTAAAGTTGTATTATAGATATTTTCGGTTTTTGTCATGATTTCAGCTTTACCGTAGTGCTCTAATTCAGCATATACGTTGATGATTCCACCAGCGTTGATTAAGAAATCAGGAGCGTATAAAATTCCTCTTTCCTGTAATCTTGCTCCGTGAACATTCTCGTCAGCCAACTGATTGTTAGCTGCTCCGGCAATAACTTTAGCTTTAATTTTATCTACAGTTGCATCGTTGATGATCGCTCCCATTGCACATGGTGCATAGATATCAACATCAGCAGTATATAAATCTTCACCAGAATAGATTGAAGCATTGTATTTTGAAGCTACCTGAAATAATTTCTCTTCATTGATATCAGTAATGGTAACGATTGCTCCTTCTTTAGTTAAATACTCAACCAAAGCTTCACCTACGTGACCAATTCCCTGAACTAAAACTTTTTTACCTTCTAAAACATCAGTACCAAACTTACTTTTAGCGGCAGCTTTCATTCCTAAATAAACACCGTAAGCAGTTATTGGAGAAGGATTTCCTGAACCACCTCTTTCTTCAGAGATACCTGTAACATAAGGTGTTACATCTCTAACAGTGTCCATGTCTTTTGTTTCCATTCCAACATCTTCAGCAGTAATATATCTACCGCTTAAAGAGTGAACAAATTCACCAAACTTACGCATTAATTCAGGTGTTTTTTGCGTTTTAGCATCACCAATAATTACTGCTTTACCTCCACCGATATTCAATCCGGTAATGGCTGATTTATAGGTCATACCTCTTGAAAGACGCAAAACATCGTTTAATGCTTCCCATTCAGTATTATAATTCCACATTCTAGTACCTCCCAAAGCTGGTCCCATAACCGAATTATGAATACCAATAATTGCTTTTAAACCTGTATCTTTGTCATTGCAAAATACAATTTGTTCGTGATCGTCAAAAGACAATTGACCAAAAACAGGATCCATTTTCTGAAGTTCTTTTCCAGTTGCGAAAGTTGCATCCATAGCGCTACTATATTATTTTGTTAAAATTATGAATATGTCAAAAAGACTTCTCAAATTTATATAAAAAATATACATGTGCTAATTTATTATCTTTAAAATAACAATCTAACAATCGTTTTGTTTTGATAAAATTATATATTGCATTAATTTTTATTCATAATATTTCACCAAATCAAAACATTTTAACATTGAATCTCTTAAAAAAATGAAAGAATTAAGTTATTTAAACAAATATTTCATCAAATATAAATATAGTTTTTCTTTAGGTATTTTAATCACCATAATCGCACAAATATTCTCTCTGTTTACTCCAAAGCTCATTAGCAAGTCGTTAAACGCCATTGAAAAATTTGACAAACTGCCTCAAGCCGATCAGACATCTCAAATTGTCATCGATAATTACCGCGAAGGATTAATTCATAACGTACTGCTAATCATAGCCACTACCATTGTAGCAGGATTTCTAACGTTTTTAATGCGTCAGACTTTGATCGTAATGTCGCGCCATATCGAGTTTGATTTAAAAAATGAGGTTTTCAAACAATATGAGAGACTCTCACAAAACTTTTACAAACAAAACCGCACCGGAGATTTGATGAACCGTATTAGCGAAGATGTTTCAAAAGTTCGTATGTATGTAGGGCCTGCGGTAATGTATACGATCAATACATTTATTCGCTTTGCCATTGTCATTATATATATGTACAATGTCTCACCACTATTGACAATGTACACTATTTTACCTTTACCTATTCTTTCCTATTGCATTTTCAAACTAAGCTCAGAAATCAATAAAAGAAGCACCACTTTTCAGCAATATTTATCTAAAGTTTCCAGTTTTACACAGGAAATCTTTTCCGGTATTCGTGTTATAAAAGCCAATTCATTAGAAAATCAGCATCAGAACAACATGATCGCTCTGGCGCACGAAAGCAAGAAAAAGAGTTTGGATTTAGCCAAAGTACAGTCCTTATTTGGTCCTTTGATGATTGCTTTAATCGGAATCAGTAACCTTGTAGTGATTTACTTTGGAGGTGTGATGTACATCAACGGAACAATTCCGAATATTGGAACGATTGCCGAGTTTATTTTATATGTGAATATGTTAACCTGGCCAGTAGCATCATTAGGATGGGTTTCATCGATGGTACAGGAAGCTGAAGCCTCTCAGAAACGTTTGAATGAATTTTTAAAAATTGAGCCTGAAATAAAAAACAATAACGAAAATCGTTCTGATATTGAGGGTACCATTTCTTTTGAAAACGTAAGCTATACGTACGAAGACACCAATATTGAAGCACTTAAAAATGTAACTTTTACCGTCAAAAAAGGAGAGACATTAGCCATTTTAGGAAAAACCGGTTCAGGGAAGTCCACAATATTATCATTGATCTCTCGTTTATATGAGGTAACCGAAGGAAAAATCACTATTGATGAAAACGAAATTAGCGGTCTGAATCTATATGATTTGCGAAATAATGTTGGAATTGTGCCTCAGGACGCTTTTCTATTCTCGGACACTATTAAAAATAATATAAAATTCGGTAATCAGAACGCTACAGATGAAGAAGTAATCGAAGCGGCCAAAAATGCAGTAGTTCATGATAATATTGTCGCTTTTAACAAACAATATGATACTGTTTTAGGAGAAAGGGGAATCACTCTCTCAGGCGGACAAAAGCAGCGTGTGTCTATTGCGCGCGCCATTATTAAAAATCCGGCGATTTTACTTTTCGACGATTGTTTGTCGGCAGTAGATACAGAAACAGAAGAAACGATCCTTAGCAATTTATTTGAAATTTGCAAGGATAAAACTACAATAATAGTAAGTCATAGGGTATCATCTGCAAAAAACGCCGATAAAATAATCATTCTGGAAGACGGGAAGATCATTCAACAAGGCTCTCATAATCAATTAATAAATCAGGAGGGATATTACGCGTCGTTATATTTAAAACAACTTTCAGAAAAAGAATTACTTTAATTGTTGCGTAATCGATAATTTTTTATGATTTTTGAGTACTATTAATTCCAAAAATGATAGAACGTATTATGAGAGAAAATGACATGTTAGAAAAAGAAGAGATTTTTTCTAAAGTATTACGAGCAGGAAGAAGAACTTATTTCTTTGATGTGAGAGCTACTAAAGCTGATGATTATTATATCACAATTACCGAAAGTAAAAAATTTACTGAGGAGGACGGTTCCTTTCATTTTAAAAAACACAAGATCTACTTGTACAAAGAAGACTTTAGTGCTTTTGCCGAGATACTTGAAGAAATGACTTCCTATGTCCTGAACCACAAGGGCGAAGAAGTAATCTCTGAAAGACATCAAAAAGATTTCAAAAAAGAATATGGTTCTGATAAACCTGAAGGACAAAGAACCAGTTTTACAGATATAGATTTTGACGATATTTAGTCGACGGAAGGCTTTTTTTAAAGTATAAGTCCATAGTGTTTTGCATTTTGGACTTTTTTTAAACACTTAAACTCTACTAATTTAGTCGATATTTGTTTGTGGTTTTAAAATAGAGATTTCAAATATCTTTATAAAAAAAGTAAAAATGGAAGTACAGTTATTAATTCTGCCAGGTCTTGGAAACTCCGGAAACAAACACTGGCAAACGTTTTGGCATAAGAAATTCAAAAATTCAACCCGCATCGTTCATGACGAATGGGACGAACCTATTCGCGCAGAATGGCTGAAACGTTTAGAAGAAGAAATTTCCAGGCTTAATGGCCCAACAATACTGGTAGCACATAGTTTAGCGGTTTCACTTGTCCTGCACTGGGCGCAGGCAAACAACAATCCAAACATAGCGGGTGCCTTACTGGTTGCTCCTGCCGATGTAGATTCACCCGCACATACACCGGAGTGTATCCGAAACTTTTCGCCTATGCCAACTTCAAAACTGCCTTTCCCTTCTATTGTCGTAGCAAGCGAAAACGATCCTTACGCGACTTTTGAACGAAAAAAATACTTTGCTGAAATGTGGGGAAGCGATCTGGTGAATGTAGGACAAAAAGGACACATCAACTCTGATTCGGATTTAAAGTATTGGGAAGAAGGGCAATTGATTTTGGAACAATTGATCGAGAAAATAAAATAGTTTTCAGTCGCAGTTTACAGTCGCAGCCTACATACTGAAAACTGTGACTGAATACTGCGACTATACACTACAAACTAACCTATACGCAGTCCATTTTCTATTTTAAAATCGGGAGCCAGTAAAACAACATCTCCCTCCTTTCCTATTGCGCCGAGAACCAGGCATTCGCTCATAAATTTTCCTATTTGCTTTCGGGGAAAGTTTATGACTGATATAATTTGTCGGCTTAACAAATCTTCTTTTTTATAATGTGCCGTTATTTGGGCAGATGATTTACGGATTCCTATTTCGGGACCAAAATCAATTGTAAGCTGATAGGCCGGTTTTCTGGCTTCGGGAAAATCATTTACTTCTATAATTGTTCCGACACGCATATCGGTTCTTTCAAACTCACTCCAGGTTAAATCCATTTTTATTTTACTATTTGATGTTTTACAAACCTATTAATTTTACCTTTACAACCATTAATTCTACAGCTATTTTTTGAACTATTTCTCTCATTTTGGAAATCCGATGATTGTTCCGATCTCAAAAAAATAAAATATACTCTTAAAATCAAAAACAAGTCCATATCCTTTCTTTTACAGAAATTTAAAGTTATTTTTGAGAAACTTATTTCTACAAAAATGGCACGAACTCCTTCGAATATGATTCCTCTTGGAACAATTGCTCCAGGTTTCAAATTAAGAGACACCAATTCTAATAATGAGTATTCATTTGACGATTTGAGAGGTTCAAAAGGCACTTTGGTCATGTTTATCTGCAACCATTGTCCGTTTGTAGTTCATGTTATTAAAGAGGTAGTTATGATTGCCAATGATTATCGGGTACAGGGAATCAGCATTGTTGCCATTTCAAGCAACGATGTTGAAAAATATCCGCAAGATGCTCCTGAGTTAATGACCGACTTTGCTTTTCAGAACAAGATCGATTTCCCGTATTTGTACGACGAAAGCCAGGAAGTCGCCAAAGCTTATGAAGCGGCTTGTACTCCTGATTTTTATTTATTTGACAATCAGGACCGATTGTTTTATCGCGGCCAACTGGACGATTCAAGACCCGGAAACGGAATTCCGTTAAGCGGAAGCGATCTTCGCAGTGCGATTGATGCTCTTATTTACAACAGAAGTCTGAAAGATCCGCAAAAACCAAGTATTGGCTGCAACATCAAATGGAAAACATCACTTTAGTGTTTTCAAAAAGTTTGCTTATCTTTACAAATCAAATTAATTATTTCCACAGTGACTACTATAAATCTATTTACAGTTTCTCCGGTATCGCTTTCTCTTGTGAGAAGAGCGCACTCGGCTGTATTTATTTCACATAGTAAGGCCTTTATCAATTAGGCCTCCGTCTATTTCAATTTCTTCTCTCAGACGGAGGATTTTTTTTTTTTAGTTTTCAGTTTACAATTTTCAGTTTTCAGCAGCAGTCTTTATTTACAGACCGCTAGAAATAACTGTAGCTATAATTTGTTTCTGAAAATTCTACACAGTCAACCCACAATAAATTAGAATAGATATGAAACCAACACCTACATTCTGTAAGTCAGATTATCAATTTTTAAGAGAATTGATTTTAAAAAGTAAAAATGCCACCAATGCCAAAGAAATCGGGCAGCTTTCACACGAACTGGACCGCGCTGTAATCCGTAAAGAAAGTGAATTAGACAGCAGTACTATACGCATCAATTCGCATGTTATTATTGAAGATGTAAAAGCAAAAAAACAAATGAAGATTCAGATTGTTCTGCCTTCATTTGCGGATGTAAAAGAAGGTAAAATATCAATATTAGCGCCCCTAAGTGTTGCTATTATTGGCTTTAAAAAAGACGATGTTGTCGATTGGGAATTACCGGCCGGAATAAAAACTTTAAAAATAGCTGCGGTTGACAATTCTTCTGAAAGCGCTTCATAATTTTCTAAACACCTACCCCGTGAAGGTGTTTTTTTATGCTCAGTTTGAAGCAAAAAAAAAACTATCCAAATAAATATGAATAGTTTTTATACTTTTTAAATTCCAATTCCTTACAATTGAGAAGTTATATAGTTTGATATTGAAGTCATCTGAGTATCATCTAACTTCGCTTTTTTCTGCATTCTTACCAGAATTGGCTTCCAGTCTTCCTGACTAAATTTCTTCGGATCATATAATTTATGACATCTTGCACAACTGTTTTCGTACAAGTTTTTACCTTCTGCCAGTGCAGGAGATAATTCTGTTGCTTTTGCAACTTCAGTGGCTGCCGGAGTGGTCGCAACAGCAACGGGAGCAGCTTTTTTTGTACCGCACGAAACGATAAGCAACGTCACAGCGGTTAAAGTTAAGATCCTTAATTTCATTGTTCTTGTTTTTTAAAGTAAATATAAAAAAAATCCCATTCGGCTAGCGAATGGGATTGCTATTTAAAACAATACTAAATTGTTGTAAAGTCTTATTTTACGTCCATTAATTCAACGTCAAAAATCAAAGTTGCGTGTGGTGGAATAACTCCTCCTGCACCTGAAGCTCCATAAGCTAAATCAGATGGAATTACGAAACGAGCTTTGTCACCTACTTGTAATAAAGCAATACCTTCGTCCCATCCTTCGATAACCTGACCCTGACCTAATCTAAATTCGATTGGTTTTTTACGTGGGTAAGAAGAATCAAATACTTTTCCGTTTTCTAAAGAACCTTCGTAATGTACTGCAACAGTTTTACCTGCTTCCGCTTTTTTACCGTCTCCTTTTTGAATCATTTTATAACGTAATCCGCTATCTGTTTTATCAAAACCTGCAGCCAATTGCTCCATCTTTGCTTCTGATTCCGCTTTTAAAGCAGCATCGCGCTTCAAACGAGCTCCTTTTAAAGCAATAAAAGCTTCAATTGCATTCCATTTTTGAGCTTCTTCGCCTACTCTGATGATTTCTACTGAATCAAGATTATCTCCCTGAGCCACTGCATCAACAACATCCTGTCCTTCGATTACATGACCAAAAACAGTATGTTTTCCGTCTAACCATGAAGTTGGAACGTGAGTAATGTAAAATTGAGAACCGTTACTAGCCGGACCTGAATTTGCCATTGCTAAAACTCCCGGACGATCGTGTTTCAAGCTAGGGTGAAACTCATCGTCAAATTTGTATCCAGGATCTCCGGTTCCGGTTCCTTTCGGACATCCTCCCTGAATCATAAAATCAGCAATTACTCTATGAAAAGTTAATCCGTCATAGAATTTTTGTCCTTGAGGCTTTACTTTATTTTCCATATTTCCTTCTGCAAGAGCTACAAAATTTCCTACGGTTCCAGGTGTTAAATCGTGTGTAAGTTTTACTAAAATCGAACCTTTACCAGTGTTGAATTTAGCGTATATTCCGTTTTCCATTGTTGTTATTTTTTATTTGATTGCAAATTTACAAATTAATTTTATACCAATTTATGCTTTCTGTCTTTTAGACTTTGATTTGTAAGTAAGGCCGTAAACTGTAAATGCCAGTGCTGATAATCCAACACAGCCAAGGGTTACGGCATGCCATCCGCCCAGTTTCCATAACAGTAATCCGTAAGCAGATCCAGCTGCTGTTCCCAAGAAACTAAACGACATAAATACGGTATTCAATCGGTTTCTGGCTTCCGGAAGTAAGGAATACACGCGGGTTTGGTTTGAAATATGTACTCCCTGAATTCCGATATCAATAAATACAATTCCAATCGCAATTCCGATCACACTTTCGATAGAGAAATAAAAAACCAGAAAACTAATCAGAATTAATAAACAGCCATAACCTACTGCAATTCTTGAATTCCCTTTGTCACCCATTTTTCCAACTAACGGCGCTGCCAAAGCTCCCGAAGCTCCAACAATACCGAATAATCCAATAGTAGCACTGTTAAAATCAAATGGTTTTCCCGAAAGCAGCAAAACCATAGTGGTCCAGAAAGCTCCAAACTGTGCAAAACTAAATACATTAATCAGTGTCGCTTCACGCAGAACCGGCTGTGTTTTTATAAGTGTAAAAAGCGATTGAATCAGCTGTCCGTAAGTTCCCTGAAATTGAGGTTTATTTACTGGGAATTTATTCTGAATCACAAAAAAGATCAATAAACAGATTCCGGCAGCAATATAAAACATAGACCTCCAACCCAATACCTGGCCGATAAATCCGCTTAAAGTTCTGGAAAGCAATATCCCCACCAGCAAACCACTCATGATGGTTCCGACTACTTTTCCGCGCTGTTCAGGAGCGCTTAAAGATGCTGCCAATGGTAAAATTAACTGTGGTACGATTGAAGTAACTCCAATTAATAAAGAAGCTACCTGTAAAAGGAAAAAACTTTTAGCCGTAGCTGCCATAATCAATGCAATTACAGAAGCAAAAGTGGTTATTAAAATTTGTTTTTTACGTTCGATTTTATCTCCCAGCGGAACCATAAAAAACAGTCCTATAGCATAACCCGCCTGGGTTAGATAGGTTATTGTTCCCGCACTGGCTTCAGGAATTTTAAATTCGTTGGCAATTAAAACAATTAAAGGCTGGCAGTAATACAGATTTGCAACGATAAGTCCGGTGCAGGCTGCCATAAACAAGACATTCGTTTTGGATAAATTCATTTTGCAAAAATACCAATCTAATTATTACCAAAACTTTAAAAAAATTATAATTTTTAAAGGTTTCTAAGCCAATCCGGTTCTTGTTTTAAAGCTTGTTGATAATTCTAAACTGTTATCATGACATAAAATCTTCGCGCATTGGACTAAAAACATCCGTCAAAAGTCCGCTTTCTAAACAAACCACTCCATGAACTGCATGAGGCGGAATGTAAAAACTATCTCCTTCTTTTAACGTTTGGGTGACTCCGTTAATGGTCACATCAAATTTACCACTGGAAACATAGGTAACCTGCGAATGATAGTGCTCGTGTAAAACTCCAATTCCGCCTTTCTCAAAATGCACATTTACCAACATCACTCTTTCATCAAAAGCCAGAATTTTACGTTTGATTCTTTCTCCGACTACTTCCCATTCGATTTCATCTCCTTTTATAAACTCCTGACTCGCTTTCAAATGCTGTTTTTTTTTACGGTGTTTAATTTGCTTTTTTCGCTTCTCGCAGATTTTCCGGTTTTTTCATCACAATCTCGCCCAAGCTTTTACCAAAAACAAATCTATTTCTTTTATCACTTCATATTCTATCGTCTACTTCGTAAATATACTAAAATGACTTTCAAGGTAATCGTAAATTCACTCTATTTTCTGATCAAAAATAATCAGTCAACTTATTTTACAGCAATTGTTTGTGGCGGCTGCTGCTGTTTATCCGTTTTATACAAATAAATTTTTCCGTCTTTACGGGTGTATATGTAAGTATAATTCCAATAATTTGGACCGGCAATTCTGGTACCTTCATTTGTATCTGCATTTGCATATACTTGTTCTGCATAAATTAATATTTCTCCATGATCCGGGTGATTTAAAGTACGTACGGGCGGTCCCCATGCCTTGATAAGATTCTTTTTAGATTGACCAATCCATTGATCGTTTGGATTTTTAGCTGTTGCACATGCCTGTAAAATCAATATAATTGTTAATAAGAGTAGCTTTTTCATGGGATTTTGTTTTTGATGATTGAACGGTAATATTACTTAAAATTATGCATCTTTTTTTTACATTTAGATCCTTTTATGTTACAAAATCATCAACTATTTAACTGTAATACAAACACTTAAACACAATACACTCAATAATACATTTGATAAGTAACTCATTCTCAAAAACCTCCTAATTATTTTATCTCATTTTCAAATCTTGAAAATTCACAAAAATTAACTTTGTATCTTTGCATCTTAGAACTATTGAAGAAAAAAAATGCGAATTGACATTATAACGATTTTACCTGAATTATTAAAGAGTCCGTTTGAGGCTTCGATTATGAAACGTGCCATAGACAAAGGCTTAGTAGAAGTTCATTTTCATAATTTGCGTGATTACACTACAAACAGGCAAAAAAGTGTTGACGATTATCCATTTGGCGGAGGTGCCGGAATGGTTATGACGGTTCAGCCTATTGATGACTGTATCACGCATTTAAAAAGCCAGCGTGAGTATGATGAAATTATTTATATGTCGCCTGATGGAGAAACTTTAAATCAAAAAATGGCCAATACAATGTCGATGTATGAAAACATTATCATTCTCTGCGGACATTATAAAGGGGTAGATCAACGTGTTCGTGACCATTTTATTACCAAAGAAATTTCAATTGGCGATTATGTACTATCCGGTGGAGAATTAGGCGCTTTAGTATTATCTGATGCTTTGATCCGATTGATTCCCGGTGTTTTGAGCGATGAAACTTCAGCATTGACTGACAGTTTTCAGGACAATCTGCTTTCTGGTCCTATATACACAAGACCTGCCGATTATAAAGGCTGGAAAGTTCCTGAAGTACTGACTAGCGGACATTTTGCTAAAATTGACAAATGGCGTGAGGATATGGCCTACGAACATACTAAAAACAGACGTCCGGATTTATTGGAAGAAAAATAAAAAATATTCCCCCCTCATTTATTTTTAGTGATTCTTCTTAATCATACTTGAAAGCAGTAATTATCGTTATCTTTTTTGTTACCACTTTCTAAAAGCTAAAAAATGAGTGATTTCAATCTGAAACCTATTTATAATACACGGAATTATATTGAGATGAATTACAATCAAATCATCTCAATAAATTCTCTGGAGGACATTTCGTGTTACTCCTACAGAAATTTGCAACGGATTTTTTATTCTTTATTCAACGAAACCATAGGCGCTTATCAGACCCGGTTGAAGGTAGAAAACGGGTACAAAAAACTGATCTACTCGAACAAACAAATCTCAGAAATTGCACTCGAAGTTGGTTTTGCCGATGTGCAGTCATTCTCAAAGACCTTCAAAAAGCATTTCGACTGCGCTCCTTCACTAGCCCGCAATCAAAAAGAACTTTTATTAAACGATACGGGGATTCTTCAATCTTTTACCTCTGTTTTAACACCTGAAATACTCGTAATTCCGGAAACAACGGTTTATTACCTTAGTTCTAAAACCCATTATATTAATCCGGAGATAGAAGATCTTTGGGACACTCTATTAAAAAATGAATTCCCTGAAACGGATGCTCACTTTTTCGGAGTCATCACGGACGACATTTTAATTACTGAAAAAATAAATTGTACTTACGAAGCCTGCATTGCCACCACTGCTGTCCTTAAAAATCTTCCAAAGAAGAAAATTTTTGGCGGTAAATATGCTCGTTTTTTTCATCATGGAAGTTACAATACTCTCGAAGAAACGTATAGTCAAATCTTTGGAGGCTGGTTTCTCACTCATGATTATGAACTTTCACATTTGCCTGTTATTGAACAATACCTGAAAACCAGTGACAATTGTGATAACGAATCTGACTATCTCACAGCGATTTTCATTCCGCTTATTTGATTTGTCCATTTTGGACAACTAACCGTTTATCGTTTGAGAATATCTTTGCATCGTCAAAATACTAGTAACACAATGACGCTAAACAATTAAAGATCACAACAAACTTCAATTAAGATGAAAAAATTATTTTTACCTATAGTACTATTTCCTTTGTTCACTTCCTGCCAGGAAGACGGAATGATTCCAACACCAAACGAACCAACTGAATCCATTAAAAGCGAGATTATGTATACCATGCCCGAAGAATCTGCTCCGCATGAAGGAACCTGGCTGCAATGGCCACACCAATATCAATATGGTATGAACTATAGAGATGATCTTGATGCTACATGGGTTGCCATGACAAAATCATTGTCGACAAGTGAAAAGGTACATATCGTTGCTTACGATACCAACGAAAAGAACAGAATTACAACTTTATTACAAAATGCAGGAGTTTCTCTTTCTGCCGTTGATTTTAAAATCTATAAAACAGATGATGTTTGGGTACGAGATAATGGTCCTATTTATGTAAAAGACAAAAACAACCAATTGGTAATTCAGGATTGGGGCTTTAATGGCTGGGGAGAAAAAGCTGATTTTAAAAATTGCAACACTATCCCTGCACAAATTGCCGCAGATCAAAAAACAACAGTTGTAGATTTAAATGCGATCATGATCAATGAAGGGGGAGCCGTAGAAATAGACGGAAAAGGAACTCTTTTAGCTACCAAAAGTTCTATTCTAAACCCAAATCGTAATCCCGGAATGAGCCAGGCACAAGCCGAAGCCATTTTTAAAAAATATTTAGGAGTGTCTAACTTCATCTGGCTGAACGGAAAAGCAGGAAAAGAAATTACTGACATGCACATTGACGGGTTTGCACGATTTGGTAATGACAACACCATCGTGACGATGAGTGAAGATGATTTACTGTACTGGGAAGTACCTGAAGGAGACATTCCTACTTTGTACAATGCAAAAGATTTAAAAGGTAAAAATTACAATTTCCTAAAACTGCCTTTGACTCAAAACAAAGTGGTAACGGCTTATGGAAAAAAATTAGGTTACAAAGGTTCTTATGTTAATTACTACATTGGAAACACGGTGGTATTGGTTCCGAATTACAACGATCCAAATGATGCAGTTGCCAATCAATTGATTCAAAGCTTGTATCCGAACAGAAAGGTAATTGGTATCGACGTTCGTAATTTGTATGCTAATGGAGGAATGATCCACTGTGTGACGCAGCAGCAGCCGAAATAAGTATTCAGTCGCAGTTTTCAGTGTTCAGTCGCGGTTTTCAGCTTTCAGTCTCAGTCATCAGTGTTCAGTAGCAATCATAATAAGCAATAATCAGCACAATAAAACTGCGACTGAATACTGTGACTGAATACTGCCACTGAATACTGCGACTAAAAACTAACCTTCAATTTATCAGCAACTTAAAATAATTTATAATTTATAATTCATAATTTACAATTATTTTCTACATTTGCACCCGAATTAGACTAACCTCTGGCGAAATACGTGAATGTTACTCTAAATAAACAATAATAAAAATTATCATGGCAGATTTATTAAAGTTCGTTCAAAACGAATTCGTTGCTAAAAAAGATTTCCCTGTTTTCGGAGCTGGAGATACTATCACAGTTTACTACGAAATTAAAGAGGGTGAAAAAACAAGAACTCAGTTTTTTAAAGGAGTTGTTATTCAAAGAAGAGGTTCTGGTAACACAGAAACTTTCACTATTCGTAAAATGTCTGGAGCTATCGGAGTTGAGCGTATCTTCCCAGTAAACTTACCAGCTTTACAAAAAATTGAAATCAACAAAAAAGGAGCTGTACGTAGAGCTAGAATTTTCTACTTCAGAGAACTTACTGGTAAAAAAGCTAAGATTAAAGATAAAAGAAGATAATCATTTATCTATTGGTTATAAAAAACTCGTTTCAAATGAAACGAGTTTTTTTTTGCCTGTTTTTTAAAATTTTCAGGAGCTAATCCCGCTATCCGTTTCAATCTTTTGCTTTTTAAAGAAAAAAGCAAAAGGATTTCCACTGCTATCGGGGCTAAGACAATCATTGTCACAACAATATTTTCATTTAGTTTGTCATTTCGACGGAGGAGAAATCTTCGCAAGAAACTCTACAAAGTATTAACGACAATTTTGAACACGGATGACGCGGATTCGCTTTGCGAAAACACAGATTAAAAACGGATTTCATCAGTCTTGCCATTTCGATAGAAGGGAGAAATCACACTAGAAACTCCGTTCCTAAAATCGCCAATCGTTGTCGAGTTTCTTGCGAAGATTTCTCCTCCGTCGAAATGACAAACTATACGGATTACTGTTGAGCTTCGGGTCGCAATCAAAATCGTCAATCTTTGCCGAATCCCGCGTGTGATTTCTCCTCCGTCGAAATGACAAGATTGCGGAGATAATTACACTTAATAAACAAAAAGTTCTTGTTTTACGGTTTGCGTGAGGGATAGAAGTGGAAAGCCCACAGCCTGACGAAGGAAGTGCGAGGACTTGAAGCGGATAGCCCGACCCGCCTTTTTCGGCGGGACACGCCAAAAAAAAAACCGACACTCCTAAAGCATCAGTTTGTATTTTAATGAAAAATTGGTATCTATTTTTTCAATAGATTTTCCAAATATTCGATTTTATCTTTTTCAGCTTGCAGCAAACGCTCGTAAAGCTTTTCTTTTTCATGGAAAGTTTCAATTAATTTATCCAATGGATTAAAAGTACAATGATTTGCATTGAATGCTCCATTTGTAAAACTGTTATCATGGAAACTATTAAAATAATTAATCATATTGTCTTCCAAGAAATTTTTAATTGCTTCAACAGTTACACCAAGTGCTTTTGCAACTTCTTTAAGCCTTTCATCATCTATCGTTTCACTGTTTTCAATAGCGGAAACAGTTTGCTGATTGGTTCCTAAAGCCTGCGCCAAAGCTTCTTGTTTCATATCTCGAAGTTCACGAATACGGCTAATTTTTCGCCCTATATGATTTTGTTTTGTAAGTGTGCTCATAATTCAAAGATAATAATTAAGTTTTATAACAAACAATAAGTAAAAAACATATTAAACAATGTAGCTTACACTTTATTACTCATTCATTCATTAAATCAAAACTACAATTTTTCGGACAAAAATACATTGCTTAACTAATTTTATGCAACTAAAAAGGTTTACCTATTCAGAAATCATCCACTTTTCTCCGTGATCCATCAAAACCGTAATTTTTTAATACCAAAATCGTCGATTTGACAATTTAAAGACCTCGAAATAACAATCTGATAATTTCGGCATTTCTCCTGAAAACTACACCGTTTTCGGACTGTTTTTATTATATTTGCTCCGCTCATTCTGAGCCGACTATACCTTTTACATTGCCATTCTCTGGCGATACGATTATAAAAAAAAAAAAAAATGACACAGAATTCGAAAATCTATTACACCTTAACTGATGAGGCGCCATTGTTAGCGACTTATTCTTTTTTACCTATTGTTCAAGCATTTACGGGTACTGCTGGTATCGCTATTGAAACCAGAGATATTTCTTTGGCTGGCAGAATTTTATCTAATTTTCCTGAGCTTTTAACTGATGCTCAAAAAACCGGAGATGCTTTGGCTGAATTAGGTCAGTTGGCAACACAGCCTGATGCTAATATTATCAAATTACCAAACATTTCTGCATCGGTACCGCAATTAAAAGCGGCTATTGCTGAGTTACAGTCACATGGTTACGCAATTCCAAATTACCCTGAAGATCCGCAAAATGATGCTGAAAAGGAAATTAAAGCAAAATATGCTAAAGTTTTAGGTTCTGCTGTAAATCCGGTTTTACGTGAAGGAAACTCTGATCGTAGAGCACCAAGAGCAGTTAAGAACTTTGCAAAATCAAATCCGCACTCTATGGGTGCATGGTCTGCTGATTCTAAAACAAAAGTAGCTTCAATGCCAAACGGTGATTTCTACGGAAGTGAAAAATCACTTACCGTTGCAGAAGCTAATGACGTAAAAATCGAATTCGTTGCAAAAGACGGTACAACTACTGTATTAAAAGCTAGTACCCCTCTTAAAGCAGGTGAGATCATTGACAGTTCTGTTTTAAGTGTAAAAAAATTAAAAGCTTTTGCTGCTGATGCTATCGCTGACGCTAAAAAAGAAGGTGTTTTACTTTCGGTACACTTAAAAGCAACTATGATGAAAGTATCAGATCCAATTATCTTCGGAGCTATCGTTGAAGTATACTTTGCTGATCTTTTCAAAAAATATGAAACTTTATTTGCAGAATTAAACATTGACACCCGAAATGGTTTAGGTGACATCTATGCAAAAATTGCAGGAAGACCTGAACAAGCGGAAGTGGAAGCTGACATTACTAAAGCAATCGAAAACGGTCCTGCTTTGGCAATGGTGAATTCTGATAAAGGAATTACAAACTTACACGTTCCTTCGGATGTAATTGTTGATGCTTCTATGCCGGCAATGATTCGTACTTCAGGACAGATGTACAATAAAGAAGGAAAACAACAAGATACTATTGCAGTTATTCCGGATCGCTCTTATGCCGGAGTTTACACGGCTACTATCGATTTCTGTAAAAAACACGGTGCTTTTGATCCTAAAACAATGGGAAGTGTTCCTAACGTAGGTTTGATGGCTCAAAAAGCAGAAGAATACGGATCTCATGACAAAACATTCCAAATAAAAGCTGACGGAGTTGTTCGTGTAACAGACAACAAAGGAACTGTTTTAATGGAGCAAAACGTTGAAACAAATGATATTTTCAGAATGTGTCAGGCCAAAGATGCTCCAATTCAGGACTGGGTTAAACTAGCTGTAAACAGAGCTCGTTTATCTGATACTCCTGCTGTCTTCTGGTTAGACGAAAACAGAGCGCATGACAGAGAATTAATTGCAAAAGTTCAAAAATATTTAAAAGATCACAATACTGTAAATCTGGATATCCGCATCTTAAACCCGGTTGCTGCTACAGAATTTACTTTAGACAGAATCATCAAAGGTTTAGATACCATCTCAGTAACCGGAAACGTTTTACGTGATTATTTAACGGATTTATTCCCAATTTTAGAATTAGGAACTTCAGCTAAAATGTTATCTATCGTTCCTTTAATGAACGGTGGCGGATTGTTTGAAACGGGTGCCGGAGGTTCTGCTCCAAAACACGTAGAGCAATTTACAGAAGAAGGATATTTACGTTGGGATTCATTAGGAGAATTTTTAGCGCTTGGAGCTTCTTTAGAGCATTTAGGACAAACTTTAGACAATTCTAAAGCAATTGTTTTATCTGAAACTTTAGACCAGGCAAATGATAAATTCCTTGCCAATGATAAATCTCCTGCCCGTAAAGTAGGTCAGATTGACAACCGTGGTTCTCATTTTTACCTTGCATACTACTGGGCTCAGGCTTTGGCTGCTCAAAACAAAGATGCTGAGTTGAAGGCGATCTTCACTCCAATTGCTGCTGAATTTGAAGCTAACGAAGCTAAAATCGATGCTGAATTAATTGGTGCACAAGGAAAACCTCAAACGATTGGTGGCTATTATCAGCCAACTCCGGAGTTAGTAAGCAAAGCAATGCGACCAAGCGAAACATTCAACTCCATTATCGCCCAAATAAAATAGTATAATGAAATGATAGAGATATAAAACGTATCTCCCCTAAAAAGACAACTTTCAACAGTTGTCTTTTTTTATGAGTTAAACTAAAAAAACTCTGAACCTTTGAACTCCTACACCTTTGAACCTCAGAAAAAGCCCCATTCTTAACTAATGTTTAACAAACGTTCTGCAGAAATATTTAACAAGAATCATTAACTATGTAACTCAAAACCAAGATAATGACCACCAAAAAAAATACCACTTTTTTGTTTTTTCTATTTACCATTTTAACATCATTTTCTCAGGAAAAATTCACACTGAGCGGAACCATCACCGACTTTAAAAACAATGAAACTTTAATCGGTGTAAACCTCTATATTCCGGCCTTAAAAATGGGTACCACCACCAATGAATATGGGTTTTATTCACTAACCGTTCCACAGGGCGAATATGAAATTGAAATTAGTTATGTTGGTTATCAGACGCTTCAAAAGACCATAACTTTAAATCAAAACACTAAAAGTAATTTTGCCATTACCGAAAGCGGTGAAGAACTTAAAGAGATCATAATTACTGATAATAAAGGCAAAATCAACATCAAATCGCCTGAGATGAGTGCCAATAAACTCTCCATTGCCACCATCAAAAGAATGCCGGTTGTTTTAGGTGAAGTCGATGTCTTAAAATCAATTTTACTGCTCCCGGGAGTTACCAATGCAGGTGAAGGCGCCTCGGGGTTCAATGTACGCGGCGGAGGTGCCGATCAGAATTTGATTTTACTGGATGAAGCTACCATCTTTAATTCTTCTCACGTATTTGGTTTCTTCTCCGTTTTTAATCCGGATGCCATCAAAGATTTAAAATTATATAAAGGTGGAATTCCGGCTCGCTATGGCGGAAGAGCCTCTTCTGTTTTAGACATTTATCAAAAAGACGGAAACAGTAAAGAATTTCATGTCAATGGCGGAATAGGATTAATTTCAAGCCGAATTTTAGCCGAAGGTCCGCTAGTGAAAGACAGAGGTTCTTTCCTGATTGGAGGAAGAGCTTCTTACGCTCATTTATTTCTAAAATTATCCGAAGATCAAAAAAATAACGCTGCTTATTTCTATGATTTGAATACCAAACTGAGTTATAAGTTAAACGAAAACAACAGTTTGTATTTATCGGGTTATTTTGGCCGTGATGTTTTTAGTCTGAACAAAAGCTTTACCAATATTTACGGAAATTCAACACTAAACCTGCGTTGGAACCACTTGTACTCTGATAAGTTATTTGCTAATTTATCTCTGATTTACAGCGATTACTATTATGGTCTTGACTTAGATTATGTAGGCTTTAAGTGGGACTCAGGAATTAAAAATTACAACATCAAATACGATTTCAAAAACTATATATCAGATAAATTCAAACTGAACTACGGTTTAAATGGAATTTACTATGAATTTAATCCCGGAACCATTAAACCAAGTAATGAAAAATCCGGAATCAACCCGGACCAGCTGGATAAAAAATATGCTTTTGAACCTTCTGTTTATATCGAAGCCGAGAATCAGCTTTCAAAAAAACTCACACTAGCTTACGGCTTGCGTTACAGTCTATTTTATCGTTTAGGTACTTCTACAATTAATTACTACAACAACAATGAGGCTGTCACCTTCAATAATAATATGCAGATTTACGAAAAAGGAATCCCGACCTCAACAAAATACTTCGGTAAAAACAAGATCATTCAGGATTACAATAATTTCGAACCACGACTTTCGGTTTCTTATCAGTTAAACGACGATCAGGCTATTAAAGCAAGCTATAACCGCATGGCGCAGTATCTTCAATTGATTTCGAATACCTCATCACCTACTCCGCTTGATGTCTGGATGCCAAGTGATAACTACATCAAACCTCAGATTGCAGATCAGGTTGCTTTGGGCTATTTTAGAAATATTAATAATGGCGCCTATACTGTTGAAGTCGAAACGTATTACAAAAAGATTCAAAACCGACTCGATTATATCGATGGTGCCGATTTGATTGCAAATAATGCGATCGAACAAATAGTGCTAAACGGAAGAATGAGAGCTTATGGTGTCGAATTTATGCTTAAGAAAAACGAAGGCAAATTCAACGGATGGATTTCGTACACTTTATCCAAATCACAGCAGCAGACTCCGGGAAGAACTCCCGAAGAGACCGGTATCAACAACGGACAATGGTACAGTTCGGCCTATGATAAAACGCATAATTTAGCCGTGACATCAGCCTATAACCTGAACGAAAAATGGTCTTTTGGAGCTAATTTTGCACTGCAATCCGGACAGCCTGTTACCTATCCGAATGGACAATATCAATATTTAGGAATTACAGTTCCTAATTATGGGTTAAGAAACGACAATCGTTTGCCGGCCTATCATCATTTAGATGTTTCGGCAACTTTGACTCCCCGAAAAAACAAAGACAGGAAATGGAAAGCAGAATGGGTTTTTAGTATTTACAATTTATACAACCGCCAGAATGCGGCCTCTATCAATTTCCGTCAGAATACCGACACTGCAGCAAACGAAGCTGTAAAAACTTCCATTTTCGGAATTGTTCCTGCCGTTAGCTATAATTTTAAATTTTAAGACCAACTTTCCCTTCAAAGAAAAATAAAAGACAGATCATGAAAAAAGCAACTCTTTTAATTGTCCTTTTTATATCCATTTTCTTCGCCGGTTGTGAAGAAGTTGTAGATGTTAATCTGGATAATGCTCCGCCAAAATTAGTTATCGAAGCGGCTATAAACTGGCAAAAAGGAACCACAGGAAAGCAACAAACCATAAAACTGACCACCACTACCGGTTATTTTCAAAATGTTATTCCAACTGTTTCGGGCGCAACCGTATTTATCACGAACAGCCAGAACATAAAGTTCAATTTTAGTGAAGTTCCTAAAACCGGACGATATGTTTGCTCGAATTTCATTCCGGTAATTGATGAGACCTATACCTTAACCGTGATTTCCGGCGGAATTACTTATACTGCCACTGAAACCATGAAATCAGTCGCTCCCATCACCCGTGTTGAGCAAAACAATCAGGGTGGTTTTTCAGGAAAAGAAGTTGAAACGCGTGCTTACTTTAACGATCCTGCCGATGCCGATAATTTTTATCTTTTTAAATATGTATATTCGACGAAAATTACCTCAACTTACTACGTTACCGAAGACAAATTTTTTCAGGGAAATGAATATTTCAGCACCTCGGATGATGACGATTTAAAAGTTGGAAATGAAGTCGAAATGACACATTACGGCATCTCTAAACAATATTACAATTACATGAACATTCTGGTGAGTATTGCCGGAAACAATGTTGGCGGACCTTTTCAGTCTCCTCCTGCAACCGTAAGAGGAAATATTATCAATACGGCTGATAAAGCCAATTTTCCGTTAGGTTATTTTTCGCTTAGTGAAACCGATTACAAAAAATACAAAATTCAATAATCAATAAAGAATGGAAGCCAGAATTCAGATTTTATCCGAAAAAAAACTAATTGGGAAATTCATAACAATGTCATTTTTAGAAAACAAAACCTATGAATTGTGGAGTTCATTTATGCCGAAGCGTAAAGAAATTAAGAATGTGATTGATACCAACCTGTATTCTCTGGAAGTTTTTCCAAAGGCACATTTTGACAATTTCGATCCCGGAAATACCTTCGAAAAATGGGCCGCAGTCGAAGTCTCTGCATTTGGTAACGTACCACAGGAAATGAAATCTTTGGTAATTCCAGAGGGATTGTATGCTGTTTTTGTTCATAAAGGCCCTCAAAGCGAAGGCCACAAAACGTATCGTGAAATTTTTGTAGACTGGCTCCCAAATTCAGCTTATATGGTAGATGAAAGACCACACTTTGCCGTAATGGGTGAAAAATACAAAAAAGAAGATCCGGATTCTGAAGAAGAAATCTGGATTCCAATAACCCAAAAAGCTTAAAACCATGTTGATCGATACCTTAAAAATTCTTTTTAACAGAGACCTGAACAAATTAAAAATTGAAATTGAGTCCTATGAAAACGAAGCTCAGATTTGGGCAATTGCACCGGATATTTCCAATTCAGCCGGAAATCTTTGTTTGCATCTTATGGGAAACATAAATACCTATATTGGCGCTGAATTAGGAAAAACAGATTATGTCCGTAATCGTCCATTAGAGTTTTCTCTTAAAGATATTCCAAGATCAGAGCTCATCAGTAAAATTGAGCATACTATTTTGGTAGTAAATAACACCCTTGACAGCTTAACGGAAGCCGACTTAGAACTTATCTATCCACAAATTGTTTTCGAAAAAGAAATGACAACGGGTTTCTTTTTAGTGCATCTTTCTACACATTTAGCGTATCATTTGGGACAGATCAATTACCACAGAAGATTATTATAACTTAAACTTTAAGACTACAAAAAATAAGAAGAAACAAATGCTTTTTTGTATGTACAAATAAAATATTAACAATATATTTGATACAAAAAATCATTTATGAAAAAACACTACTTCTTATTATTTCTTTTTTTTATATCATTATGGAGCAATGCTCAGGTTTCTTCAAATATTGACCCGGATTTTGACACAAAAGATCACCTTCCCAATTTAACTTTATTTAGCAAAGAGTTTGCTTTACAACCTGATGGAAAAATAGTTTTGGTTGGAAATTCCAGTTCATATAAATTGTACAATGACAAAAATGCGGTAAAAGGTAACAACATTTTGAGGTTAAATAAAGATTTGTCTCTTGATGAAACGTTCAAAACTGGTTTAGGTTTTAGTTCTTCACCATCAGGTCTTGCAATACAATCTGATGGAAAAATTCTGGTTAGCGGCTCTTTTACAACTTACGACGGCAAGCCGGTAACTAAAATAATCAGGTTAAATGCTGATGGTACTATTGACAATACATTTAATCTTTCTGATAAAGGATTCAATTCTTTTACGATTACAACTATACGCTCTATAAAAATACAACCGGATGGAAAAATACTAATAGCGGGAGTTTTCGATGTTACTATTTATCAAAAGTTTACTGGCCGCAATATGCTTCGCTTAAATGCTGACGGTACTGTAGATAAAACTTTTCAACCGGGCACCGGTTACCCTTACAATATTTTCAAATTTGAACTACAAACTGATGGTAAAGTAGTGAGAGTCTATGAGAATACCTACAACAAAGAAACAAGTTATAGAATTGACCGTTTAAATTCTGATGGTACTTTAGATTCAGGATTCACCGCTATAGAAGGATTTGGAGGAATTTGTTCCAACAATACTGTTGGATATGATAGTATGTTCGATTGTAAACTAGGCATTCAAAAAGATGGAAAAATATTATTTGGCGGTTGCTACACTACATTCAAATATGTTGGAACCACCGGTTTTATGAGGTTCAACACCGACGGATCGAAAGATACATCCTTTAAATACGTTGTGCCCGGATTCCCAATGGCAACAGTAAAAGATTTTATTTTTCTTTCGAATGATAAAATACTAAAAAGCGATTTGACGCTCATTAATAATGATGGCTCTATTGATAATACAGTTGTAGCAAAATTAGACGCAAACACAAATTCAAATAAAATTCTGCTGTGCCCGGATAATAAATTATTAGTTTGCACGGAGAATATTGTAAACTTTACAGGAGGAAGTACCTCTTTTAACCGATTTATTAAATTAGATTTAACTACTTCTGAAATTAACGCACAAGAACAACCAGGTACTTTTTATGCAGGAAATGATATTTTAGAAAAACCGAATGGTGACATTCTTGTTTTAGGAAATAGTAAAAGTACCTTTAATACAAAATATCATGATGGTATAAAATTGCTAAACAAAAATGGCAAGCTTTCTCAAAATAAAAATTTATACCAAAACTTATTTACATCACCTAAAAGTGAAAAAAACATCTTTAGAAAAGGAATTGTTCAGCCAGATGGTAAAGTTATTTTAAATAAAATTGAATCTACAGGCGTAAGTAGTTTGGTTAGATACAACGACGATTTTACCATAGATGCTTCTTTTTCGGCCCCTATTTATCTTGGGCGCATATACAATTTAATATTACTGTCCGATGGAAAAATCTTAGTTACTTCAGATGGCCAGGATAGTCTTACGAGACTAAATAGTGATGGTTCCAAAGATCTTAGCTTCGCCTCAGTCAGAGGATTTAACAATCTCTGCTACACATCAGCAGTGCAAAAAGACGGAAAAATAATTGTAGCTGGTAATTTCACTGCTTTTAACGAAACAAAAATCAATCGAATTGCGAGATTTAATAGTGATGGAACCTTTGATAATACTTTCCGCCCTGATGAAAACCTAACCGGATTTATCTACACTACAGGTATACAATCTGATGGAAAAATCATCATCGCGGGTCAGCTAAATTTTAATTCTATAACAGAAAAGAGTTGTGTTCTAAAACGCTTAAATACGGATGGTTCTACAGATGTATCATTTACAGAATACAATTCTACTTATGTAGCGCATCTTGTAAGAGGCATGGAAATACAATCCAATGATCAAATTATACTTTTCACTAATCGCAACAGCACCACTGATTATCAGATAAATGATTTTAAACGATTAGAAAAAAATGGAGAAATTGACACCACATTTGATTCAGGTGAAGGATTTGATGGTAACATCAGTGCCATTAAAATTCAAAAAGACGGAAAACTTTTAGTGACAGGCAGTTTTGTAAAATACAAAAACAACTGGTCTAATGGAACAATCCGCTTACTTGGTACCGAAACTACATTAGATACTCCAGATTATTTCTTAAACAATAATGACAATTCCAATCTTGTTTTATTTCCTAATCCGGTTAAAGATGTACTGAACATTTCATCAGATGAAAATCTATCTATAAAATCAATACAAATTTATAACACACTTGGACAATCTGTATTAGATACCAAAAACATAAAAAACTTCTCAAACATCAATGTTTCGGAATTGAATAAAGGGATTTACTTTGTTAAAATAAGTTCAAACAAAGGAACAACAACAAACAAATTTTTAAAAAATTAGCAAAATGCTCTCTTAATTGAGAGCATTTTTTTGTCCCTTATTCCTTTAAAATCTCCACTGCAGCTAATTTAGTGATTTGCCAGATCTTTTGCAGCTCATAACTTTTGTACATTTGCAGCACATTTCAAATCAAAAAATTAAATGTCTTCACACCATATCGTACGCGACGACCAGGAACCCGCTTTAATTATCGCCAACGGAGCAGCATGCAATCCCGAATTATTAGGACAATTATTGGAATGGTCCCCTCTGGTTATCGTACTCGATTCAGCCATTGAAAGAGTAATTGAACTGGGCATCAAAGTCGATGTGCTATTGGGTGATTTCGACCGTGGTTTTGATCCTGAAATATACAAGACAACACAATACCCTATCGAAATTGTTCATACACCCGATCAGGACAAAACCGATCTGGAGAAAGCTTTTGATTATTTAATCGATCGCAAAATACCTGCTGTAAATGTGGTCTGGGCCACCGGAAAACGTGCAGATCACACCATAACCAATATCACCAATATTGCCCGCTACCGCAATTTGCTTAAAATTGTGATACTGGACGATCATTCGAAAGTATTCTTACTGCCTCATAAATTTGAGAAGTGGTACACGGCGAAAACTCCAATCTCTCTGATTCCGATTGGAGTGGTTAACGGAATTTATTCGACCAACTTACAATATCCCCTTGAAAACGATACCTTAACGATTGGCTACAGAACCGGAAGCAGCAATTCGGTTCTTCAGGACGGATTAGTGACTATTACTCATACGGAAGGTGATTTATTGCTCATGGAATGTATGGATTAAATACCGTCTTCTTATACAAAATCGAAAAACACTCTAAAACAAAAACAGCTCGTTTTTCATTAGAATGCAATCCCAAAAAAGGAATAACTATCTTTGCTCCCAAATTCACAAAATGAAAACAACAGATCCTTCCGAAAAAAACAATTTACATCCCCGAAATCAGCACCGTTCACGTTATGATTTCGAACTTCTTATTGCAAATTGTCCTGAATTAAAAGCGCAGGTGGCAGTAAATAGTCACGGAATTGAAACTATTGATTTCAGTAATCCTCTTTCGGTAAAACTGCTCAACAAAGCTTTACTGGAAACTTATTACGGCATACAAAACTGGGATATCCCTAAAAACTACCTTTGCCCGCCTATTCCGGGAAGAACGGATTACATCCATTATTTGGCCGATCTGTTAGCCGAAACCAATAACGGAACTATTCCTCAGGGATCTTCCGTGTTAGGTTTAGATGTAGGTACGGGTGCTAACTGCATTTATCCTATTTTAGGAAATGCCATTTACGGCTGGGATTTTGTTGGAACAGATATCGATCGAAAAGCAATCGAAAACTGCAGTACAATTATTGAAGCAAATCCAAAACTGATTGAAGCCATTAGCCTTCAGCAACAGACAGAATCGCGTTTTATTTTTAAAAACATCATTACTCCCGAAGATCGTTTTACGTTCACGATGTGTAATCCGCCTTTTCATGCTTCGGCAGAAGAAGCCAATAAAAGTACGGTTCGTAAAGTTTCCAATTTAAACCCAAAGGACAAAAAGAAAGCAAACCCTGTTTTAAACTTTGGAGGTCAAAATGCTGAATTATGGTGCGATGGAGGTGAGATTCGTTTTATCACTCAAATGATTTATGAAAGCGTTAAATATGCTTCACAATGTCTTTGGTTCACCACTTTAGTATCCAAAAGAGATAATCTTTACAACATTTACAAAACATTAAACAAAGTAAATACAGCTGATATTCAAACCATTGATATGGCTCAGGGCCAAAAAACAAGCCGAATCGTAGCCTGGACTTTTTTAAATGAAGAGCAGCAAAAGGCCTGGAATTCTGAAAAAGTCTGAGATTGAAATTCTACTAGTTTAAAATAAAATTCTGTTACTTTTTAGAGTGATCCTTTTCGTACCTTTAAAGTAATTTGAATTTTATCCCCATGGCAAAAATTTTCTTTAAAGTATCGTTGTTGCTTTTACTGGCAGGTTGTGCGGCTTCTAAAAAGGCAAAATTTGACGATTATGTTTTTAAAACAAAAAGCGAAAAGCAAGTTTATATAAATTCATACGACCAAGCACTGAAGCTTTGGGACATTCCATATACCGAGGAAAATATACAAACAACGTACGGAACAGTCCATGTAATTATTAGCGGTTTAAAAAACGGAAAAGATTTAGTGCTGCTCCATGGCATGGATGCGAGTTCTGTCATGTGGTACCCCAACATAAAAGCATTGTCCAAAACACACCGTATTTATGCTATTGATTTTATAATGGAACCAGGAAAGTCTATTTTGACTTCTAAACCGCTCACTTCAGAAGAAATAGTCCTTTTGTACAATGAAATTTTCGATCATTACAAATTAAAAAAGATTGATCTTATAGGAGCCTCCCGTGGTGGCTGGATGGCAACATTGTTAGCCACTCAAAAAGAAAATTCAATCGATAAAATAGTGCTGTTGAGTCCCGCACAAACCTTAAAATCCATTGATAAAATGCGAAAAATGACTCCAGCCTTACTATTGAAGCTTTTCCCAAATGAAAAGAAATTCGAAAAAACATTAAAAATATTTTCTACTCATCCTGAAAAAATCAGTCCGGTCTATAAAAGACAATTTTATTTGGCCAACAAATATGCAAAGTCAAATTCCAGCATGCTGAAAATGCGTCCTTTCTCAGATGACGAACTGAAATTCATCACCAATCCGGTTCTGATTTTAATTGGAGATCATGATGTTATCAATTCAGAAGAAAGTCTTGAGCGTGCTCAAAAACTTTTAGTAAACGGTACAACAAAAACGATTCATGATGCGGGTCATTTTTTAAGCATAGATCAATCTAAAGCTGTAAATGAAGAAATAATTGAGTTTTTAAATCCTAAGAAAACAATCTCGAACCCTTAAAGAAAAGTGTTTTTCGCAACATAAATCAAAAATAAATATCAAAAGTTTAAAAAACAACTTATAAATCAACCCAATCAATAGTTTTAACTTAAAATTATATATATTTACAATTACAGCAAAACTATTTTAAAAAATATAGTCAAAATAGAGCGAACCATACCCTTCAATCTACTGGACCAGTCATAAATTAAAAAAGTGACAATAACCATTTGGTTCAGAAATTTATTGAATAAAAATTCCAAAACAAATTCAATTTCAAAATAATTTATAGCAGACCCGTTTGTTATTTATTTTTTTGCTTTCATATTAATTTAAACCAAACTAATATAAAACCAGAATTATGAAGAAGAATCTATTCAAAAACCAAATGTATTTACGACTCCAAAAAGTGTTACTCACACCTTTTGCATTCACTATTCTTTTAGCAAACGGCAACAATCTTACTGCTGCTGAAAATACGAAAAACCGAAAAAACATTATTCAGACCAATCAAAACAAACAAACCGATCTTGTCAAAGGAAAAGTTGTCGATGAAACAGGAGCCTCTTTACCGGGAGTTACTGTTTTGGTCATCGGTACCAAAAAAGGAGCTGTTACTGATATTGACGGAAACTATACTATTGAAGCTAAAGTTGGCGACGTTCTGCAATTTTCATATGTAGGGTTACAAACCAAAACCGTAACGGTTAACGGATCAACTGTAAATGTTACGCTATCGGGAGGCAGTGGTGAAAGCCTGGAGAATGTAGTGATTATTGGTTCGCGTAACCCTACCCGAACTGTTACAGAATCAGCAGTTCCTATAGATGTTATTGCAATGAAGGATATTGCAACACAAGGCGCACAAACCAACCTGAATCAGATTTTGAACATGGTAGCTCCTTCCTTTACTTCAAATACCCAAACGGTAGCTGACGGAACGGATCACCTAGATCCGGCGCAATTAAGAGGTTTAGGCCCTGATCAGGTATTGGTTTTAGTAAATGGTAAAAGAAGACATACCTCCTCTTTAGTTAACATAAACGGAACTCCGGGAAGAGGATCAGTAGGAACCGATTTGAATGCAATTCCCGCTTTCGCTCTTGAAAAAATAGAAGTACTGAGAGATGGTGCTTCTGCTCAATATGGCTCAGACGCTATAGCAGGGGTAATTAATCTTAACATAAAAAAAGACACTAAAAAAATAGATATTAATCTCTTCTCAGGAAGTAATTTTTCACGAAATGCTAACGATCACAGGGGAGGAAACGATGGTAACAATTACCAGATGGACGTTAATTACGGAACTAATTTAGGCAAAGAAAAGAGTTTTATTAATTTAACGGGGAGCTTGCAATTAAGAGATGCCACAAGCAGAGCTAATGATGCCACAGGCACTATCTATAACGCCTATAATGCGATTGAACAAAGAGCTTCAGAAGACGGAATAAATATAAATTCTCTGTACGGAAACATTACCAATACTTCTAATTCTGCTCAAATTATAAGCTTAATAAAAAACTATGCTCCCAAAGTAAGTTATTTTACCGGGGCACAACAAACGAATATCAGTAATGCCACAACTATTTCGCAATTACAAACGGCCCTCAATTTTGATGCCACAGACGGAGAACTGGCTTACCGAAAACTTGAAAGAAGAAACTTTAATATGAGAATAGGGCAATCTGAATTTAAAAGTGTTCAGTTCTTTTTGAATGCCGCCTATCCCATAAATGATAAATTAGAAGTTTATGTTTTTGGTGGAACCAGTTATAGAAATGGTGAATCTGCCGGCTTTTTCAGAAGACCTAATCAATCAAGATCTTATACCGGTTTATACTTAAATGGTTTTTTACCCGAAATTCATTCTACCATTAATGACCTTTCTGCTGCAACAGGACTTAGAGGTACTATTTTTAAAGACTGGCATTTTGATTTGAGCAATACATACGGCCGAAATTCCTTTGATTATAATATCGAAAACACTGTAAATGCAACTTTAAGAGAAGGCTCCCCTACTGAATTTGATGCCGGAGGTTTGCGTTTTGCTCAAAACACAACTAATTTTGATATGAGCAAAAAAATCAATACCCTGAACATCGCTTTTGGTGCCGAATATCGCTACGAACAGTACGGCATCAATGCCGGGGTTCCTGATTCTTACAGTCAATACGATATCAACGGAAATGTAGTTACCGGTACAACACCTGCCAACATAAGAGTGACTGATTTTTATGGTGCCGCGAGACCAGGTGGAGCACAGGTTTTTCCGGGTTACAGAGCTGAAAATGCAAAAACCGAAAAAAGAAACAGTATGGCTCTCTATGCCGATTTAGAGTTAGATGTAACCGAAAAATGGTTATTAAACGGAGCTGTTCGCTTTGAAAATTATTCTGATTTTGGAAGCACTACTAATTTTAAAATTGCCACCCGCTATAAACTCACAGACAACATCAATTTACGAGGTGCTTTCTCAACAGGATTCAGAGCTCCATCCTTACACCAAATTTATTATGAATCCACTGCAACACAATTTACCGGAGGAGTCCCTTTTGAAGTAGGAACTTTTAGCAATGATTCTGAAATCGCAAAATTACTTGGAATTCCGAAATTAAAACAAGAAGAATCAACCAGTGTAAGTGCCGGATTTACAGCTAAAATTCCATCAGCCAACCTTACCATAACTGCAGACGCTTATTACATCAAAATAAACGACAGAGTAGTACTTACCGATCAGTTTACACCAACTCCGCTGACTCAGCCTTTATATGATCAGGCTGGCGCAAATGCGGCAACTTTCTTCGCCAATGCCATTGATACCGAATCTAAAGGAATTGATGTGGTACTTACCAACAAAATGAACCTAAATGAAAATCTGACTTTAAAAAATGACTTGTCCGGTACCTTTTCAAAAACACGTAAAATAGGAAACATCCATGCCTCTCCTATACTGGAAGCGGCAGGTCAGGTAAATACTTATTTTTCAGAATCCTCAAGAATTTATTTAGAAGAAGCAGTACCCCGGGTAAAAGTAAATCTGACAAACGGCCTTACCTACAAAAAATTCGATTTCTTTTTAAGAAACGTTTACTTTGGAGAAGTAACAGATCCAAACGTTGCTGACGTAAACGGTGATGGTTTTGTAGGCGCCACAATTGTAAATGGAAAAGCGGTAGAAAACGAACATCCTGTTTGGGGAGGAAGAGTGATTACCGATATGTCTGTAGGTTTTAAAATTAGCCCTATTGCTAAAATCATAATCGGTGCTAACAATATTTTTGATATTTATCCGGACAAAAACCTTGGACCGCAAACAGCAAGAAGAGCCAATGGTGTTGATGCAAATGGAAATATAACCTATGCCGCTACTCCAACTGCTATTGATTTATCCAACCAAAATCAATTTGTGTATTCCAGAAATGTATCACAATTTGGTCAAAACGGACGTTTTGTTTTTGCAAGATTAAGCCTTAGCTTTTAAATCATTCCCAACTATAAAAAACCGTCAACATGAAATTTGTTGACGGTTTTTTTTTGAATTATACTTTCAGAAAAAAAGAAATCAAACTCGTATCTTTACGACACTAATCTTTCATCGTCCAAAAATGAATTTCCAGGTATCCTCTGAATACAGTCCAAAAGGTGATCAGCCGCAAGCAATTGAAAAACTTTCACAAGGCATTATAGACGGTGAAAAATACCAAACTTTATTAGGAGTTACCGGTTCGGGAAAAACTTTTACGGTAGCCAATGTTATTCAGGAAGTACAGAGACCTACTTTGGTTTTGGCGCACAACAAAACACTGGCAGCACAATTGTATTCTGAGTTTAAACAATTCTTTCCGAATAATGCTGTGGAATATTTCGTTTCTTACTACGACTATTACCAACCGGAAGCTTTTATGCCGGTTACAGGAGTATTTATCGAAAAGGATCTATCCATCAATGAGGAACTGGAAAAAATGCGTCTGAGCACTACTTCTTCCCTGCTTTCGGGACGTCGTGATGTATTGGTTGTCGCTTCGGTTTCCTGTTTGTATGGTATTGGAAACCCAGTTGAATTTCAGAAAAATGTCATCGAAATAGCAAGAGATCAGGTCATTTCCCGAACGAAATTACTGCACAGCCTGGTTCAGAGTTTATATTCCCGAACGGAAGCAGATTTTACTCCCGGAAACTTCAGAATCAAAGGAGATACGGTGGAAGTATACCCAAGTTATGCTGACGATGCCTATAGAATCCACTTTTTTGGTGATGAAATAGAAGAAATAGAATCCTTTGATGCCAAGACCTCACAAGTCATTGAAAAATTCACCAGACTGACCATTTATCCGGCCAATATGTTTGTAACTTCGCCTGATGTTTTACAAAATGCTATTTGGGAAATCCAACAGGATTTAGTCAAACAAGTCGATTATTTTAAAGAAATCGGTAAACATCTGGAAGCAAAACGTCTGGAAGAACGTACGAATTTTGATTTAGAAATGATTCGCGAATTAGGATATTGTTCCGGAATTGAAAATTATTCGAGATATCTTGACGGCAGAGATGCCGGAACCCGTCCTTTCTGTTTACTAGACTATTTCCCAAAGGATTATTTGATGGTGGTAGACGAGAGTCACGTGACCGTATCACAGGTTCATGCCATGTACGGAGGCGACCGCAGCCGAAAAGAAAATCTGGTTGAATATGGTTTCCGTCTGCCTGCCGCAATGGACAACCGACCGTTGAAATTTGAGGAGTTCGAAGCCATGCAAAATCAGGTTATTTACGTGTCAGCAACACCTGCCGATTATGAACTTCAGAAAACAGACGGGGTTTATGTGGAGCAGATTATTCGTCCGACAGGATTATTAGACCCAATTATTGAGATACGCCCAAGTTTGAATCAGATTGATGATCTGATCGAAGAAATTCAGGTTCGCTGCGAATTAGACGAAAGGGTTCTGGTGACCACTCTGACCAAAAGAATGGCCGAAGAATTAGCCAAGTATTTAACTAAAGTCAACATTCGTTGTCGTTATATTCACTCCGACGTGGATACTCTCGAGCGTATCGAAATTATGCAGGACTTACGTAAAGGAATTTTTGATGTTTTGATCGGGGTAAACTTACTTCGTGAAGGTCTGGATTTACCTGAAGTTTCCCTTGTTGCTATTTTAGATGCCGACAAAGAAGGCTTTTTAAGAAATCACAGATCATTGACCCAAACTATAGGTCGTGCGGCAAGGAATCTTAACGGGAAAGCGATTATGTATGCGGATAAGATCACGGCCAGTATGCAAAAAACAATCGATGAAACCAGTTACCGCAGAACCAAACAAATTAATTTTAATACTCAAAATAATATTGTTCCCCAGGCTCTAAACAAGAAAATTGACAGCGCCTTTACTAAAAACCCTCTGGTAGAATACGAATTAGGACATACCATTCCGGCAGCTGCGGCAGAACCGGAAACAGCTTATTTATCGAAATCGGAACTGGAAAAAATGATTCGTGAAAAAAGAAAATCAATGGAAAAAGCAGCAAAAGAACTGGACTTTTTACAGGCAGCAAAACTGCGTGATGACATTAAAAAACTGCAGGAACAATTGCCTTAAACACACGATTTTAAAACAATTCATTTCAAAAATAAAAAAGAGATTTATTGTTAATATTATGGGAGAAATATTTTAGAAGGAATTTCAAATTCATTAGTTTTAACAAAATTTTAAAACACTGAAATGAAATACCACATTTTCCTTTCTTTCTTTTTTATTTTCAGCGCTTCTGTCATAGCACAATCTGAAAATAACGATTTTTGGAATAAAGAAATAGAAAATTCTTCGGATATCATCAAACCGAATATTCTTTCCAATCACCCATTTGGAATTTATATTTCGAGATTGAATCATAATTTCAATGTTCGCTCTCCTGATAAATACTCTTTTTCGTTTGAATTTTCAAGCGGTAATGTTGTCCTTCCTTATGTGAAATCATATGAATTAACAGATCCCAACGATCAAAAGGCGGCAGAAAATATGCCCTGGCATGTTCGGGAGTATGCTTTTGACTTCAATAAAGTTCCACACAATACTAAAGAATTCACCGCCGATGGTGTGATTCGATCGTATCGGTTTAATTTCACACTGCCTATTACCGTAAATCACGAACTTAATTTCGGTTTACGAATAAATTCTCTGGATGGCGGAAAATATCCTTATTCTATTTTTACTTCCGATGAAACAATCGAATGGTTTCACAGCAATATTGCCGGCGGAGAAGATCCTTTCTCAAGACGTTACTATGGTTTAAATAAAGCCGGAATATCTTATAAAGATGAAAATAATAGAGTTCTCACAATGCATAACGGTAATTTTACCATTCCCGGAATTGACATCAACTACAACTATTATCCAAAACTAGAAATGAATGAAAAACATCATATCTATTTGAATTTTGGAACACAACTCGGAATCAATACCTCTAAATACAATCCTGTAGCCGATTTTGGAATTTCTTCTTCTATCCTAAAAAAGAAGATCATTAAAAACAAAAACATTCTGACTTTTGGTGCCAGCGCAGGAGTTTTGCGTCAGCATTTTTTAGAATATGGGGATCGTGTAAATATCAGCAGTCGGGATTTCTTCTATAGTTTTGAAGGTCTTATTGATTATAAGGTAAAACTGAAGAACAGCAATCGTATTTCGTATGCGATCAATTACAATTTTCAGAGCTCTTACAATAAGAAAACGGAAAAAGATCATACCGTTCTGACCGGACAAAGAATCAATACGCATTGGCAAAAAACGATTTCACATTTATACGAAGACTTAGAGGGATGGAATTTCATCTGCACCTACTCCACCAAACGTTTTTCTTACTTTGTGTATTTCAGAGAAGATTTAAATCTGGACAATGCTCCTGATTTTCAAACCGGTATCGGTCTAAAAATGTCTATAAAGAAAAAATAATTATTTATTCAGAAGCTTAAAAAATTAATTGTGCTGTTCCTGAAATACTTTTAATAAAAGCTTAGGATCAATTATAGCATTTGGTGCTTTTTTCATTAAATCGAGAACACGTCGCGTTGCAATGGGATTCAAACCCATTTCGATCGCGATTTGCTGTATAGCTTTGGCTTCTTTTTCATGCAAGATGCCATCGCAATACATAATCAATGCCAGTCGGTAAAATTGCTGAATGCGCTGAAACTCCGATTTTATAACTGAGCCGGCACTTTCCTGATGAAACAAATCGCGAAAAATATCCTGACGAATATTTAATTCCTGCGCTACCAGCCACAAAAATTCATACTCTCTCTTATGCAACTGCCCGTCAACGGTAGAGAAAGCAATCATTTCTAAAAGTAAACTTATCTTTTCGGCTTCGGTATTCATCAATTTATTATTTTTAGCTAAATTATTGTTTTTAACTCTAAAACGCAATAGGGCAAATGGTTCGGGAATTTTTCTTTTTTATTTTCTTATGGGTAACCGCTGTCGCAAGCGCGCAAAAAAGTACTGCTTCAAAAAATGTATTCCCCTTTACAATCGAAGCTCCTCAGCTAAAAACAACCAAAAAAATATGGATTTATCTTCCTGAAGGATATTCTGCTTCGAGTAAAAAAAGATACAGTGTGATTTATATGCACGATGCCCAAAATTTGTTTGATGCCAAAACCTCGTATGCGGGCGAATGGAATGTAGATGAAAAACTGGATAGTCTGAAAGCACAGGTAATCGTAGTAGGGATTGAACATGGAAACGACAAACGTTTGAACGAATTAACTCCGTACAAGAATGAAAAATACGGCGGTGGTGATGCCGATAATTACCTTGATTTTATTGTAAAAACGCTAAAACCTTATATCGACCAAAATTACAGAACCAAAACCAAGGCAAAAAACACCCTTATTATAGGAAGTTCATTGGGCGGATTGGTTTCGTATTATGCCGTGTTAAAATATCCCGAAATCTTTGGGAAAGCAGGTGTATTCTCACCATCCTTCTGGTTTTCAAACAACATTTATACGTTGACTGAACAAACTCCTAAAGTCAAAACTAAAATTTACTTTTTATACGGAGACAAAGAGAGTGACGATATGGTAAAAGATATGACAAAAATGGAACGCCTTCTGGATACCAAGCGTTGCTATTGCCTTCATCTCACCCAATCTAAAATTGTAAAAGGTGGCGAACATAATGAAAAGCTTTGGCGCGATGGCTTTGCAAAAGCTATAATCTGGCTGGGCTATTAAATAAAAAACAGACTTATGGAATTAATTTTAAGAGAATACAATTTAAAGCTCAAACATACTTTTACCATTTCCAGAGAATCGATTGATTTTCAGCCTTCACTGATTGTGGAGCTTAAAAGTGATAGCCTTTCAGGTTTTGGAGAAGCAACTTCAAATCCCTATTACAACACGACTGTTCCGATGATGATTCAGGATTTAGAAAAAATCAGATCCATTATCGAAAGTACAACCACTGAAACCCCAGAAGTTTTCTGGTCCAAAATCTATCCGTACTTAAAAGATGATATGTTTGCTTTATGTGCTTTAGATATGGCTTATAATGACTTGTACGCACGCAAAAAAGGCAAGAAACTATATGAATTATGGAATTTCTCCACCGAAAAAAATCCGCTTACGGATTACACCATTGGCATTGCCTCTATCGAAAAAATGGTTTCAAAAATGCAGGAGCTGCCCTGGCCTATTTACAAAATTAAACTCGGCACCAAAGAAGACATTGCTATTGTCAAAGAACTTCGAAAACATACCGATGCTATTTTCAGAATCGATGCCAATTGCGGCTGGGAGGTTGAAGAGACCATAAACAATGCGATTGAACTCAAAAAACTAGGTGTAGAATTTCTCGAGCAGCCCATGAAAGCCGGTGACTGGGAAGCCCATAAGGAAGTTTTTAAGCATTCGGTCTTACCTGTAATAGCCGATGAAAGCTGTATTATCGAAGAAGATGTCGCAAAATGTTTCAATCATTTTCATGGCGTAAATGTAAAACTCGTAAAATGCGGAGGTCTGACTCCCGGAAAACGCATGATCGAAGAAGCCAAAAAATTAGGTCTTAAAACGATGGTAGGCTGTATGACCGAATCGACTGTGGGAATCTCGGCTATTGCTCATTTGCTCCCTCAGCTGGATTATGTGGATATGGACGGAGCCTTACTTCTAGCCCAGGATATTGCCACCGGAGTAACCATAAAAAAGGGTGTAATTCATTATTCTGATCTTAACGGCACGGGAGTAACCTTAATCTAATTTTTATGAACGTAGACCAATTTCCGGACAGAACTATTGAAATCAATCAGGAGCAATACTTGTATTTTGGCGGAACTGCTTATTTGGGATTGCCCACCAATAAGGCTTTTCAGGAATTGGTCATTCAAAATATACGTAAATGGGGAACTACTTACGGAAGTTCCCGCAATGCCAATATAAAACTAACGGCTTATGAAAATGGTGAGGCTTTTCTCGCCCGTCATATACAGGCCGAAAGTGCCGTTACAGTGTCTTCAGGAATGCTGGCCGGAAAATTAGTTACAGAACAATTGACTAAAACCACCGATTGTTTCTTTCATTTTTCAGATTTGCATACCGCAATTAAAACACCAAACAGTTTACCAATATTTTTGAACCATCAAATACATCCACGTCTGACAGATTCTAAAGCAGAGAAAATCACTATTCTCACGGACGGAGTTCCTTCCTATCAGACCAAAGCTATTGATTTATCTGTTTTAAAGGAAATTCCAAGTCATAAAGAAGTCACTTTAGTTATCGATGAATCCCATTCGTTTGGAATTTTAGGAAAAAATGGCTGTGGAATTTATTCCGGTATCAACCTTCCCATTAAGCGTAAAATTATGGTTTCGTCGCTAGGGAAAGCGTTTGGCTTAAATGGCGGTGTTATTGCCAGTGATGCTTCTTTCATCGACCAGATCAAAAATACGGATACTTTTATATCAGCAGCCGGAATGAATCCCGCTTTTACTCAGACACTGGCTGATGCATCGGATATTTATCGTGTTCAGCATCAAAAATTAATGGAGAATCTCCATTATCTGGACACAAAACTTATCAAAAACGAGCATATAAAATTTGACAAAACGTACCCCTTAATTTACATTGAAATGGAACGTATAACGGATATTCTGAATGCAAATAAAATTATTATCGCCAATTTCAGGTATCAAAAAAATTCGAGAGATATTAATCGAATTGTAATTACGGCCAATCACACTAAAGATGATTTAGACCAGGTAATTGAAATTTTGAATCAAAGCAAAAGTGTATAAAAAAACAGCTCTGATCAAAAATCAGAGCCGCTTTAGTTTTTATTTATCCCACCAAACCGGTGTGACCATTGATTTAAAGTTTAATTCATAATTTGCTTTATTCGCGTTTCTTTCGTTGGTTGAATAAATAAATCTTCTTATCCATTTTCCTCCATTAGCAGGATCAACAGCTTTTGGCAGGGCTAATCCCGGAAAAACGTTTGTAGAAAAATCATATCTTCTGTAATCATTAAATGTTTCGCAGTTCAAATAAAGTACTATATTTTTTTGCCTCATAATATCTTTCAACTGCAAACTGGCGGCACCTTTGTTTATAGAAACATCTCCCAAATAAGCATTTTTATCCGGAGCGGAAACTCCCAATTTATCCATATTTGCACCAATAGCATCCATATAGGCGCTATACCCTATTGCATTTGTTCCGGTACTTGTCGCATTACCTCCATTTAAAATAAATTGTGCTTCAGCCTGCATTAGTTTAACTTCAGAAAAGGATAAAATAACAACTGGCGAATCTATTTTTGAATAATAAGAATACAGCCCTATTTTAGCATTAGGTGCCGGTGTTCCTTTTGATCCCTGGCCAGGTTCTCCACCAATATAATTCCCCGGAACATTAGGATTTGGATCTTTAGGATTCACAACCCCATCTGTTACAGGATAACTCCTAAGATCAATCAGTAATGGCATTCTGGGATCCATCGTTACTGTTTTAAAAGCAAACGTGTTTCCGTTCATAAAACCAATAAATTGCTTGGTTATCAAATAAGATGCATTTCCGGTATTAAGTCCTAATTGATTATTATACCACGGATTGGTCTGTACTTTATTGTAAATCAATTGAAAGTCATCAGCATTAGATGTAATTCCATTTGCTAAATAAGAAACTACCGTACTGGCAGCAGTTGTCGCATTAATTTTTGATAAGTGCAGCGCATATCTCGCTTTAAAGGTATAAGCTGCTTTTATCCATTTTTTTACATCTCCGCCATAAACAAGGTCTTCTTTTCCCGGAGCAAAAGAGGATGTGTTAGGAGCCGATAAATTGGCTATTGCCTGATCTAACAGGTTGGTTATACCTTTGTAGACCTCTTCCTGACTGTCATATTCCGGCTTAAAATTCTGTGATGCCAACGACGCCTGCGAAAAAGGTATATCTCCGTACAGATCCGTCAACAATCCAAAATTTACTGCTTGTAAAATTTGAACAATGCCCTTGTAATGTGATGATTTTGTTTCATCGGCTTTATCGGCTACTTCTTTCAGGTTTCCTAAAGCTTTTACATACGCAGAAGACCAATAACTATCTAAAGATTCTTCGTAATGATTGTCTACCCCTACTGACGAATTAAGTGCAGAGGAAGTATATTGCGTTAGTAAAGAAACTCTGGTTGCAGCAGTATACTGAGCATCAAATGTGTAATAAATTGCAGGACCTAATAAATCTTTTAGATTCTTATTGGCATCAGGTATTACATTTCCCGGTGTATTTACATCAAAATAATCATCGCTACAGCTATAAGTTGTCAGGGCAATGATTATGATCAAGAATATTTTGAGTATATTTTTCATCTTTTATAAATTAAAATCCTAGATTAATACTAAATGAATAGGTTTGCGTAAGCGGAGTCGTCAAACCCGTAAATCCGTAAACATTGGTACCGGCACTGTAGCTGGAACCTTCCGGATCAAAACCATCAAAGGGTGTCCAAATCAGGAAATTACTACCCGATACCGTAAAAGACAAATTAGAAACACCAATGATTTTTAATGCTTCTTTGGTCATATTATAAGTAACCGACACATTTCTAAGCTTAAACCAGGAGGCATCCTGTATAAGAGCATCTGCCGCTGTATTGTAAATCGTATTGTTATAATAATTGTTTCGTAACGACTTATTTATAGGGATGTCGTTCGGTACATATCCTCCCGCTCCATCCGATTTTACACCGTCTAAAACAGCAGTTTCGCTTCTGTCAGCAGTAACTCCCAAAACACCATTTCTAATTCCGTTTCTTCTGGCTGTATCATACGCATCTCCGCCTTTTTTATATTCCAGCAAAAAACCGATATCAAAATTTTTAATTTTAAAGGTATTGTTTAGCGTAGCTACCCAGTCCGGAAAAGCCTCACCAATCTTACCTATTGCTATGGCTCCCGTACTTGTTTTATTAAAAACAGGCAATCCGTTTGCACCAATCACTACTTTACCGTCTACTCGTTGCCAGGACTGGCCGTAAAGTGTTCCCGCTGCATCGCCCAAACGTACTTGTGAAGTTATATTGGTAGCCTGAGAGTCATATCCGAAAATAATATTTTCAAAAGGCAATGCTGTAACTTTAGTTTTGTATTGTGTAAAATTTAGCGTAGAGGTCCAGCTGAACTTTGGATTTTTAAACCAATCTACACCTAAAGTCAATTCGTTTCCGGTTGTTTTTAAAGATCCGCCGTTGTCCCAGAATGCCGTAATTGAAGAGGATTGTGGCACAATTCTTTGAATAATCTGATCCTCACTAACCCTGTTAAAATAAGTGTATTCCAGTCGGATCCTGTCTCTAAAAAAACGTAAATCCGTACCTATTTCCCAAGTCGATATAATTTCGGCTTTCAAATTTGGATTGGCATCCACAGATGTGGCAGATACTCCTCCAACTCCGTTGAATGGAAAATTTACATCTTTTATATTTTTTCTAAAGATCGCAAACGGGGGCGTTTTTCCGCTTTGTGCCCAGGACGTCCTTAATTTTCCATAAGACAAAATAGATTTGTTCTGGTCAATCAGGTCTCCAAAAAGAAAAGACAAATTAGCAGAATAATAATCAAATTTATTATTCTTTACCGGCAAAGTAGACACCTGATCGTATCGCCCCGTAACCCCCAGATAAATAATTTCTTTATAATCTGCTTTTGCTTCAAAAAAGTTACCCACGTTTCTTACACGCTCTTCACCCGTATTATAAGCAAACAAATTGGTCGCATTAGAAATATTATTAAAATCTGTAATAAAAATTCCTTCCCCTCTCACATTTGAATACGTATTTTTGGTGTCCAAAATTTGATTTCCTAAGGTAAGGGTAGTATTAAAATTTCCAAATTTTTTATTGGCAGTGACCACAAAACTAGAATTGAGTCCCGTAAAACCAATATTTTCATCCAGAATAAAACCATTTACTGCTGTTCCCACATCGAGATTAGCAGGAACATATCGGTTTCTCGTTTCAGAATAATTATCTACACTAGCTCTATAAACAAAGTTTAACCATGAAGTTGCCTGATAATTAAAATCGGCCGAAGCAATAATACGATTTACATCATCTTTTAAATTACTTACAGAGGTAAAATATCTTGGCTGATCGATAATACCATTTGTATAATCTTTTTCTTTACCTGCAGCGGTAAGATAATCATTTACATCAATAGAGGGTGACCAATATGCCAGAGAACTCATCACCGATTTGTCTCCATTATTAGATCTTATACCTCCGGATTTTGTATAAGCAAAAGAGGACCCAATTTTAAATTTTTCAGAAATCTGATACCCTCCATTTGCTTTGAAAGTTTTTCTTTGGTAAGAAGTATTTGGTACAATGCCTTCATCTTTACTGGTAGAAGCAGACACAAAATAATTGATTTTCTCTGTTCCTCCGCTTACACTCACGCCTAAGTTTTGAGTCACACCAGTTTTAAAGAAATCCTTATAATAATTTCTGTATTTAATTCCTGCACCATCTGAACTGGAATATTCCGGTCCAAAACTCCAGAACCCTCCCGGGCTTGCAGGATTTACCCATTCAAAACCACTAGCGCTATCCGATACGGTACTTTTTACATAAGAAGCTCCGTTTAGACCTTCTCTGTATTTGGATTGTAGCTCCGGATAATGATTTACCTCACTAAAAGTAATGCTGGAATTGATATTAATTTTCGGTTTTCCTTCTTTCCCTCTTTTGGTAGTGATAATAATCACACCATTACCAGCCAAAATACCATACAATGCTGTAGCACCGGCTCCTTTAAGAACAGTGTAACTTTCTATATCTTCCGGATTGATATCTATTGCTCTGTTGGAAAATGAAAACTGTTCTCCGCTACTCACAGAATTAGAACCTTTGGAAGGAGCTACATTTCCTATAGCTGTAGCGTTATTTACAGGATTACCATCAATAATAATCAAAGGCTGATTATTATTAGACGGATCTAAAGAAGAGACACCGCGAATAACAATGTCTACACCAGCACCAACTCCTCCGGAAGTTTTACTTATGGTTACTCCTGCTACTCCTCCCTGCAAACTTTCAAGAGCATTTAATTGGCCCGGTCTTTCTATATCTGAGGCCTTCAAAGTCTGGCTGGCATAACCCAAAGATTTTGTTTTATTTTTTATGCCAAAAGCGGTTACCGTCACTGCATCCAACTCTTTAGAATCCGGATTCATTTTTACATTCAAAATACTTCGGGTTACAGTAGCTTCATTCATTTTGTACCCAACGAACGAAAATAACAAGACTGATCCTTTATTTACGCTAATGGCAAAATCCCCGTCTAAACCTGAAGTAGTAGTATTGGATGTTCCTTTTTCCTGGATATTTACACCTGGCATTGAAACACCCCTCTCATCTGTTACGCTTCCCTTTACCGTTATTTTTTGTGCAAACAGTATGCCTGAAGCAAGCAAGAACAGAACGAAGGAAAAGGTGAAATTCTTTTGTTTCATAAATTTTAGTTAATAATGGTTAATAATTTGGTTTGTTAGACCTGTAATTTACAGACTTTATTTTACTAAAATTCGTTTTTACATCAAAATTTAAAGATATTTCTTATAAATATATTTTACTTTATTTAGAAGATGAAAATCCAATCGAAACATTAAAAGCAAATAAAATTATTATCGCCAGTTCCAAATAGATAAAAAACATAGCTTCTCTAAATCGAATTGTAATTACAGCCCAACACTTAAAATCCGATTTAGACCAATTAATAAATATCTTAAACAATTGTAATTTTAAATAAAAGCGAAAGAACGAGTTACGAATACACTAATTTTCACTAGTTATATTGCGTTCCAATTTTAATTCTTACAATACGTTGTAAAAAAAAAATTAAAACAGCCTGTATCATAATAATTACTTTTAAAACGTACCTTTGTAAAAAATTAAGTGTACAGTTTGTGATTCCTATGAGGATTGTGGGAACTTGAAACTAAAAACAAACTTGAAACTAAAAAACAAAAAATGACAAACAACGATATCCTAAAAAAACTTCGCGTGGCTTTGATGCTCCGTGACGACCAAATAGTAGAAATTTTAGAATTAGTAGATTTCAGAATTTCAAAATCAGAATTGGGCGCTTTTTTTAGAGCGGAAGATCACCCAAATTATATGGAATGCGGCGATCAGGTTTTGCGTAATTTCTTAAACGGACTGGTAATTCATTTAAGAGGAACGAAAGAAAACCCTAAAAACCCAAATGATGTTTTAGCCAGACACAAAGCTCAGATTCCCAAAAAAGACAGTACGAAGGACAGACCTGAATTTAAAGCTGCTCCTAAAGATTCTGAAAGAGCAAGAGGCGATCAAAGTCCATCAAGAACAAGTTCCGCTGCCAAAAGACCTAAGAAGAAAGAATTTCCAAAAGGTAATGGAAAACCGGTAGTGGTAGAAAAAGTAGTTTATAAAAACGGTAAGAATAAAAAGTAATTTATTTTAACCGCAAAGGGTGCTAAATTTTTCTCCTGGATTACGCATAATAACCGCAAAGAGCGCAAAGATTTTCCCTTAGATTGTGCTTAATAAACACAAAGTTCGCAAAGCTTAATCTATAGCTTTGCGAACTTTGCGGTTTTATTTAAAACCTTTATAAAAAACTAGCGCCCTTTGTGGTTCATATATAAGTCGCAGAATAAAAAATCTTTGCGCTCTTTGCAGTTAAATATTATTCTCCTCAATCTTTTCAAAAAAAGTTAACCGCAAAGAGCGCAAAGATTTTCCCCTGGATTGTGCTTAATAAATATAAAGTTCGCAAAGCTTAATCTATAGCTTTGCGAACTTTGCGGTTTATATATAAGTCCCAGAATAAAAAAACTGGTGCCCCTTGCGGTTAAATCTTATTCCCCTCAATCTTTTCAAAAAAGGAATCTTTAAAAGTAGCCCCAATCGGAAGCTCTTTACCATTTACAAAAACGGAGAAATTATCTGTTGACTCAATATGTTTTAAAGCTACCACATACGATTTATGAATTTGAACAAAACCTTTTTCCGGCAGCGATTCAATAACATTTTTCAGGGACGAATGTGTAATAATCTGCTGATTCGACGTATGAATGCAAACATAATTCTGAAGACTTTCCACAAACAAAATCTCCTCTAAAAGCAGCTTTTTAAATTTGTTTTTTCCGTCTGTTTTAACAAAAATAAAATCTGTTGAACTACTCGATACCAATTCTGTTTTTGAATCTGTATTGAGTTTGGAAACTGCCTGATAAAATCGTTCAAAAGCGATTGGTTTTAGTAAATAATCTACAGCATTCAATTCAAATCCTTCTAAAGCAAAATCGGGATAAGCCGTTGTAAAAATTACTTTTATGTCTTTAGAAATGATTCTCGAAAGCTGTAAACCCGTTAGCTGCGGCATCTGAATATCCAGAAAAATAACATCAACTCTATGTGTATTTAGAAATTCCAATACTTTCAACGCATCATTGAAAACAGCTGTTTTTTCCAAAAAAGATACTTTCCCGATATAATTTTCCAGAATACGCGTTGCGGGCGGTTCATCATCAACAATGATACACTTCAATTTCATATTACTTTTTTAATGGTATTTTTAAATAGGTTTTAAAGGTATTCTTTTCTGCTATTTTTTCGAGTGTAAACTCACCTTTATAAGCATGCTCCAAACGTTTGCAAAGATTATCAAAACCGATTCCGGTTGAAGAATAATTTTCACCTGCACCATTATAGTTAAAGGTTGACAGCTCTAAAAAATTTTCTTTTATTACGATAACAATAACCGCTTTCTCCTCTTCTTTATTCAATTTTCCATGTTTGAAAACGTTCTCCATAAAATGTACCAGCACCGACGGAAGAATCTTTTCTGTTGAATAATTTCCTTCAATTACAAAGTCCAGGTAAAGCTGATCTTCAAATCTTTTTTTCTGCAAATGAATGTAGTTTTCTACAAACTGAATTTCTTTAGAAAGCAATACCTCATCTTTCTCCGTTTCTGTAATCACATAACGCAGCAAATCCGAAAGTACCAAAATATCCGAAGCCATTTCATCCTCTCTCAAAACCAGCTGACTGTAAAAGAAATTTAAGGTGTTAAACAAAAAATGCGGACTCACCTGCGATTTCAACATTTGGAGTTCTGCCTTTTTATTTTCTAATACTAATTCCTGATTTTGTTTTTGCGTTTCCTGAAAATGAAAAAACAGATAAGCCAGACTGCTTAAAACAACAGCAGGCAGGCCAAAGAAAAAATTGTCCTTAATATAATAGCTGATCTCTCTGGTTTCTTTTGCATAATTATGAATTCCTGTGAGCTCATATAGTATCACTTCCTGAACAAAATAACGTATCGCAGCAAAAATCAACAAGGAGACAGGAATGCTAATCACAAACAAAAGAATTTTCTTTTTGTTTAAAAACCATTTACAAAAAGTGTGAAAATTCAAAAAGTAGACAATAAAGATTACCACTATAAAACTAATGTTAAACATAAAGGAAATCCTGTTGAATACAAGATCCAGATCCCGATTGTTTATCCCAATTTCCCAAAGATTAAAGGTGATATACAATCCCAGAAAAAGAAAGATATGATAAGACAATGGTATTTTCAGCTTCATAATAATGTTGTTGTCCTTTCAAAAATACAACTATGACTTCATATGAATACTATATTTATACAAAACCTCTCTTTTGGGTGACGAACCATCAAAAACGATACACCAAATTTTTAAACCGTAAATTCCACGAGTTTACCAATTGAAATTTGACGTTCATCAAAAACTAAAATTTCACCTGAAAAGCTATGCTACATTTGTCCTGAATTTAAAAACCAATCATCATGAAAAAAATCATCTTACTATTACTTGCTGTTATCGCATTTAATACCGTTTCCGGACAGTCAAAGAAAAAACAAATACTCTTACTTGGAACTTTCCATTTTGAAAACCCGGGACTTGACGTTGCCAAAATCAACAGTTTTAATGTCATGTCAGACAAAAGCCAAAAGGAACTGGAGAACATTGCCAATAAAATTAAAAAGTTTGGTCCTAACAAGATTTTCGTAGAATGGAATTATCAAAAACAGGACAAACTGGACAAATTCTACAATAGAAATACGGACAGTCTGCTTCAAAAAAGAGCGGATGAAATTGTACAAGTCGCTTTAAGATCAGCTAAAAAATTAGGTCATAAAAAGTTATATGGCATTGATTACAACAACGCCGACTTTCCATATGATAGCCTCGTAAAAGGAATGGCAGCTGCCGGTCAGTTTGATTTGATCAAAAAGAATGAAGAAACTATGAAATATTATGAAAAGAGTCAAAATGAAAAAATTGCCAAATATTCACTTACCGAATTACTTCTAGACATCAATACCAAAAAATCAAATGAAGACAATATTGGCTGGTACGTTCAAACGGCAACTAAAGGGGGTAAAACAGATGATTTTGTGGGGGCTTATTTAGTTTCGGAGTGGTACAGAAGAAACCTTTATATGTATGCTTTAATTCAAAAGCTAACCGAAAGCAAAGACGACAAAATAATGGTTCTGTTAGGTGCCGGACATACTGCCCTAATTAGAGATTTTGTTCTACACAATCCTGATTTTGAAATTGTAGAACTGGCAACGATTTTAAAATAGGTCAGAGATCATTTAACCGCAAAGGGCGCTAAGAATTACGCAAGGTTCGCAAAGTTTTTTAGCCACGAATTCACTAATTATTCTTTATATTCTTTGAGAATAAAAATTCGTGAATTCGTGGCTATTTTAAACCAATAGCTTTGCGAACTTTGCGTTTATATAAAATCCCCATAAGTAAAAAACCTTTGCGTTCTTTGCGGTTAAATTGACCTCAAAAAAAAAAATCCCTCCGAATGAACGGAAGGATTCTTATATAATTGATTCCTTATTGGATTAAGATAATGCAGCTTTAACTTGGTCAGCAGCTTCCTGAAATTGAACAGCTGATAAAATTGGCATTCCAGAGTTGTCAATTAATTCTTTTGCAATTTCAGCATTTGTTCCTTGCAAACGAACGATAATTGGCACATTGATAGCATCACCCATGTTTTTGTAAGCATCAACAACACCTTGAGCAACACGGTCACAACGAACGATTCCTCCGAAGATATTAATCAAGATCGCTTTTACGTTTGGATCTTTTAAGATGATACGGAAAGCCGTTTCAACACGTTTAGCATCAGCAGTTCCACCAACGTCTAAGAAGTTAGCAGGCTCAAAACCAGCGTATTTAATTAAATCCATAGTTGCCATTGCAAGACCAGCTCCGTTTACCATACAACCTACAGTACCGTCAAGATCTACATAGTTCAAACCTACTTCTTTAGCTTCAACTTCGATTGGATTCTCCTCACGGATATCTCTCATCTCAGCATATTTTGGTTGTCTGTATAAAGCGTTATCGTCGATATTTACTTTAGCATCTACAGCAAGAATTTTGTTATCTGAAGTTTTCAAAACCGGGTTGATTTCAAACATAGATGCATCAGAACCAACGTAAGCGTTGTATAAAGCATCGATGAATTTCACCATTTCTTTAAAAGCATTTCCAGTAACACCTAAGTTAAAAGCAATTCTTCTTGCCTGAAAACCTTGTAATCCAACAGTTGGATCAATTTCTTCAGTAAAGATTAAGTGTGGTGTATGCTCAGCAACTTCTTCGATATCCATTCCACCTTCGGTAGAATACATAATCATGTTACGTCCTGTACCTCTATTCAATAAAACAGAAACATAAAACTCAGAAGTTTCGCTTTCACCAGGATAGTAAACATCTTCAGCAACTAAAACTTTGTTTACTTTTTTACCCTCAGCAGAAGTTTGAGGAGTAATCAATTGCATTCCGATGATTTGTTCAGCAAGTTCTTCAACTTGTTGCAAGTTTTTAGCCAACTTCACTCCACCACCTTTTCCACGTCCACCTGCGTGAATTTGTGCTTTTATCACATGCCATCCTGTACCAGTTTCGGCAGTTAATTGTTTTGCAGCAGCCACAGCTTCAACCGCATTGTTAGCCACAATTCCGCGTTGAATGCGTACTCCGTAACTTGCTAAAATTTCTTTTCCTTGATATTCGTGTATGTTCATAATATAGAATTTGTCTGGTTCTGAATTTATTTCAGAATAAAAGTGCGACAAAAGTAGCAAAAATCAACTTAATAGTAAAATCTTTTTCAATTAAAAAACGAGAGTGATATGCACGAAACGTTTATTCTTTTTGAAAGCAAAGAAAAGGTTAAATAAATAATTTGTTAATATTAACTAGAAACCACTAAAACGTTTGATATTTAACAAAAAGACCACCGTATTTAGCAGCCATACAGCGATTTTTTATACTATATTTTAGTCTGTATTGTCATTTTAATAATTCGCAATGGCTAAAAAAACATTATTATCAATTAAGAAGTCTTTTTCTAATATTACAACAAAAATCAAAGCAAAACAGCCATTTCAATACATTATATTTAACGAAATCTTTATTTTTGTAAAAAAAATATCAAGAATGAAAGTTAAAGAACAAGGGCTTTATTTGCCTGAATTTGAACACGACAATTGTGGTGCAGGATTTATTTGTAATCTGAATGGTATTAAATCAAATGATATTATTCACAAAGCATTGGATATCTTAATAAAATTGGAACATCGTGGTGCAGTTAGTTCTGATGGAAGAACTGGAGACGGAGCTGGAATTTTATTCGACATCCCACATGATTTTTTTAAAAAAGTATGTGATTTTGAAATCCCTGAAACACGTGAGTATGCAGTAGGAATGGTTTTTTTACCAAAAAGCAAAAACCAGGTTTCTTTTTGTATGAACACTTTCGAATCAACTGTTAAGGATCAAAATTTAAAGATTCTGGGTTGGAGAGATGTGCCGGTTGAAGTGGAAAATTTAGGGCAAATCGCCGCAGAAAAAGAACCAACAGTTAAACAGGTTTTTGTTAGTAAAAATGGTCAGGATTTAACTGAAAATGAATTTAATGCAAAACTTTTTGCAGCTAGAAAAATTGCTGAACATGCCATCAGAGGATCTAAAACCTCTGAAAGCCATATGTTTTATTTCTCTAGTTTATCGACCACTACCATAATATATAAAGGTCTCTTGATGCCGGAAGACATCAGCCGCTATTATGTTGACTTAAAAGATCCCGATTTAGTGACTCGTCTGGCCTTAGTGCACCAGCGTTTCTCTACCAATACATTCCCATCCTGGGACTTAGCACAGCCGTTTCGATACATGTGTCACAACGGTGAAATCAACACGCTTCGCGGAAACGTCAGCCGCATGCGTGCCCGTGAAGAATTTATGCAAAGCAAAATTTTTGGCGATGATATCAAAAAACTATTTCCAATTATCTTAGAAGGAAAATCAGATTCTGCTTCTATGGATATGGTAGTAGAACTTTTATTAATGACAGGACGTTCCTTACCGGAAGCCATGATGATGGTAGTTCCTGAAGCCTGGGAAAAACACCAGACCATGTCTCCGGAGAAAAAAGCCTTCTATGAGTTTAATGCTTGTATTATGGAGCCTTGGGATGGTCCTGCTTCTATTCCGTTTACTGACGGTAATGTGATTGGTGCGCTATTAGACCGTAACGGATTACGTCCGTCACGTTATACCTTAACCAAAAGCGGTTTCGTAATCATGTCATCAGAAATTGGTGTTTTGGATATCGATCCGGAAGATGTGATTCAGCACGGTCGTCTTGAGCCGGGAAAAATGTTCCTGGTAGACATGAACGAAGGCCGTATTATCGAAGACGACGAGGTAAAAAAATCGATCGTTACCAAACGTCCTTACAAAGAATGGGTCGATACAAACTTATTGCCTTTATCTAAAATTCCTTATACCAACAACCCTACTCCGGTGGAGAAACTGGATTTCCTGACCCGACAAAAGTTGTTTGGTTACACGATTGAAGATCTAAAAACCATCATTAACCCCATGGGTGGTCAGGGTGCTGAAGCCATCAGTTCTATGGGAAACGATACTCCACTGGCCGTTTTGTCAGACCAGCCACAATTGCTGTACAACTACTTCAAGCAATTGTTTGCGCAGGTAACTAATCCCCCTTTAGATGGTATTCGTGAAGAAATTATTACCGATATCAGTTTAGCCATTGGAGGTGATTTCAATATTTTTGAAATTGAATCCAAACAATGTAAAAAGCTAAAAATCCAAAATCCGGTTATTTCTAACGAGGATTTGGACAAAATAAGAAACATTGACCACGCAGATTTCAAATCGGCTACTATTTCTACCTTATACAAAATAGAAAAAGGAGTTAACGGACTGGAGCGCGCACTTGAAAAATGTGTTGAGGCAACCTTCAAAGCCGTTTCTGAAGGATGTAATATCATTATTTTATCAGACCGAGGCGTAAGCGAAGAACTTGCTCCAATACCGATGTTACTGGCTTGTTCGTACATTCATCACTCTTTGAATATCCTGCAGGTTCGTTCAAAATTCGGAATCATAATCGAATCTGCGGAACCTCGTGAACCTCATCATTTTGCTTTATTGTTCGGATACGGGGCCAGCGCCATCAATCCGTACATGGTAAATGAGATCATTCACGATCAGGTGAATCAGGGCTTCATCAAAGGTGTAAAAGCAGATTATGCGATTGTCAATTACAACAAAGCCATTGCAAAAGGAATCGTTAAAATCATGAACAAAATTGGTATCTCTACTTTACATTCGTACAGAGCTGCACAAATTTTCGAGATTTTAGGATTAAACAAAACTTTTACTTCAAAATATTTCCCATACACTCCGTCAAGAATTGAAGGAATTGGTTTGATGGAAGTTGAAAAAGAAGTGAAAAAACGTTTCCAAAAAGCGTTTCCAAATTCCAAAATTGCCAACTTACTTTCTCTCGAAATTGGAGGTATTTACAGATGGAGACGCGGTGGAGAGAAACACATGTTCAACCCGACGACTATTTCTAAATTACAACAGGCCGTTCGTCTGAACAGTCCTGAAAGCTATAAAGAATACTCCAACATGGTCAACGAGCAAAGCTCAAATCTAATGACCATCAGAGGTTTATTTGAATTCAACAATTTAGACCCGATTTCTATTGATGAAGTAGAATCATGGACTGAAATTGTGAAAAAATTTAAAACCGGAGCCATGTCTTATGGTTCGATCAGTCAGGAAGCACACGAGAATTTAGCGATTGCCATGAACAGAATTGGCGGAAAAAGTAATTCCGGAGAAGGCGGAGAAGATCCGAAACGTTTCCAGAAAGAAATTAACGGAGATTCAAGAAACAGTGCGATCAAACAAGTAGCTTCGGGACGTTTTGGGGTTTCGATCAACTACCTGACCAACGCTAAAGAAATCCAGATTAAAATGGCTCAGGGAGCGAAACCTGGTGAAGGAGGACAGCTTCCGGGAGAAAAAGTAGTACCATGGATTGCTGAAACCAGAAACTCTACGCCGTATGTAGGTTTGATTTCACCTCCTCCACACCATGACATTTACTCGATTGAAGATTTATCTCAGTTGATTTACGATTTGAAAAATGCAAACCGTGAAGCCCGTGTCAATGTAAAACTAGTTTCTGAAGTTGGAGTTGGAACCATCGCAGCCGGTGTTGCCAAAGCAAAAGCTGACGTGATCCTGATTTCAGGTTATGACGGAGGAACCGGTGCTGCACCATTAACCTCTTTACAACACACGGGAATTCCGTGGGAATTAGGTTTGGCCGAAGCACAGCAAACTCTAATCTTAAACGATTTAAGAAGCCGTGTCGTTTTAGAATGTGACGGACAGTTAAAAACAGGTCGTGACGTTGCTATTGCTGCATTATTGGGAGCAGAAGAATTTGGTTTTGCCACTGCACCGCTTGTAGCTTCCGGATGTATTATGATGAGAGCCTGTCACCTGAATACCTGCCCGGTGGGTATTGCGACTCAGGATCCTGAATTGAGAAGAAACTTCAAAGGAACTCCGGAGCACGTCATCAACTTCATGTATTTTATTGCTGAAGAACTAAGAGAAATCATGGCACAACTAGGTTTCAGAACTTTAAAAGAAATGGTGGGTCAATCACAAAAATTAAATGTAGACAAAGCGATCAAGCATTACAAAGCCAATGGTTTAGACCTTTCATCGATTCTGTACAAACCGGAAAAAGCCAAAACGGTTCCCAATCACAATACAACACAACAAGATCACCAGCTTGAAAATGTATTGGATTTTGATATCATTAAAGAAGCAATTCCATCGATTTACAGAAAAGAAAAAACCAGAGTTACCTTTAAGATTAAAAATACAGACCGTTCTGTAGGTGCCATTTTGAGTAATGAAATCTCAAAAATTTATGGCGCACAAGGATTACCTGATGATACTATTTTAGTTGATTTTGAAGGTTCTGCCGGACAAAGTTTTGGTGCTTTTGCCACCAACGGATTGTCGTTTAAAATTCACGGAAACTGTAATGATTATTTAGGAAAAGGTCTTTCGGGAGGAAAATTAATTGTAAAAGTCCCTCCTACTGCCACTTTCAAACCTGAAGACAACATCATTATCGGAAACGTTGCCCTTTACGGAGCTATTACCGGAGAGGCTTATATTAATGGAATTGCCGGAGAGCGTTTCTGTGTTCGAAATTCCGGAGCGACTGCCGTTGTGGAAGGAATTGGAGATCACGGATGCGAGTACATGACGGGAGGTACAGTGGTTGTTTTAGGAAAAACAGGACGAAACTTCGCTGCAGGTATGAGCGGTGGTGTTGCTTATGTGTACGACCCGAATCAACAATTCGATACAAGGGTATGCAACATGGAAATGGTTGCTTTTGATCCTATCGAAGACGAAGACGTGAGAAAACTAAGAAAGCTGATCAAAAACCACTCTCTGTACACCAACAGTCCATTAGCCAAAAGAATTTTAGCAGACTGGGAAAATGAACAGCAAAATTTCGTAAAAGTAATGCCAACAGATTACAAAAAAGCACTACAACGAATTGCAGAAGAGAAAAAAATAGAAGAATTAATAGCGGGGTAAAATCAATTTCAAAAATCAAAAATCAAAAATCAATTTCAATGACAATGTTTTCCTGAGCGAAGTCGAAGGAAGCGAAGTCAAAGGATTGGAATTTGGAATTTAAGAAATTGGAATTTAATTTAAAATGTCATGGGTAAAATAGGCGGATTTAAAGAATATAACAGAGCCGACGAAAGTAATATAGCCGTTGCAGAACGTGTTACGAACTACAACGAATTTACGATTCCGTTAGCAAAAGATAAAATAAAAGAACAAGGTTCAAGATGTATGGATTGTGGTATTCCTTTTTGCCACAGTTCGTGTCCGTTAGGGAATTTAATTCCTGATTTCAACGATATGGTGCATCAGGAAGAATGGCAGGGAGCTTTAGAGATTTTACAGTCTACGAATAACTTTCCGGAATTCACAGGCCGCTTATGCCCTGCTCCATGTGAAAAATCATGTGTATTAGGAATTATTAAAGAACCTGTTGCCATTGAAAACATAGAGAAAAACATCATCGAAAGAGGGTTTGCTGAAGGCTGGATCAAACCGCAGGCACCAAAAATCAGAACCGGAAAAACAGTTGCTGTTATTGGTTCAGGACCTGCAGGATTAGCCGCTGCTCAGCAATTAAACAGAGCCGGACATACCGTAACTGTTTTTGAAAGAGACAATGCAATTGGAGGTTTGCTGCGTTACGGAATTCCGAATTTTAAATTAGAAAAAGGAATTATCGACCGACGTGTAGCCATTCTTGAAGCAGAAGGAATCACTTTTAAAACCAATGTAAATGTTGGCGTTAACTATAGCGTAGACGAATTAAACTCTTTCGATTCTATCGTATTGTGTGGTGGTGCAACCGAAAGAAGAAGTTTGCCAACGAAAGGTATCGAAAGCAAAGGCGTTGTTCAGGCAATGGATTTCCTGACTCAGCAGACTAAAGTTTTGTTTGGAGAATCAATTCAGGATCAGGTGATGGCTACCGGTAAAGATGTAATCGTAATTGGTGGTGGAGATACTGGTTCTGACTGTATTGGAACTTCAAACAGACATGGAGCTAAATCAGTAACCAACTTTGAGATTTTGCCAAAACCTCCGGTGGGAAGAAGCGAAACAACTCCTTGGCCTTTCTGGCCGTTACAATTAAAAACCTCATCTTCTCACGAAGAAGGCTGCGACAGAAACTGGCTGATCAATACCAAAGAATTCTTATCCAACGACAAAGGAGAACTGGTAGGACTAAAAACCGTTGAAGTACAATGGAAAATGACTCCGGGGCAACGTCCTGAATTAATCGAAAAAGAAGGTTCAGAAAAAATCTGGCCTTGTGATTTGGCTTTATTGGCTTTAGGATTTACAGGTCCGGAAAAAACTTTAAGCGAGCAATTAGGTCTGGAAATCGATATGAGAAACAACTATAAAGCCAAAAATTACCAGACAAATGTACCGCACATTTTCACTGCCGGTGATATGCGAAGAGGGCAGTCGTTAATTGTATGGGCTATTTCAGAAGGTCGTGAAGCAGCGAGAGAAGTCGATTTGTTCCTGATGGGTTATACCAATTTACCAACCAAAGGAAATGGAGATTTGCCAAGTTTGTAAGCCGCAGACTCATTTCACCTTTATAAAAATAAAAGAGGCTGTTCTAAAAGTAAGGACAGCCTCTTTTTATAAATAATTTAGATTGAATTATAATCCAAAAGCATTTATTTGGTCAGCAATAATTAAAAGTCTTAATTCAACGCTGATTTGACGGATTCGCTATCGCGAAGACGCTGATAAAAACGGATTCAAAAAATTAAAAAAACTTTTAAATGAGGAAAAAAATCTGTTTTTATTCGCGTTTTTACGACGTAAATCTGTTTTATCCGCGTCGAACTAAAGTAGCCATTTAAAACAATAACATAAATAAGAGGAAGTTCATACTTTTCGGAAAGCTTCTTTATTATGAAATTATAAAATTACACTTCAAATTAGAACGATTCTTCTAAACTTAAAAATTGTACTGAAGTTGTAAAGTCGCGCGTCTTCCCGGAGCATTCACAAAATCTTTATCTCTTGCCTGCCACCAGGCAATATTAGGTGAGTAATCTTTATTAAACAAGTTCTCCACTCCTAATCCTAATCTAAATGATTTATTGATCAAATAAGAACTGCTTAAATTAAAGACCGTATATTTTTTTACCGGACCTTCGTTAAAACTATACAAATTGGTTGTCGGATTTGGATCAAATCGGTCTCTTTTGAAGTTGTGCAAAGTACTTAATTCAATATCTAGATTTTTCAACGGACGAATCTGAATATAAGTAGTAAGTTTTGGAGCCATTATTCGGGATCCGTTAATATACTTTTCGTATGATCCATTGTTGTCATTATCTACCTTCCCTTCTATCCAGGCAAAAGCACCTCCAAAACTTAAAATCTCTATTGGATTAAAGCCTACAACAGCCTCATAACCCCAGATGTTTTCAGGAGCGCGCTGCATCGCAAAAGAGCCATCAGCTGATTGAATCGAGGTAGCCCCTAATTCTGAAGTACTCCAAAAACTGGTTACCTCATAGTTGAACCACTTTTTAATCGCTCCGGCCACACCCATTTCGTAATTGTTTACAATGATAGGATCAGTTGGTAACTTCGAGATCACACTTTCTGTAGACGTTCTTAAGATACGTCCCACCTCATTGATCGAAAAAGATTGAGAATAACTTGTAAAAACATTTACCTCCGGCATAATGTTGTATCTCAATCCGATATTTCCAACAAGGGCGTTGTAATCTAACTCACCTCCCTGAACAAAAATACTTTTGGTGTACGTATTGTTTTTGGCATTTAATACCGGTAATGTATTAAAGTCATCCGCCTTAACCTTAATGTTTTCATATCGCGCTCCTGCTTTTAAAGTAAATTTACCCCAGGCATCAAATTTAATCAACGCAAAAGGCGCTGTATTCAGCATTTTCATTTGAGGAGTCCAAAAACGACCGTCCTCTAACTTTTGAACTGTTTTATCCTGAAGCAAATCCAGACCGTAAATTATTTCTGCTTTATAGGTATCATTGGCAAAAAGACGAGAATCAAAATTGACGCGAAGCCCTTTCTTTTGCGAAGCCACATTCGACTGCCCTCCATTTAAAAACTGATCTCTGTCGTACGAATAAACCGTTCTGAAATCCTGTGCATAAACATTAACATCCAAAGAAGTATTGTTCCATATCTCCGAATTCGAGTACGCCACTCTGAAATTATGGTTTCTCGGAGTTCCCTCAGGCGTCCCCAAACGTCCACCAGCTTCTACTCCTATCGTTGGAATTTCTCCCCATTTACCAATCTTAACATCCTGATCTAAAAATGACTTTGAAGCATACCCCATATACGAGAATTCAAGTCTTTGCTTATCAGTTAGTGCGTATCCAATTTTAAACAATCCATTGTAGGTGTTTAAATTCGATAAACTGTAAAACGGTGAAAGGTTCACTCCATTAGCATCTGTCGCAACACCAGATCTTTCTTGTGTAAATCCAACTACATAATCCAGTTTCTTTAGCTTTCCTGCTAATGAAAGTGAAGCTCTGTAGCCAAATGATTCTGAAAAAGTTTTAGGCTGTGTGATCAAACCTAATTGTACTGCACCAGAAATTTTTTCTTCAGAATGGTTTTTCTTTGTAATATAGTTGATGATCCCACCATCGGCACCATTACCATAAATTGACGTCGCACCTTTAATAACTTCGACTCTCTCGATAGACGAAGGATCAATTACCTGAAGATCTCTACCTCCATTTCTTAAAGGTGTAGATTGCGGTATTCCATCAATCATAACCAAAAATGGTCTTCCTCTTAAAGTCTGACCGAAATTTGAAGTTTGGTTACTCGCGGTCGCTAAACCCGGAACTGTATATTGCAAAATATTACCGATATTGGAATTCACCATCGTCTGGCTTTGGATTTTTTTAGCTCCAACAATCGTAATAGAAGAAACAACCTCTTTTATACTCTCTTTTTTTCGGCTTGCAGTTACAATAATGTCATCTAAATTATTAGTCTGCAAACTGTCTTTTGATTTTTCCTGAGCAAATCCTACCAAAGCTGTAAGGATAATCAAGCAAAATGTAATAATCTTTTTCATAAATAATCTCTAATAATGTAATTTTGGGGCAAATATAATTTTTATTCACTCTAAATAAGAATTAGAAACCATTAAAAGTTAAAAAATCTTTAAATGTTCATTTTATAACAATTTGTTACAATTTGTTATTTTTCAATTTAAAATTTGTCAATCGGCAAAAGAGTAATAAGTTTGCTGAAAATAGTTTAAAGATGCAAGCAAAAGATTTACTGCAGTTAGCAGACCAATTTGGAAGTCCATTATATGTATATGATGCCGAAAAAATCCAATCTCAGTACAACAGGTTAACTAAAGCTTTCTCTAAGGTAGAAAACTTAAGAGTTAATTATGCCATGAAGGCATTGTCTAACGTTGCCATTCTTCAGCTATTAAAGAACATGGGATCTGGCTTAGATACTGTATCGATTCAGGAAGTTCAATTAGGGCTTCATGCCGGCTATGATCCTGACAAAATTTTCTTTACACCAAACGGAGTTTCTTTAGAAGAAATCGAAGAAGTAGCCGCAATGGGTGTACAGATCAACATCGACAATTTATCTATTTTAGAGCAATTCGGAACCAAACATCCTAATATACCGGTGTGTATTCGTATCAATCCACACGTAATGGCGGGTGGAAATGCTAATATTTCCGTTGGACATATCGATAGTAAATTCGGAATCTCTGTTCACCAGATACCACATATTTTGCGTATTGTTGAAAACACAAAAATGCATATTGTGGGGATTCACATGCACACAGGATCAGATATTTTAGATATCGAAGTATTCTTGTATGCCGCTGAAATCTTATTTGATACGGCTAAACATTTCAAAGAGTTACAATTCTTAGATTTCGGAAGCGGATTCAAAGTACCTTACAAAAAAGACGATATCGAAACAGATATTGAAGAATTAGGTAAAAAATTATCTAAAAGATTCAACTCTTTCTGTACAGAATACGGCAGAGATTTAACATTGATTTTCGAGCCCGGGAAATTCCTGGTGAGCGAAGCAGGTTTCTTCTTAGCCAAAGTAAACGTAGTAAAACAAACTACATCGACAGTTTTCGCAGGGGTTGACAGTGGTTTCAATCACTTAATCCGTCCGATGTTTTACGGTTCACAGCACCATATTGAAAACATCTCCAACCCAAAAGGAAAAGAGCGTTTTTACTCGGTAGTTGGTTACATCTGTGAAACAGATACTTTCGCCAACAACCGCAGAATCTCAGAAATTACCGAAGGTGACATCTTAGCGTTCAGAAATGCAGGGGCTTATTGTTTCTCGATGTCTTCGAACTACAATTCAAGATACAAACCAGCCGAAGTTTTATGGATGAACGGTCAGGGAATCCTGATTCGTGCTCACGAAACTTTCGAAGATTTACTTAAAAATCAAATTCCGTTGCCACAGGAAGCTGCTGCAACAGTTTAAAAATAAAAAAAAAGAGAATATCACTTAGTCCCGTTTCTTCATTGAGGCGGGATTTTTTTTTCTTTAGATTTTTAAACTTCTTAGATAACAGACTTCTTAGATCTTTTCGAACATTTCGTCAGGCTAAATGAAGTCGAAGCATACGCAAAATAATCATCACGTTTGTCATTTCGACGTAAGGAGAAATCTTCGCAAGAAACTTTACAAAGAAGAGAAATTATAAAAAGAAAGAAAATTCTTTAAAAAAACTTATTTTTACAAAAAAATGCAATTTCAAGAAGGTTATCATACTTACTACGTGTACATCATAACAAACAAATCAAAAACCGTTTTTTATACCGGAGTTACAAATAATTTAAGAGTTCGTTTAAGCCAACACAAAGAAAACAATGCAAACGAAAAGAAAACCTTTGCATCAAAATACAACGTTACATACTTACTATATTATGAAAAGTTTACCTGGATTCAGGAAGCAATCGCTCGCGAAAAAGTAGTTAAAGACTGGCGTAGAGAAAAGAAAATAGAATTGATAAAAACGATTAACCCGGATTTGGATTTTTTAGATTATTTATTCTTATGATTTGCAATCTCAATTCCAAGTTAATTTCTTTCTCTTTGCGGAGTTTCTTGCGAAGATTTCTCCTTCGTCGAAATGACACACTTTGGGTTAGACCCTCCTTAAAACTTCCCATGCTAATACATGAGCATCATGCTTTTGAACAAAAGCATGAAAAACAAAAACACCTTGTATACACAACCAAAAGCTTTTCACCATACAAAAGCTTTTGTTCCTTTCTCAAAATTCAAATATAACTACTATTTTAGCATAGCAAATCAAACCCCAAAATCCATGAAACCTACAATTCTGCTATCAACACTTATCCTGCTATTTACAACCAATTTATTCAGTCAAACCATCGCCGATTTAAAATTAAAACCCAAAGAAATTCCAAAAGGTTACACTTTAAACGATGGTAATATTTGTATTACTCCACAAGCCTGTACTTTTTATAATGATATTGAAACCTACGCTAGCATTGTGGGAACCTTAAAAAGTAAATCGATTCAAAATTTTAAAAGTAAAACCGATCGTGGATCTGTAATGTATTTTGAATTTGAACACACTTTTAAAGGCGATCGATTTCTGCAAGGATTACTTTGGGGAAAAGACGGTCAGCCATCTGATGAACATCCGGAAGAATATCTTGCAAAAGGAAAATTTTTGATCATTTGGAATTTTCATCCTAACAGTGTCCTCAAAGAAAAATCAGAAACTAAAATAGAAGCTCTTTTGCAATAAGAGAAAATCAACAAATACACAATGAACAGACCAGGAGCCGTTGGAGCATTGCTTGATATCTACGAACAGGCAATAACAGATCTTCAGAATGTTATTCAAACTATTCCGGATAATGTTTTAACAGACATCATCGATGAAAAAACAACAAACGAAGATTGTAAATCCATACAAGCCATTCTGTCTCACGTTGTAAGTGCCGGTTATAGCTATGCCATCAGTATCCATAACGGGAAAGGACATGTGATGGAGCGTCCCAACAGAATTTTTCATGTCACCATTGCTGAATATCTGAATGACTTAACGAATGTTTTCCTCTTTACTGAAAATGTTTTCAGAGAAATTAAAGACGATGAATTAGAACAATATGACGATTCCTTAAAAATAAAAACGGGCTGGGGACAATTGTACGACATCGAACAGCTTACAGAACATGCTATTGTACATATCCTTCGGCACAAACGACAGATTGAAAAAATAAAATCCGGCAAATTGAACTAAAATTTTCTCTAACTTCGCTTACACTATTTTTTTAGCAACCAACAAAATGAAAAACAAGTCAAACCCCGTTGTTTATTTTGAAATTCCGGTAACCAACATCGAAAGAGCCATACAATTTTATTCGGCAGTTTTTGATTTTGAATTTGAACGTGATCGTATTCATGACAACGAAATGGCATTCTTTCCGCTTATCGAGGGCAATAATGGCATATCGGGAGCTTTAGCACAAGGTGAAATATACAAGCCAACGATAGATGGAACTCTTGTTTACCTGAATACCGAAAATATTGAAGAAACTATCAATCTGGCCGTAAAAAATGGCGCTGAGATTTTATTTCCGATTACCTCAAACGGCGAATTTGGCTGGGTAGCAGAATTTAAAGACTGTGAAGGAAACAGAATTGCGTTGCACATGAGCCAAAAGGAATAATTTAAAATTGAGAACAAATCTAAATCTATAAAACCTCTTTTCCGTTTTATTTAAAAAACATCAAAATGAAAATTCAAACACGAACCCTTTTTTATGCAATCCTTTTCTTTTTATATCTTACCGCAACTTCTCCTTTACTGCAGTTGGGTGAGAAATTAGGAACAGATCCCTACATTACTTTGGGCTGTGGTTTTGCTGTTTTCAACATTATTTATTCTTTCTTAGGTTTAAAGTGGAAACCGGTATTAAATGTGATCTGCTCTGTTGCAATTGCCGCTTTGTCCTTATTTTTAGCCGTACAGTTTGCCAACTTACATCTGCTTACCAAATACGATCCTTATTTAGTTAAAACTGCCATATTCACCAATGCTATTCTATCAATCCTATTTTGGGAAATTGTGTATCAGGTGAAAATTAGGAAATAATAAAATTCTAAATACAACCCGTTTACAATAAAGTTTCCAATCATTTATATTTTGATAATTTCAAATCTTACCAAAAAAGTCTCACTCAAAAACATGAAATTTAAAATTCTACTTCTTTCTGCCTTTGTTTTTATCTCTTGCAAAAAAGAATCCAAAACCGAGGTCACAACAATTTCAACTCCAGCAAAAAACAGTGTTGAAACCACTGAGAAAAAAGAAACACAAAATAGCTCCGATACCATTGTGATTTCGACCAAACACAAAACAAATAAAATCGTATGCGAACTGGACGGTGACGGAAAAAGTGAAACGGTTGAAATTGTAAGAAGTACAAAAAGTGATAAAAGCGGTTTACGAATCATTTTCGGAAACGGAAACCGAACAGATTATTTCGGAATGGGAAATACTATTCTCTATCAGGGTTTTGAAGAAATCGACTGGGCCGGAATATTCGAAAAAGCCCCAAAAGGGGAAATTGTCTGGAACAATGTAAACGATCAGGGAGAAATCTTGGGCGATGACGAAATAAAAGAAGAAGACAAAATCAAACTGCCAAATGACGGTATCTTTATTCATGCCGAAGAAAGCTGCGGAGGCGGGATTATTTACCTTAAAGATGGAAAATACGAGTGGATTCAACAGGAATAAGTCTGCTAGAAAATAAATCTAAAATACTCAAAAAATGGAAAATACATTAGAAATTGCCAATCGTTTTAGAGAAACTATTCTTAACGGAACCTGGATTGCCAACACCAATTACAAAGACCAACTGCAAAATCTGGATTGGAAAATCGCCGTAACTCCTGTCAAAAACCTCAATACTATCTCGCTTTTGGCACAGCATGTTCATTATTATATTAGCGGAATAAATAATGTTTTTAAAGGGGGATCACTGGATATAAAAGACAAATTCAGCTTTGACTTCCCTCCTATCCAGTCACAAGTAGAATGGCAGGCTTTTCTAATTAAATTCTGGGACTCTGCTGAAGAATTTGCCTCTTTTGTGGAAGAAATGCCCAACGAAAAACTGGATCAAGTCTTTTTCGACGAAAAATACGGAACCTGCAAAAGAAATATCGAAGCCATGATTGAGCACAGTTATTATCATCTGGGACAAATTGTTCTGATCAAAAAACTATTAACAGAATAATATTAAACATGGCTCTCTCCTTATTTACCCGTCGAAATAATTTTAAAAAAGGCATAGTTGTTGAAAGTTAAAAAAGATATATTTACACCTTCAATTAAAAAATATCATGCAAAAAATTACGCTTCTATTTTCAATATTATTTTTAGCACTGTCGTCTTGTGGTGTAAAAACGACTCAATCCATGCTAAGCGATGGAAATTATGATGGAGCCATAGACCGCGCCGTTGAAGCTTTAAGAACGAAAAAAGATTCTAAAGGAAAACAAGATTACGTGTATTTGCTGGAAGAGGCTTTTGCAAAAGCCAAAGACAGAGATTTACGTAGCCTGGAATTAATGATAAAAGAAGCCAATCCGGTAAATGCCGAACGCACTTACAATACCTACATGCAGTTGAACAATCGCCAGGAAAAAATCAGACCTTTATTACCTCTGCAACTGTTGAAACAAGGAAGAACTGCCACATTCCAGTTTGATAATTATACGAATCAGATCATAAGCAGTAAAATTGCATTGACGAGATATTTGTATGAGAATGCTTCTGCCCTTTTAAAATCAAATAATAAACTGGATTTTAGAAAAGCCTACGATGATTTTTCTTATTTGGAAAGCATTAGTCCAAACTACAAAAACACCAAAAAACTGATGGAAGATGCACAGTTTAAAGGAACCGATTTTGTAGATGTTTATGCCAAAAACGAGACCAATATGGTCATTCCGAAACCACTTCAGGATGACTTACTCGATTTTAAAACCTATGGATTAAATGATAAATGGACGGTTTACCACAGTCTGAGACAAAAAGGCATCGTTTACGATTATAGTCTGATTGTAAACTTTGTGCAAATCAATATTTCGCCTGAGCAGGTAAAAGAAAAAGAATTCATCAAAGAAAGACAAATTAAAGACGGTGTCAAAACACTTCTGGACAGCAGAGGAAGACCGGTTAAAGACAGTTTGGGCAGAGACATAAAAGTAGACAATTACAGAATGCTTCGTGCCAATGTATACGAATTCAGACAATTTAAATCCTGCCAGATCACAGCAAATGTGGATTATGTAGATTTAAAAACCAATCAGTTACTGCAATCTTTTCCGGTAAGCAGTGAGTTTATTTTTGAGAATATTTACTCTACCTATAAAGGAGACAGAAGTGCCTGTGAAGACAATTATATCAGTTATTTCAACAAACGAGCTGTGCCTTTTCCAAACAATGAACAAATGGTTTTTGATACAGGAGAAGACCTGAAAGCGAGATTAAAAGATATTATTGTGAGGAATAAATTCAGGAGGTAAGTCCAACGTTTTACTAAAAGCGGTGGGGTCTGATGAAAAAATAAATTTGAACTATAAAACTGACATCAAATGAAAAGCATAACCATTCTATTTTTAGTATCATTTTGTTTCACAGGCTGTGTTACACAATCTCAAACGGCCAAAACCTCTACCGCAATGACAAACCAGCAGCAATATCCAAAAGCACTAGTCGATTACGATGATTTTAAAAACCTGGTTACCGAAGTCGAAAAAGCAAGAGCAAATCATTTAGTGAATCTCGATCTTTTTCTTAAAATGAGTCAGGAAGAGAATACTGTTATTTTAGACACGCGCTCTGATTTTCGTTACAACCGAAAACATTTAAAAGGAGCTATTCATCTTGATTTTACCGATTTTACGCAGGAAAACCTTCATCAGCTAATTCCTGATCCTAACACCAGAATACTGATTTACTGCAATAACAATTTTAATGGCGATCCGATAGATTTCGCTTCAAAAATGGCTCTTCCAAAAAGTGCACCCGAGTCTCAGATTTTAGCCAACAGAAAACCGGTTATGCTGGCTTTGAACATTCCTACACATATTAATCTGTACGGGTACGGCTATAAAAACATCTACGAACTTGACGAATTGGTTCACGTAAATGACAACAGAATAAAGTTCGAAGGAACGGAAGTGAAGTAATTTCTGCTATCTATTTTTAAACTTTTAAGGGCATTTTTTTAGGCAATTAAAACAAAAATCTGCTTAAAAAACGCTTCGCTTGTCCTAACATTTACGAACGACAGGGCAAATACCACTACTAAATTTTCCTAATAACAAATCGAGGGCTTTACGGTTTTACGTAATGTTATGCCGATTCTGTACATTACATTTACACTCAAACCAAATAATAAACGACAACCAAAACTTAATGAAAAAACAGGCCTTATTTCTTGTATTAACTCTTATAATAAACATTAGCAGTTATTCTCAAATCCTTTTCGAACACGGTTACATTATTAACCAAAACGATCAAAAAATAGAGTGTCAAATTGAAAATCTGGATTGGAAAAGTACTCCTACCAGCTTTAGATACCAACTTTCTGACAATACGAATATCATTACGGCTGATATAAAAACTGTAAAAGAATTTGCAATCACCGGACAAAGTAAATACATCAGATCTTTGGTTAAAATAGACCGCTCCTCAAAAAACATAGAAAATATGAGTACGGATAAAAATCCTGATCTAAAAGAAGAAACTCTATTCTTAAAAGTACTTATTGAAGGAAAAGCATCTCTTTATTTATACAGTGATGGAAACTTAAGACGTTTCTTCTATAAAATGGATAATACCGAAATAAAGCAATTAATTCACAAAAGCTATTTGATAGACCAAAATTCTACAATTGCGAAAAATAATTACTTCAGAGAACAGCTTTTTATTGATCTAAAATGTGAAAATATCCTTCAAAAAGAATACGAAATTTTAGACTACAGCACCAATAAACTGTTAAAATTTTTCATCAAGTACAACAAATGCAGTGATACTAATTTTGCCACTTTTGAGTCTAAAGAAAAGAAAGATCTCTTTAATTTAACCTTAAGACCAAGGCTAAACAGCAGCTCTTTATCAATAAGCAACTCGCCACTTGATTATTACGACTTTAAATTTGATTCTAAAACAAATCTTAGTCTGGGTATTGAAGCAGAATTTATTTTCCCCTTTAATAAAAATAAGTGGGCAGTGATCGTAGAACCAACTTATCAATACTATAGTAGTGAAAAATCCAAACAAACCTCCAATTTGTCAGGTGGTGAAGTAAACGCAAAAGTAGATTATAAATCAATAGAACTGCCAATAGGAATTAGACATTACTTTTTCCTTAAAAATAACTCCAAGATATTTGTAAATGCATCTTTCTTAATTGATTTTGATTCGAATTCGAAAATAGAAGTCTCCAGAAAAGACGGTTCGGTTGTAAGTAAATTAGATGTTAGTTCCCGTAACTCCCTGGTATTTGGAATTGGTGGAAAATTTCGTGACAGATACTGTATAGAGTTTAGATACTTGGCTGGCAGAACTATTCTAAGCAATTATCAAACCTGGAACTCCTCATTTTCAACGACATCTGTCATATTAGGTTATTCCTTTTTTTAAGAGAATTCAATAACATTAAACACTTAACGAATCCCTTTCATTGTTTGATGAAAGGGATTTATTTTATAGTCGATTTTTGAGTTTTTTTTCGTTTCAATTAAGATTTTAGAATGTCAAAAATTTGTATTTTAGTTCTATATAATTTTCCTGTTTCACATCATAATATTTTACCCCATTGTTACTAAATACTGCAAAAATGAACAAATTATTTTCCCTTGTCTTTTTATTCCTTTCTACCACTTTTATCTTTTGCCAAACCAATAAAACCAAACCAAAAGAAACCGCAAAGCCATTTGTATTAGGAGTTATCGATGAAATTCAATCGAAGGAATTAGGAGAAAAAAGGATTCTGAATATTTATCTTCCGGAAGGTTACAAAGCCGAAGAGGCAACAAAATATCCCGTAATTTATTTATTGGACGGTTCGGCTGATGAAGATTTTATTCATATCGCCGGTCTGGTGCAGTTTAATAGTTTCGAATGGATCAATCAGGTTCCTAAATCAATTGTTGTGGGAATTGCCACTGTCGACAGAAGAAGAGATTTTACATTCCCGACAACTATCGAAAAAGATCAAAAAAGGTTTCCAACTTCGGGTCATTCTGATAAATTCATTTCTTTTATTGAAAAAGAATTACAGCCTTTTATCGAAAAAAAATACAACGCCAATAACTCTAAAACCCTTATGGGACAATCATTGGGAGGATTACTGGGAACTGAAATTCTATTAACAAAACCAACGCTTTTTAATAAATATGTTATTGTAAGCCCAAGCATTTGGTGGAATAATGGTTCCATACTCAATCTTGACAGCGCCATTTTGCAGGAAAATTTCAGTCAGCAGACCGATATTTATATTGCAGTTGGTAAAGAAGGGCTTACACCAACAGAAATCCCGAGAGTGATGGAAGTCGATGCTAATTTACTAACTGAAAAAATTAAAGCTTCAAAAAGCAAAAATATAAAAGTGTATTTCGATTATTTCCCGCTTGAAAATCACGGTACGATTTTACATCCGGCAGCATCGAATTCATTTCGATTTTTCTATCCTATAAAAGAGAAATAATAAAAGTCGAATATAGTACGATCCTAAAAAATTATTCTTTTAAAATAATGACAAATAAAGAAGACCATAAACTAGATAATCCGGTTTGGTATGCATTATCCGAAAACCATTCCGAATTAGCCCTTGAGTATGCTGGTACTAAATTTTACAATCCGGATTATTGTCCTTTTGGAAGTTTTATAGTATCGGAAAGCACTTTAACGGCCACAGAACAATATGGGTTGTTAACGAATTCTTTTTTTATAGTGGGTGAAAAACCTGAAATAGACGATTCTTTGATAATCATCAAAGAATTGATTTGTCTGCAAATGATTATCCAGGACAAAATTCAACTTGCGATCGATACTGAAATTGTCAAACTTACTGAAAGTCATAATCCCGAATTATTACAACTGGTTAATTTGGTACAGCCGGGATATTTTAAAACCAAAACTCCTTTATTGGGCAATTATTATGGAATATTTAAAGAAGCCCAATTGATAGCTGTCGCAGGTGAACGTATGAAAATGAATGACTTTACAGAAGTGAGTGCTATTATCACACATCCCGATCACACCGGAAAAGGTTATGCCAAACAATTGATTTCGCATGTTGTCAATAGCATCTTAGACGAAAGTAAAACTCCTTTTTTACATGTTGTTGAAAATAATGTTGGTGCCATTGGCCTATATGAAAAACTAGGTTTTGTAACGAGACGAAAAATCAGCTTTTGGAATGTTTCTAAAAAACAGTAATTTTATACTACACCTAAATATAGTCGTTCAAAAATCAGTTTTAACATCATAACCTTTAAGACATGACACCTAATAAACAAACCGTAACCGAATATATGGAAGCTTTTATGGTAAGCGATCATAAACGAATTTTAGATTGCCTTACTAATGATGTGATTTGGGAAATGCCCGGAATTTATCAGCACGCAGGAAAAGAAGCTTTTGATAAAGAAATTGAAAACGACAATTTTACAGGCAGTCCCACGATTCAGATTATCAAGATGATCGAAGAAAATGACATCGTTATTGCCGAAGGTGCCGTACAGGGAAATATGAAAAATGGTCATAAACTGGATGCCGTTTTCTGTGATGTTTTTGAAATGGAAAAAGGAAAAATTAAAAAACTTACTTCCTATTTAATGTCTAAAAATGCCAGTTTAAAATTTGAATAAGTTGAAATTCAAATCTTAAAAACTATTTTTTGTATCTTTGCAGCAATAAATAAACCGCAGCATCTCAATGTGAATAAAAATTTCTTTCGGACAATTTTAAGGTAAGCTATAAAATGGCTTGCCCATTTGTTTATTCCCTAAAGAAAGAAATTATGGTTATTTTACAGAATATCTCATACTTACATTCAAACAAAGATCTGTTGTTTGATAAAATTACTTTTACAGTTAACCATCACGAAAAAATTGCTTTAATTGGTAACAACGGTGTTGGAAAATCAACATTACTAAAAATTATTGCAAGCGAATTAGAACCTGCAGACGGTATAATAAAAACAGATTCGAAACCCTTCTATCTGCCTCAAATTTTCGGACAGTTTAATCAATTTACGATTGCTCAAGCTCTTCAGGTTGAAAATAAACTGAATGCCTTGCACGAAATTCTTAACGGAAAGGTTTCCGAAGAAAATCTCAACATTTTAAACGACGACTGGACAATTGAAGAGCGTTGCAATGAAGCATTGCAATACTGGCAGCTACAAGATTTAGACTGGAACCAAAAACTTGAAACATTGAGTGGCGGACAAAAAACAAAAGTTTTCCTGGCCGGAATTTCAATTCATGAACCAAAACTGATTTTACTCGATGAACCGAGTAATCATTTGGATATTTCAGGAAGAGAATTATTATATGAATTCATAAAAAATACCTCTTCAACTTTGATTGTAGTAAGTCACGATCGGAAATTATTGAATTTGCTACATTCTGTGTTTGAATTATCAGGACATGGAATTACAGTTTATGGTGGTAATTACGATTTTTATACTGAACAAAAACAGATTGAAAACAATGCTTTAAATCACGATATTCAAAGCAAAGAGAAGGCTTTACGCAAAGCAAAAGAAAAAGAACGCGAAACATTGGAACGCCAAAACAAACTGGATTCCCGTGGTGAAAAGAAGCAGAAAAAAGCCGGAGTTTCAAGAATTATGATGAATACTTTGCGAAACAATGCCGAAAACAGTACGGCCAGAACAAAAGGTGTTCATACTGAAAAAATTGGAGGTATTTCTAAGGATCTACAGGAATTGCGATCAACATTACCGGATATTGATCAAATAAAATTTGGTTTTGATAAAACAAATCTTCATAAAGGAAAAATACTTTTCAAAGCATCTGAAATTAATCACAGTTATGATGATCAATTGCTGTGGAAAAATCAACTTGATTTTCAAATCGTAAGCGGGCAGCGTATCGCCCTGAAAGGTTTAAATGGCTCCGGAAAAACGACTTTGATAAAAATAATCATGGGCGAATTGCAACCCAAAACAGGAAATGTCTACAAAGCCAATTCTAAATTAATTTACATTGATCAGGATTATTCACTTATTGAAAATCAAATTTCGGTTTATGAACAAGCCCAAAAATTTAATGCTTCCGGTTTACAGGAACACGATATAAAAATGAAGCTGAATAAGTTTCTGTTTTCAAAAAATGACTGGAGCAAACCTTGTTTCGCTTTAAGCGGAGGTGAAAAAATGCGCCTGATGCTTTGCTGTTTAACCATCAACAGTGAGGCTCCTGATGTGATTATTCTGGATGAGCCAACAAATAATCTTGATATTCAAAATATCAAAATTCTGACTTCAGCTATAAATGAGTATCAGGGAACTTTAATTGTGGTTTCACATGATGTACATTTTTTAGGTGAAATTCATATTGAGGATTTTATAGAATTGAGTTAAGTTTTCACCACATCATATTAAAATTTCAAACCAAAAATTTAAAATTTTTAGCCCAGCCAGCCGTCTCGATCCAGACTTCTGTACTGAATGGCTTCGGCAATATGAGATGAAATAATATTTTCGGAATGATCCAAATCACTGATAGTTCGGGCTACTTTAATAATTAATTATAACATATAGTTCAATATTCTTTTATACTTTTACAGAAAAATTTCGTGTAAATGAAAGCAGTTGCATATCTCAGAGTGAGTACTCAAGAACAATCTCTAGAAAGACAGTATGATGATATTGAAAGTTTTGCTTCTAAAAAAAACTTAACTCTGGTAAAAATATTTGAAGACAAAATAAGTGGTACAAAAACAAAATCTGACGAGAGAATTGGATTTAATCAAATGAAAAAATACCTTGAACTAAACCAAGATGTTAAAAATATTTTAGTTTTAGAAATTTCTAGGCTTGGGCGAAAAAATAATGATATCCAAAATATAGTTGAGGAGTATATAGAAAAAGGAATTAATATTCACATCAAAGATTTAAATGTATCAACTCTTGACGATTACGGCAAAAGATCCTTTGCTTCGGAAATGATGATTTCTATGCTGGGTGTAATGTCATCTAATGAAGGACGATTACTTGGTTCAAGAATAAGTTCGGGAAAAATGTCAAGAGCAAAAAAAAATTTAGCTTTTGGTGGAAAAATTATTGGATATAAAAAAGGAGAAGATGGTACCCCTGTAATTGATGAGACAGAAGCGCCAATGATTAGAAAGATATTCGAACTTGCATCAAAAGACCTTGGTATGCGAAATATATCCGCATTGATTGAATCTGAATTTGGGCGAAAAATAGCTATTGGAACACTCAGTGGCATAATAAGAAATACCTTCCATAAGGGGGAAAGAAAATATAATAATCTGGATCTCAATGTTCCGGCAATTGTTTCGGGAGAATTATGGCAAAAAGCAAATGATTCTATCGATACTAGAAGCAAATTTGGAAGTAGAACATATGTACATACTAATATCATTCATGGAAAAATCACTTGTGTCTGTGGCAATGTAATGCATCAAAAAGTAATAGTACAAGGAGGAATTAATTGTTTTATCTGTAAAGATGAAAAATGTAAAAATTCAATTAATAGACCTTGGTTATTTAGAATGATACGTAAAGCAGTAATAAAACACGCACAGAAAACAAAAGAGGAACAAATTCGTGAAAACTTCAAACTACAAATATTAGCTTTTAAGGCTAAAATTGATTTAAATAGTAGGGAAGTTGAAAAACTTAAAAACAGACAAAAAAAAGTAAGAGATCTGTATCTTGATTCGGAATTCACAAATGAAGAATACAACGAAATTAAAGCCGAAATAGCCACCAAAATAGAAGAATACAACAGAACTAACAACAAACTCAGAGATGTCATTAAAACGGCTGAAAATGCACTAGAAATAGATATTCAATATTTTAGTGAAGATCTTGAATTATTTAAAAATGAAATTAAAGAAATTATTAATTACGTCATTATAGATAAAAAGCGAGTTCTAATAAACATATTTGGATGGCAAGAATACGACCTCAACAAACCCAATCCGATCAAACTCGGCTGGGAAGCAAGAAAACCATTAAATGAAAGATATCTTAATGAAGAACTTCCTTCACGACATCCTATTAGCGATGAAGATTTAGAAATGATGGTTGATGACTATCTGTCTAATAATTCCCCCAATTAACATTGAAAGCTTTTCTTATAGCACTATAGAATTAGTCAATATTAAAGAACCTGTTGAAAATGTCTTTAATTAGAACTATTTAAATATTTAACATCTACTTTTAATCTTATAATTTAAAATCAAAAAGTACCTTTAAATCTACTTCAAGTGCTAAAGAAAGTTTTATAGAAGTAGTTAAGGTTATATTTGTTCGCCCATTTTCAATTCTAGAAATTGTTGTCTTATCAATAAACGACTCAGAACTCAAATCATTCATCGCAGTTGCTAGATCGAGCTGGGTCATATTTTTTGATTGTCTGATTTCCTTCAAATTGATTCCGAATTGCTTAACGAAAAAATTGATTTTTTTTATTGACTCTGTTGACATGATTGTCAATAATACTTTATATATTTGTCTCGGAAGTAAACACATATGTCAACTTGCGATATAAACTATGATGTAAGACATTTAAATACTTAAAATTTAAATCACTAAATATTAACTAAATCAAAAAAAAAATGAAAAAATTATTATTACTATTTGTTACCTTATTATACACATCTTTAGTTGATGCTCAAATTATTGACAATAAAACATTAGAACCAAAATTGATTACAAAAGCATCAATAATGGGAGCTACACTTATAGAAGCTAACTGGTATGATAATTATACTTCATTTATATTTCAAGATTCTAAATATCAAATTTTAAATGTTCAAGCTAAATTTATATTGACCCCAGAAGAGATAGATTCTTTTTATAGCGAGGTTAAAAATCGCTTTAATAAAGATGAATATAAAGATAATGAAGGATTTATTTTTCAAACTAAAGAAGGAACTGCAGTTCATGCAAACTTTAAAAAATCTATGGGAACCAAGTCTCTATATATTGCAATATCAAAAAACAATATAGTTTCATTAGGAATGTATTTAACTAAAAAACAGACTAAAAAACTCTTTAATGACCAATCAAACTAGTAATATTAAGAAGATACCTCAATCGTAAATAAAGCCACTCTATAAAGAGTGGCTTTTCATTTGTAGACAGGGCGTTGAACTTACAAACTCAGGGTTATAGATCCTAATAAACATCCCTAATTATAATTGTAGCTGAAGAGCTTAAAAGTCTTTTAGGCTGTTTCGGGGCTTTCGTCAGTTCTGATTTCAAATTCAAATATTTTATTTTACTATTTTGCATTCAAAAGCCATTTCAACAATCTCATCAAATTTTGATTCATTGTCAGAAAGCTTATAACTTTCAATATTAGTCTTTTTAACGAATTCCTTTAACCAGTACATAAAATATAATGAAATGAATGCATGTTTTTCATAGCAATACAAACTAGCTTTATTGTAAAAGGGAAATAAGCTTGGTTCAATTTTTCCTTCTGCAGTTTTGAAACTTATGAAATTCCCTACTTCTATTGAAGAAAAATGTGCAATTTCTGATAATATTGGATATAATGGTTTTCCTGCATTACCAAAAAGATTTAAAACATTTGGAGTTTTCTTTAATAATTTAGCTATAGGTTTTTTATCTAGTTCATGAAGACGTGTTAAAGTTTCCATTTGTTTTCTAATTAATATATGTGCTTCAATTAAATCAGATTTAAAAATTAGGTCACTAATAACAAAATAAGTTCTAATAAATGAGTATAATAAATTGTATTGATAAGTTAAGGTTTCATTTGAGGATTTACTTTCTTCTTCAAGATGCTTAGCAATACTTAAAAGTAAGGTGTCAGAATTTAATCTAAAAATACTATATTTTTCTGGCTCATTTTTTAAATATTCCTTTTTTATTCTTTCTCTTTCCTTTATTGATTTAGTAACAAAACTAAATAGATTTTCAAATGAGTCGTTATTTGAATTTGTCATTCTAATTTTTCTTAAATTGTAAACTTAAATAGAAAGGAATCCGAATAATAATGTGATTTATCCATGTAAAAAATGATTTTATTTGTTTAATTTTACAAAGAACGATACTGTTTCATATTTATCATTTATTCCTATTCTCATATTACCGTTTTCATAGAATTTTGTCTCCTTATTAGTATATGCGTAAGTAAAATCCACGTTTATCAGCATTATTTCCTTCAAGGATAAATAAAAATCTGACACAGGGCTGTAAACGATACTTAAAAGCTCATCATTATTGAAGATACTTATTTTTTGCAAACCATAATTATCTGTTTTGTAATATGAATATTCCGTCATATTTGGTTCGCTCCTTTTATTATTGAACTTAAAGCCAAGTTTTATTAAATCTTTTTCAATTTGATTTTGATTTTGAATTTCAAGATAATGCAAAACTTTAGTAACAGTTACTGATTGAGCTCTTATTCCAGTTGATAAACTGAAAAATAATATTGTGACTGCAATAACATAGTTTTTTCCCATTTTATAGTTTTTAGATAATGGTATTTATGACATGATATCCGCATTATTATAAAGCTATTTTGAAATTATAGTGATTCAGTATTTGAAGAATCCACCAAAAGCTAAAACTTATGAGTAGAACAGTTTTAATTTGATTATCACTAAGTCTTTTCTTAAACAATCGGGTAATTAAATATACAAGGGCAAAGAATACTAAACCTCCAACAATTGAACCAAAACTGTTAGTAATGACGTTGTAAGTTGATGATTTATCTTTATATAGTATAACCGGAAAAATGAAGCTAATAATAAAAGAGGATAATAAAATTTTGAACCACCAATTTTTATTGTTTGTGATATGATTACTAATGTCCATAAATTGTATTTTTAAATCGTAATTTATTAACTTATTCTTTGTTATTCAACTTTGCCTAATATTTTCTTAATCTTAACGATTGTATTGTTTGATAAATTTGTAATAGATGCGAGTTTTCTAATTGAGTAATTTTTGTCTTTGATTAATTCTAAATGTGATTGATTGTATTTTGCGAGGAATTGTTGAGGTGTTTCGACAGTATTTAACTGTCTACCTTTGTATGTTCCTTTTGCTTTCGCAATTAAAATACCTTCTTTTGTCTTTCTAGTAATGATGTTCTTTCCATTTCTGCAACGTTGCTTAAAACATCAGTAATCATCTTAAATATAGAATTGGGTTTGTTCTCAATCATAGAATACAGACCAATGTTTTCTACATATACATTTATGTTAAGAGTGCTTAATAAATTTAAGGTCGTTTGAATATCAAAAGCATTTCTTCCTAGTCTATCTATGGAATGAACGACTAAGGCATCAATCTTTTTGTCAGCAATATCATTTAATAACTTTATAGCAGTAGGACGTTCATTGAACGGAATCGAACCACTACACTTGTCAATATATTGTTTATAATTAACCGTTAATTGTCTATCAATGCTTTGCTCTGTTGTACTAACTCTAATATATTTTGCAGTTTTCATAATCTTCACCTTTGTTGAAACAAAGATAAAGAAATCCCTTTAACTGTATCGTTTTTAGAGTAGTTATTTTTGACACGTTTTAAACTCAGTAAAACTGCTTAGATTTTGATTAAAATTGTATTTACGATATGGCATACTCTAAAATAGATACGCCTTTTTGTTTATTTACTATTAAAAGACATACTCAATGGGGAAGAACACAATGTAACTTTTGATAAAAATAATTGAATACATGAGAGATATTCAAAATTTAGATAATGAAACATCCTTTACAATCTAACTAATACTCACCTATAAAATTATAAAACTAAAAAAGTGTTCTTTCATAAAACGATAAAACCCGCGAATAGCATATCGCGTTTTATCGTTTTATTATTTATCAACTTTCTCTTTCTATGTCTTTATGAACAAAATATGCACACCGATTAGAAGTCAAGTTCTGTATCACAAATCTGAAATCCTACTACATCTTCTTGTCTTAACTTTTCTACCAATTCGTTTGAAAAAAACAAACCTTTAATTTGACTATAAATAATATTACTACTAGTTTTTCTTCTTAATTTTAACTTCTTTACTTTTATATCATATCTCTTTACATCATATTCTTCATATGATTCAATTAAATTTCGATTTCCCAAAGAATCTAAAAAAAAAGATTCTGGAAAATCTAAAAAATCATAATTAGTAATGGGAAAACCAATTGTATAGAAATTATTTTTAAACCCCTCAATTTTAGTTGGTATCTTTATAAATTCACATAAATTAAAACTCTCAAATATATCAAGAACTTTTTGAGAAATTATAAAATTCAAACCCATTTCGTTTGGCGAAAAACTTACAAAATCAGTTTCTTTTGCTTTTTTTAATGGAAAATACGTTAATATGGTAACTTTGTTTTTTTCAATGTTTTTAAAATTATCTATTGAAAATGAATTGAAATTTCCATCAAAATAATTTTCATAATTTTTTTTTTCTTCTTTGTTTACGAATGACTTTCTATCATTCAATTCTACTTGATAAACACCATTATTGACTCCTATAATTTTAGGATCTGATTCTGTTCTAATGTTCTTATACATACTTCTTTTACTATTATAGATTAGCAAAAAAATCATTTAGATTTAACCCTGATTTTTGTGCTTCCGCAATTTTATCCCTTAAATGATTTTGCAACTTTGATATATTATCTAAATCAAATTTTTGTTGCAATTTTAAATCTTCCAACTTACTTGTTACATACTCATTATACTTTGGATGATTTCCATGAAAAGGAGTATCTAAATCAATTAAATTATTCCTGTTTTTCGCTAATCTGTGGTTTACAGCTTGAGAATAACCTTTTATTTTCTTAAAGTCTTTTTTAAACTGTTTGTAAACTGCCTGAGGTATTAAGTGATGAACCTGACAATCCAGTCCAAACAAATCAAATTCAAAATTTGAATTGAATACATACGCATAGAAATTTGGATTATTTCCTTCAATTCCAATCGGGTCCTGAGATAAATACAATCCGGTCTCAGGATTATAGTATCGAAAGCGGTTATAGTATAGTCCTGTTTCTACATCTTCATACTGCCCTAACTGTCTAAATGGAATAAAATTTCTATCGCCTGTTAGATTGAATAAATCCCCATAAATATCATACTCTGCCTCCCAAACTAATTCACCTGTATTATTGTAAGCTTGTACTGGGCGATCAACATAATCGTTAATAATTGAAAACTTTTCTTCTCCAACAATCTTAGCACATGGAACAAAAGAACCACCTTGATATACCCAAGTTATAAGGTTTTCAATTGATTCCGTTTTATCATAGACTAAATCATCCTCAGCGGCTATTAATTTAGGGCGATCTTTTACATCGTATTCCCATTCATGGATAAGAACGTCTCGATCCCAAACATAGCGATTTATTTTTTGGTTTGCAATTTTTGCAGTACGTCTGCCCAAAGCATCGTACTCAAATTGTACTGTTTTTCCATCAGGATTGGTTACGCTTTCCAGCATTCCATTCGCCAACCAGCTATAAGTGGTATCTCCGTTCTGCCATTTTTGATGTTCCTTCTGTAATATTGTTTCTTCGGTTTTGTTGCCCGCCAGTTTGTCGATCCAGTTAGTTGGTTTTTCAAACTTTAGCTCCTCATTGATTTTTCTTGTGCTTTTGTGTATCAAATTACCGAGCTCATCGTATCTGTAATGGTACTTTTCGTCCTGTAGCAGTTTACCGCCTTTACCGTATTTACGATCACTACGATCGGGAGTTTTGTATAAGTTACCTACTGCATCCGGAGTTTTATAGAGCTCTTCAGTGCCATTATAGCTTTTAGCTAAATTGCCAAAGTCATCATAGTCAAAGTAGGTAATACTTGAATTCATTTGGTTTACAACACTGCGCAATTGCTGGTTGGTGTCCCAATTGTAAAAACGTGATCCGGTACGTTTGCCATTCGTAAATACTTCCTGCTCTTTTTGTTTTCCGCTGTTGTTGTAACTGGTTTTAATGTGCAGTCCCCCTGTGGCAAATCGCTCTATTTCACGTCCTAATTCATCTCGTTTCAGTGTGGTTTCCCATTTCTGATGCTGTTCTTTAAGTTCGTTGCTTTGGGCTTCTATTCGCTCCAGCTGTCCTTTTTGGTTGTAATGGGTATTAATATCGGCTCCAAGACTGGTGCTGATATTGATACGTTGTCCTAAAGCGTTATAGGTTGATAAGAGCGTTATGCCATTTTGGGTGGCATCGAGCTGTTGTTTTTGAGTTTCTTGTATGATACGCCCTATAGCATCTCGTTCAAAATAAATGCTTACGTTTTGGTTGGTAGCTTCAATGAGCTGTCCATTTTTGTTGTAACTGTACGTTTCCCAAGTACCGTCGTGATAATCCACTCTGGTAATGCGTCCCAGTGCATCTTGTTCGTATTCTGTAAATTTTCCGTTGCCATGATCTATTCCGGTCACTTCACCTGCCAAATTACGCTGGTACTTTTTCACCATACCATCAAAAGCTACTTCTTTTATTATATGTCCTGCTTTATTTCTATCAAAATAGTAGACTTCATTGTCTTCGTTTTTGATGCCTTTCAATTGCTCCATCTTGTCGTAATCAAAACGCACTTTTACGCCATTCTGCTCTCGAGTAGCAAGGCTTCCCATTGGGGTATAACTGAACTTAATACTATTTTTATTGTCTTTTAGGGCTATTACTTCGTCATAGTTGTTGTAGGTGAACTGTATGACATTACTGTCTTTCTCTACAATCTGTCTTACCCGATCCAGTGCATCATAACTAAAGTAATCAGCCATTTGCATCGGAGTGTAGATCGCCTGTACGCGCCCACGATAGTCATACTCCCATGACTTTAACTTTTCGCTATTCTCACGCCACTCAATAAGGTTGAATTGATCGTCATAAATCAGTTCTAGTTTGTTGTTGTTTTTGGCAACTGTCGCTAATAATCCGTTATCATGATAACTAAAATGGGTAGTAGTTTTATCAGGAGCAATAATTGTTTTGAGCTGATCCTCCCTATCTTCTTTGTACAGATAGACCGTTTTATTGCCTTCGGGATCTATGGCAATTGATGGACGATTCTCCTCATCATAAATCATGATTTCTTCTGTACCATCGGGGTAAACTGTACTGGTTTTGTTTCCTCTTTCATCATAATTAAAGCCCAAGATGCGTCCTTCGGGATCAATCTCGCGATAGAGTTCCATAAACTCTGTGTAGTCATAAAAAGTACTGTTACCCATAGGATCTTTTACCTGTGTGACCAACTGACTTGGCTCGTAATAATAGGTGGTTACAGCTCCGTTGGCGTCAGTAACTAAGTTATAGCCTTCTTCCGTATGATAGTCCACCCAACCTTCCTGCCAACCGCCATCACCCCAAGTGTGGGTACAACGGTTTTGGGTGTCGTACTCCCAATAAAAAGTCTGACCGTTACGATCTGTTTTTTTGACCATCAAATGGTTTTCATATTCAATGGTGGTTGGCTTTTGAAGTGCATCAATAATGGCACTTATGTTACCCTCCTGATCGTATTCATACGCTACCAAAAGTTCGTCCTGCTCAGGGCTAACGAGTTCTAACTTTTGAATAAGTCCTTCCTTCGTACTTACTTTGATGGCTCTGCCTGCTGAATCAATGATTCTGTTCAGGATATATCCTTTAAATTCAAAAATGATAGAAAGTCCCGCATGATTGGTAATCTGAGTGAGCTGGTATTTCTTGCCATCAAAAAGTGTGAAATCATAAAACAGTTTGTTTGTATGATCGTATGCCTGATAACCGCCTTCAGTCCTTTTCAGAGTTGTTTTTTCTTCACGGAGATAAAATTCTTCTTCAGGCATGAGAGTAGGAAAAACAACCAATCTTCCATCCTCCATACGAAGTCCTACCGCATCGTCTTCAGGGTATAACTCTACTGCTCTGTCGTATACACAATGTACACCATGACCCAACCAGCCTACATAATTAGAATCGGAGTACCAAGTACGTTGCCAGTTTAAAGAAATTGGACTGGCAATATCAAAATCGCTCCCTTCATAAATTACAGCACCATTAATTAAGTTTATAGGTTCAAAGCCAAATCTACACAGGATTCTTTTGAGACCTGCTGGGCATTTACCACTCGTATTGATTTTTTTAATAAGACCTCTCGTTTTCTTCAATAACGTGCTAAAACCAATACTGGCAACCAATCCGGTAAGCATACCGCCCCAATCGGGCGGATAAGGTCCGCCAACCATCACAGGTTTTCCTGTTGGGATAGGCAATGAAAATGAGGTTGGGGCAAAAAGCGTTGGAGCAAACGGTAACATTTTTTTGCCCACTTTGGTTTTCCCCAATGACATCGAGAGTGGAATCCCAATATCATTGCAAGTCATCAGCATATGTCCTTTAGGACTCATTCGCGTACCGTCTGAAAATACCGTTTGCGAAGCAAAGAAGTTCATACTCTCATGCCCAATAATAGGCATCATTAGCCAAGGTGGCGTAAAAAGCGGAATATGCTGTAGTGGAATGATTATTCCTCCTGTATCAGAATTCCCACGTTTAAAACCATTTACATGTACCGAAGTGCCTAAAAAAGGAATGTAATCAGCAGGATCAATAACAATACCTATATAAGGATGAAAAGGATTGAATGGTGGTAAAGTAGTAAAGTGGATGTCTATCCCCACCACAACAGTTAAATGATTATCGGTTAATAACATAATTAATTTTGAGTGTTGCTTAATTCATATTCCTATTCCTATTGTCACTTGTTAATCAGGCAATAAACAAACTGATCCCTTCAAATATATTACAAATAATACTTACAAAAAAATATTTTTTGTAATATTTTTACCAATAAAAAGCGAATTAAAAAAGTCTTTCCGGATCTTTTCTTGAGGACTACAAAATAGAACCGAAACTAGGAAAGAGCCTAAAAAAAGGTAAAATCTAAAATCTTACAACATACTAGACCAAACAATAAAAAATAATTAAGAAATATCAAATTTTTTCATTCTAATTCAAGCAATTGATTTGTATTTTAAAAAATTCCCTATAACAGTTTTTTACTCAAATTTGATATATAAAACAATTAATAGATCATTGCTTGACAAACCTGTATTAACCACTATTTCTATAAAAAGCAATATAAAATCAAGACTTTCAAAACCAAACACTTACAAAATAAAGACTATTTTTTTAACCAACATTAGTATAAATTCCCATTTCAGAAACGACCTGATTCATTGTATATTCGACAGCTTTTTGATTGCTACATTTAACCAAAAGAGCATCAAAGACGTACAAAACGTCTATTCCTACCTTGTTTAATCTGTTAATACATTCGGTCATTATTTTGACTTCTAAATCAAACATTTTTTGACTCGTAATTTTGTAATTATTTTTATTCTTGTCAGCTATAATATTTTTTAACATCGTTGGCTCATTTGTTTTATAATAAGAATATAATACACTTTGTTTCATCTGTTGAGTCTTTTTATTAAAAAAACTTAAATGCTCTTCCTTTACAATATTTAACTCCATTTCTAACTTATCCTTTATCAGCTCATGAGTAATATATTTTTTGGTACCTCCATATAACCTTACAGCTAAATTTGGATGTAAACATTTGAAATCAATATCAATAGTTTTCTCATTATCAATTTTAATAAGGTTACGAATAAATCTAGGCATCATATTTATTGAATCATACACCCTCCCCCCAGATCTTTCTCCAGATATTGAGGGATATTTAAATCCATTCTCAGTTAAATATCTAAACAATTTTAAACTGTCTTCTAAATAAATTCGTTGCTGATCCACTAGATCGGTCTTCTTTCTCCCATTTAAAATTGTCAATTTTTTCCCCTTGCCATTCCTGTATTTCATCTTTACTAACCTTTTAGCCTCTGCTAATATTTCGTTTTCTACAGGAAGGGTTAACTTGGGATATATATTCAAAAGATTTGTTACAATCAAATTATTCTTCGATTCTATTATTTTTGTGAGATAGATATCTAATCTTTTTTTCTTATGATAAGAATTTGATATTTTATATATTTCAACTTTATTACTAAAAAACAAGCTAGAGAGTCTATACTGCTTTGACCTTGCCCCTACTTCGTATGTTTCAGTCTCTCTGTCGTTTAGTTTAACTTCTATCAAAGGACTAAATGAAAATATTGGGTCAAGTAAAAATTCTATAACCTTTTTATAAGTCCCATCAGATCCTGGAATCTGCTCTCTCAAAACCTTACTAGACAACGATTTCCACTTCTCATTATTACTGATAAATTCTATATGTACGAGATTCGACAAGAAAACCAAACAATATTCTACAGCCAAAAGCTTATCTGAACTAATTTTTAGCAATCTTTTTTCAATTTTCTTTGCACTTAACAATCTAACTGAACGTTTTGGCACTGTAAGAGTATTAATGTCTTTTAATAATTTTTGACAATTCAAAAATTCTTTATAGTTACAATCTTTTTCATTAAAATATTGAAATTCTTCATTAATACTAAGCATGCGATTTTTATTATTATTTATTATTTTTTTTTTTATTTTTTTTTTTTTATATATATTTTATATGAATATATATTATTCATTATGTGTCCTTAAAAATTATTAACTGCGATGTACAATTTGAGTATTAATCAATAAGCTTCAAAAAAGGTACTTTTACAGAGCTATTCTATTTTTTTTTGAAACAAAAATCGAGTTTTTAGTATATTAAATCAATAATTTATCTAATAAACTTAGTACTAACTAAAGGAATTTTTAGAGTGTCAATCTCAAAAATGTGCTACATATTAAAAAGTTAATTGTAACTATCAGACTCTTTACCCGTTATAAAAAGTAGTTTTATTTTATTGATTTAGAAGAGTAATGCAAATACCATTTTTCAATTAGACAGGAAAAAATATTGAAGCATGAGAAAGATTATATTTAAGTGCTTTTTAGCCATTATCTAATAAAAGACAACATTGTTACTTCTTTACACTTAATATCGCTTTAAAACAACTCAAAAAATCAGAGTAAATTATTAATTCTATCAAATTCTTCGATTTTCCTATAGCCTAAATATGAATGCCTCCTCTTTTTATTATACCAATTTTCAATATATTCGTATATTTCTGCTATCATCTGTTTTCTCGGCAGAAGTTTGTTCTTATTAATTAATTCTCTTTTAAAACAACTGAAAAAACTTTCACAAACAGCATTATCAGTATGATTATCTCTACGACTCATACTGCGTCTGACGCAATTATAAGAGTCTAAAGTTTTTGTGAAAACTTTATTAGCATATTGAGAACCTCTATCGGAATGGAAAATTAACGCTTTATCAATTTTCCTATTGCTAACTGCCATTTCCCAAGCTGGTAAAGTTGTCGTTTTTGTGCCCATTGTATCACTTAAACTCCATCCTATTATTTTTCTATCAAATAAATCTATAATAATGGTAAGATATAGAAAGCCTCTCTTTGTCTGTAAATATGTAATGTCTGAAACCCAAACTTGGGAAGGGTCAGTAACTTTAAACTCTCTATTTAAAACATTTGAAGACACATAATGATTATGAAATGAATCAGTTGTAGCTTTAAATTTTCTTTTGGCTTTTCTACGTAGTCCTAATGCTTTCATATAAATATTTACTTGTGAACTACATAATATATATCCTCTCTTTTCAAGTTCTTTAGCAATTTTTGGACCTCCATATGTTTGCTTAAATTCATAAAATATAGCTGTAATTTGCTCTTTTAATAAATTTATTCGGATTTCTGTGCCTGAAAGTTCTTGTTTCTTTCTTAAATAATAGGTCGTTCTAGATACTTCTAATGAGTTGCACATTTTTAGAATTGAAAATTTATGTTTATTGTTTTCAATGAACTCTTTCGTCATTACCTTTCCTTGAGCAACATATTTACTTCCACTTTTTAAAATCTCAAGTGTAAGTTCTGAATTTTTAATTTTTTTCTCAAGGTTAGTAATTGTTTTCTGTTCAGGAGTTAATTTTAAGTAGCCGGTTCCGCAAAAACTTCCTGTTCCAAATTTTTCAAAGTCTTGTCGCCATCGATACAAACAACTTGCAGTTATTCCTAACTCCCTTTCAATACTTGCAATTTGTCCTTTACCTCTCTCATAGCTTAATTTGACTGCATTTACTTTAAAAGCACGATCATAATTTTTCATAACATAAAGTTTATAATATTTCTACTTTAACATTTTTAGAGCCTGTTTTCAAAATATTCAGATATTTTTTCTTCCATTTGTTTTTTAGTCATAAGAATATTCAAATATGTTAGTTCAGATTTAAAGGAAGTAAAAAAACTTTTAGGCATAGGATTGTCCAAATGATTCGCTGTTTCACTCATACTTCGTTTAATATGTTTATATGAGTTTAATTTACGAGTAAAAATCTTATTAGCGTATTGAGGTGATCTATCAGAATGAAATATCAATCCCTTCTTTGTCGTACGATTCTGAACAGCAATTTCCCAAGCCGGCATCGAAGTTTCCTTTATTGTCAGACCTGTACTCAAATTCCATCCAATAATTTTTCTATCAAATAAATCGATAATAATTGTTAGAAACAACATTCCTTCTGATGTTTCTAAGCTTGTTATTCCCGATACCCAAATCTGTGACGGTTCGTCAGCTTTAAACTGACGATTTAGAACATTAGGAAAAATACAAGGGTTATGAGGAACAAAAATAGAACCAGATTTCACTTTATGTCTAGTGCTAAGCTTACTGACAAGACCTAGTCTATTCATGTAGCGAGTTACCGAGGGAGGTGATAATCTAATACCTCGACTTCTCAATTCTGTTGAAATTTTGATATTACCATATCTCTCTTTGTATTCGTAAAATATAGACATTATTTCTTCTTCTAATAAGATTGTCTCACGCTTTCTTGGAGAAACCATTTTATCTCTCCATTGATAATATGTAGTCTCTCTTATACCTAAAACTTCACACATACCACAAATTGAATATTTATCTAAATTGTTTTCAATAAAATAAAAAATCATTGGTTTTCCTTTCAGGATATATTTTCTTGCATTCTTAAAAATTTCAACTTGACGTTCTACTTTTTGTAGCTTTTTTGTGAGTGTCATTTTAAGTATTGCAAGCCTTTTTTGCTCGGGGTTTCTTTCCCATATAGAAGCTCTTTTTTGTTCGGGGTCTCTAAAATGACCTCTTCCACAAAAGCTATCCTTATCATATTTTTGAAGTTCAGCTTGCCATCTATAGATGTTCGTAGTTGGAATACCAAGTTCTTTTGCGGCTCTAAAACGATTCTTTTCAAGTGCCAATTTTACTGCATTCACTTTAAAATCGCGGTCGTAAATTTTACATTTCTCCATTTCTTAAAGTTTAAATTACGTTTCTAGGTGAATTTAAGAAATATAAATCATATCAATCGAAAATATATTCTCACAAAACGCACATAAAAAACATAAGTTCTTCTTAAACAAAAATTTACACAACAAAACACACTCCGTTAATGAACTATATACTAAAAAGTTTATTATTCAGAATTCTGTCGTAGGCTCTCGCAGACAGATTCAATCGTTCCATTGCCGTTTTAAGCAATTCTTTTGACGGATGGTCAAGAATACAAAACTCCCGAATGAGTTTACTGCTCATTTGTGCATTGTAATGTACGTTTTCGATGGTTTCAAAACGTTTGGTTTGAATTTCTCTTGCGGCTGTAACCCGTTTGCGGATTTCAACACTGCTCTCGGCTTTTCTATCATCGGCCAGTTTTTCAAAAGGAACCGGAGTCACTTCGATATGAATGTCAATCCGATCCAGCAACGGTCCTGATATTTTGCTCAAATAACGCTGCATCTCGTGTGGTGAAGAAGTATTGGGCATAGCAGGGTCGTTAAAAAAACCACTCGGACTTGGATTCATACTCGCCACGAGCATAAACGAAGAAGGATAAGTTACGGTGAATTTAGCACGTGAAATGGTCACTTCCCGATCTTCCAGCGGTTGGCGCATCACTTCAAGAACATCGCGCTTAAACTCCGGTAATTCGTCTAAAAACAAAACACCATTATGAGCCATCGAAATTTCTCCGGGCTGAGGATAACTTCCTCCTCTGTGAATTACCCCCATATATGAGAATAAAGCATTAAATCTCTTATGTTTTTACATCATTAGATGAGAATATCGATTGCATAAAAAAATATTAACATAATAATACAATGGAAGATGATAACAAGTTTCAAAAGAATAAGAAAAATTTTACCTAACAATTTTTCAGTAACGGGTCATATATGTAGTATTAAAAACAATGAGCACATAGAATTTGAATCTTCTTTAGAAAGAGATTTTATATACCTTTTAGAATATAATCTCGAAGTGAAAAGATACTATGAACAACCTATAAAAATTAATTATCTCGATAAAAATATCGAGAAATACTATGTTCCTGACTTTTTTGTTGAATATTGGGATGGTACAAAAGAATTAGTTGAAGTTAAATATGCTCAGGAGCTAGAAGAAAAACATAATGAATTATCTACAAAGTTTAAAGCAGCTGAACTTTTTTGTACTAAAAATAATATCACTTTCAAAATATATAATGAACATTTAATTCGAACACCACTAGGTTGGAATGCGAAGTTTTTAAACTATTATCGATATCCTAAATTTGATTTAAATTTTGATGAAATTACAATGATACGAAATAGACTGGAAGAGTTAAATAATTCAACTCCTGCAAAGTTAATAAAGGATATGGCAAATGATGAATCAAAACAAGCAGAACTTTTGTATCTATTATGGTATCTTATCGCAAATTATTCAATAACTTTCGATAATGATAAAAAACTCAGTATGAACACCTTAATTTGGGTTAAATAAAATGGATAGATTATTAATTAATATTGGTGAGAAGGTAATCTTTAAAGAAAAAGAGTGCATCATTATAAAAATTATAGATATCAATACAGTATCTATCGAGGAAATTTTCACAAACATAATTCATACTGTAACAAATAATTCAATTAGTCCATTTAATTCAATTAGAAATTATCATGATATACAAAATTTATCTGAAGATAAATGGCAAAAGGCATTAAAGAGATTTGAAATTATAAAACCAATTCTTTTGGAAAGACGGAATGTTGACTTGGTAAAAAATGTTGCTTCTCAAAATCACATTAGTATAGCAACTTTATATCGATGGGTAAAAGAATATACTGAATCTGGATTAGTCTCTTCTTTGGTAGGGAAAAACAAAGGAGTTAATGTTGGAAAAAGTAAACTTCCTAAAATTTTAGATAATATTATAAATGACAAATTACATTCTGTTTACTTATCCAATTCAAGACATTCAATCATAAAAACCATTCGCGAAATTGAAATGGCTTGTAAGGACATGGGAATTAAAGCTCCTCATTCTAATACAATAAGGAATAGAATTAAAAATATTTCAGAAGAAGAAAGAATTAGAAAACGCTATGGAAATAAGGCTGCTCGAGAAATTTTCGAACCAATAAAAGGGAATTTCCCTGGTGCAAATTATCCTCTTTCAGTTGTACAAATCGACCATACACCTGTCGATATAATCCTAGTTGATAATCATTTTCGACAGCCATATCATAGACCCTATCTTACTCTGGCTATAGATATCTATTCTAGAGCCATACTTGGATTTTATTTATCCTTCGATCCTCCAAGCTCTCTAAGTGTAGGAATGTGCATATGCCATAGTATTTTACCAAAAGAAAATTGGTTGGAATCAATAGATGTAAATACTGATTGGGATTGTTGGGGAATAATGGATTCTATACATGTTGACAATGCTAAGGAATTTCATGGAAATATGCTTAGAAAAGCAACTCAAGAATATGGAATTGATTTAAATTTTAGACCAATTGCTACACCGCATTTTGGAGGACACATCGAAAGAACATTAGGTACTTTTTCAAAAGAAATCCATGACCTACCTGGAACTACTTTTTCATCAATCAAAGATCGTGATAATTATGATTCTAAAAAAAATGCCTCTTTTACTTTAGAAGAGTTCGAAAGATGGCTAACTATTTATATCACAAAGATCTATCACAAAAGAATCCACTCCTCAATAAATGAGACCCCAATAAATAAATTTAAGAAAGGTATTTTAGGTGATAATACAACCATTGGTAAAGGAATACCTCCTAGAATTTTTAATGAACGGAAAGTAAGGCTTGATTTCATGCCCTTTGTAGAAAGAACCATTCAGGAATATGGCATCGTGCTCAATCACATATATTACTATGATGATGTATTGAGGTCATACATTAATTCAAAAGATGAAAAAGGTAACAAAATAAAATATATCTTCAGAACAGATCCTAGAGATATTAGTATTGTGTATTTTTTTGACCCATTTTTAAAAGAATATTTTGAAATTCCATATAAAAACACCTCCTTCCCTCCTATGTCAATTTGGGAACATCGCGATATTATTAGAAAGTTAAAAAAGAATAATATAGGAATTATTAATGAGGATGCCATATTCTCCGCCTATCGAGAATTAGAAGAAATTGAACGAACTGCTGTATCTCTTACAAAAAAAGAAAAAAGAAAAGACCGAAGGGAAATCATACCACAAACAGAAAAAGTTTTGAGTCCAAATAAAATAATTGTTGATTCTATTAAAAATGAAATTATAATCGAACCTTTTGAAGACATAGAATAATGAACCATTTAAACGACAAAACAAGAGAAATAGTAATAAACTCTTCACCAGAAGAAAGAATTGCTAACACAAAAAAATTTAGTTGGATTGGTTACACACAATCTATAAGTATTTTTAAAAAACTAGACGATTTAAAAAACTACCCTAAAGTCTACAGAATGCCAAATCTTCTCCTAATTGGCGAATCAAACAACGGCAAAACTGCAATCCTAAGAAAATATGATGAACGAAATGAAGCTTATGTTAGAGAAAGTGATTTGCAAGTCATAAACCCAGTTCTGTATGTTCAAGCTCCACCTGAGCCTGATGAAAAAAGATTCTATAATATCATTCTTGACAGTTTGTTTGCTCCTTCTAAAACTACTGAAAAAATAGATTCTAGACAACAAAGGGTTTTACATTTACTAAAACGAATGGAAACTAAAATATTAATGATTGACGAAATACATCACGTTTTAGCTGGTTCTAGCAGAAAACAAAGAACCTTTTTAAATGTTATAAAATTTCTATCTAATGAACTTCAAATACCAATTGTTTGTGCGGGTACAAAAGATGCATTTAATGCTATTCAAACCGACCCCCAATTATCAAATCGTTTTGAACCTAAAATTTTACCTCGATGGACTAATGATACCGAATATAAACGGTTGTTGCTAAGTTTTGAAAAGATACTACCTTTAAAAAAGGAATCTAACTTAATTGAAAATTCGATAGCAGATAACATCTTAAATAAAAGTGACGGATTAATTGGAGAAATTTCTAAAATCTTAGAATTAAGTTGTATTCAAGCCATAGAAACTGGAAAAGAAAGAATAGATAATCAAATCATTAATTCTATAGATTATATTCCTCCAACCAAAAGGCGAAAACAAATTTTATATTGATTTTTTAATGGTTCTTATCAAGAATAAAAATATCTGGCCCGCATACATTCATCCGCAAAAAGATGAATTGTTTTCATCTTGGTTATGCAGATTATCTGCCGAGCATCAAATTAAAGTATATAGTTTTCTTAAAATCTATTTTAAAAGTTCAAATCATTTTCTAGCAAGAAATGTTGATTTAATCAAACCAAATGAAATTATAAATGGAATAGTTAACCATTCCCTTTTAAACAAGCGAGAAGCTGACAATCTTTTTTTGACATCCTATGAAGGAATTATTTTTGAGAAAGCAAATTGTAAAACTTATACAATTGGATTATTACCACTTGGCATATCCAATCAAAAAAGAAAAAATTTTGGAACCCTATATTGCCCATCCTGCTTGAACAAGAAAATTCCATATTTCAAAAAGCAATGGCGATTATCAATTTCCCTAGTTTGTCTAGATTGCAACATAAGATTAAAAGAAAAATGTGATAATTGTAATAATCCAATAACATATCATTTAACAAATCTATCCAAAAATACCAGTGATGTAATACATCCCCTCTCTCTTAAATATTGTCTATGTGGATATGATTTATCCCAAACAAACATTAAAGATGAACTACCAACAGCAATAGAAATTGAATATCAAAAATTTATCAATCAAACCATAAGTGATGGCTACAATAGTATTTCATCATTTTCTTTTCTCTTTTTCGAAGGTTTTATTATGCTTCTTACTAAATATTTATCTTCGTCAAAAAACAATCGATTTAGGTCAGGTTTACTATTACATTACAAAAAAAATAATATCCCTTCAGTGAAAAAAGATTTTGGGCTTTGGTCAATTGAAAAAAGAAGAATTGCAATTATCGATGTATTTCCTTTATTTGAAAATTATCCGACTACTTTGAATACCTTTCTAAAAAAACATAGAATTTATAAATCATACATCCGAAATGATAATAATTATCCATACTGGTTTTTGAGTAATTTTACTTAATATCATTTAGAATTCTTTTTTTTATTTTTCCTGCAAGTCTAGCTGCCAAAAAATCAATGATTTCATTTTCCGTCTTTTTTTCTTCACCTTTACGAAGTAATTCACATTTCTTTCTCTCATGCTCTATCGGTCTGAGTATTTTTATATTACTTTCTTTCTGAAAATTAGAATTTTCTTTTTCATTTACTTTAGACCAATTATAATTATGTTTATTAATAACCTTTTCTAAAAAATCTTTGATTCTAATTTCACAAATTGAATTAAACTTATAATTATTTGTACAAGCAAACATTCCTATATAGTGATTTTCTCCCGCTTCAATAACAGTGTAATTATATCCGCCTATTTCAATTTGACAAATACTAGCTACTAAAGACATAAGGTTTTTTCTAACTTTTACTCCAGATGGAACGATAGTCAATCTAGGATTTAAGCCTTTATTATCAAGCAGTAAATAGCTAGCAGTATAGCCTTCATTTTTTAAGAATTCTATAGCCTTAAAAAAAACTCTAAAAAATAAAGATTCAGTTTTACTTTCAATGGCCTGATATCTAGCAGTGTCACTAAGACTACTTTCCTCAGTGTAATTAAATCCTACTTTATTATTTTCCTTTAAAACAGTTTTATTTGTAATATACTTTTTTAACTGGTCAATTCTATCTAGTTTTTTAAATTCCGGGGCAATACTAAATTTATTATTTTTAATTGTTTCATTCGTCACTAGTGGCAATGAATTATTAACTGAATCATTTGACAATTCCTCATTCTCTTCGTAATTTTCTTTAATTATTCGATTTACACTCCGATCACGTTGTACAACCTCTTTCTCATCTCTTAAACCCGTACTCCTCTTGTCATTTAAATCAAGATAAAATATTTCATCTTGCTCAAAAAAGGGTTTTCTTTCATCTACCGGTTTTGCCTCTTCAATTGCAAACACTAAAAAAAATTTATCTTTTGAATCTTTATCAGTTAAGTAAATTCCAATTACAGATAAGTATGTTTTTATTCCAAATGGCAAATTTGTGGTTATATATGCTTTGCGATCTAAATTGTTTTTAGCCTGATTTAACCATTCTTTTTCATGCGCATGAATTCTCTTTAAAGCTCGATATCCATCGTTATATTTTGTAAAAAAATATTTTCCTATTTTTTTTGCTGAGTCCTGATTAATAAGAGTACTTGGATATAATAAAATATTTGGAATAATCTTTTCTAATTTTTCTACAGCTGAAAAATTATTTACCAAAATATTTGTTGTATAAGTATCGGTATAAAAGAAAAAGTCTAAAATTACATGTACAGGTATAATAAATATCGTGTTTTTTTCCTCTCTTTTTTTATAATAACAGGGTACTCCATGAATAAACTCTGTATCAAAAATTTCATCCTTGTCAAAAGGTTGAACAAAATCGTTATATGGATCTATTAAAATACTGTTTTTATAGACATAATTTTTAATTGAACTTTCAATTGGTACCATTAATAAATTCCCTGAGCAATCAAAAATTGATCCTAGTGGAAAATTCACTGTTCTTATTTCTTCTATTTCTAGAATTATTCTAGGATTATCTTTTCTAAAAATATTATCCTTAAGATAATTCAATTTCTCAATATTAATTAATACTGCTTCTTTAAAAGTTTGTGTTCCCTGTACAGACCTTCTATAAGAAATCAAGATCCAATACTTAAAGCTCTTTCCATTTATGTATTTAGCAATTTCTTTAAGTTGTTTATCCTCAATCATATTTATTCTTAAGTATTGCGTTTTTATTACAAACAAATATGAGAATATTTTTTTTATAGTCGTAAAAATATTACAAATTTAACTAACACCATTTTTAGATTATAATCTAATATTAATCTAGATTTTGTATTTTTATGTTACAGAATTATTGGAGTAAACACATACCAAATATACCTACCCTAAATTTGGTCTAATTAAGACAAAAATGAAAGCACGTTATGTTAGAGTATCAACATTAAATCAAAAAACTGAAAGACAGATTGTAAAACAATATCCAGATGAAGGAATTTACATTGACAAAGTAAGTGGCTCAATCCCATTTTCAAAAAGACCGGAAGCTCTTAAATTAATGAAAGATATTATTGAAAAGAAAATTAACTATGTAAGTATATCAAGTATTGATCGATTAGACAGGAATACATTAGATGTACTGCAAACTATTGAGCAATTACACTCAATGAATATTTGCTTAAAAGTTGACAACTTAGGATTGGAAAGTTTAACAAATAGGAAAGAAAATCCAACTTTTAAATTAATTGTAAGTGTGTTGGCTAATATTAGCGAAATGGAAAGAGATTCTATTTTAGAAAGACAGCGTGAAGGTATTGCTATAGCAAAAGCGAAAGGTATATATAAAGGTAGAATAAAAAATACTTCTGAATCAACAGAAAAATTCCTTGAAAAATATCCAAATGTAGTTTCTTATTTAAAGAGAAAAAACCCTCCAACTTTATTGGAAATAGCAAAACTTACAGACTGCTCGAAGAATACGGTTCAAAAAATTAAAAGAAAACTAAATAAAGATTGATCAATATAATAGCATTTTATTAAATATTTTAATTCAGATTATGACAAATCATTGGAAACAACAAGGTATTCCACATAAAGGCTGGAGTTTAAACGATGTAATTGATGTAAGACAAGATGGCGAATCGGAAGACGATACCGATTATGAAACTTGTATGATGTGTGGAAACGAGAAAATAAGATACGTACATCTTGTAGAACACCCTGAAGTTGAAGATGAATTTCGTGTAGGTTGTGTCTGTGCTGAAAATATGACCAATGATTATTACAATCCTGGAAAAAGAGAAAAGGAATTAAGAAATAGAGCTAATCGATTAAAAAACTGGCATAATCGAAAGTGGAAATTAAGTCAAAAAGGCAATTTTTATTTAAAAATTGAAAATCATATACTAGTAATATTTAAAGACAAATTTACACGAAAATTTAAGGTCATGATTGACAGAACAACTGGCAGTAAAGTATTTGAAAATCTTGAAAAAGCAAAAATTGCAGCTTTCAAAGGAATTGAATATTTTAAAAAATCCGGGAAATGGTGATAACTGAATGATTAGTAAATCTAATCACTCAGTTATTCTTAATACTTTATATCCTTGCTTAATGCCGGATCATTACCAGGCTTTACTGTATCACTGTCCCTAATTGGCCCTGCATTTGGCCTGTGAATTTTTACCTCTCAACCTCCTGAATTTGCTAAAAATTGCTTAGCTAATTTTTCATCCTCCTTTTGTGTAGATGTAATTGCTGATGCTCTTTGTCCATTTGCTTTTCGAACATTCCATCCCTCCTGCCCTTTTTTCCGAGTAACTTGATAATTTGGCATCGTATATATATTAAAATTTTATAATTCTTCTTCTTTTATTTTCTTACTCATTTTTTTGACTAAACTCCGTAATTCAAACAAATCAGTTTCTCTTCTTTTTTTTGATAAGCCTTTAAACACTTGATAAGCATCCTCATGACATCTCTTAAGCTTTTTACCACTACCACAAAAACAAACATCATTTCTATAAAGTTTTGTGACATTAAAAAGAGCTAAAAACTCGATAACCTCAGTAACATTTCCTAATTTTAAAAGTTCACTGTAATACTGAAAAATTCCCATATCTCCATGATCAAAATCTCCATTTGCCCACCTGCCCTGAGAATCAAAATACAATTGATTAGCCAGATAAGGTAAAACATACTTTAGAAAAAAATTCTTTATAGTCATTCCTCTTTGAGCTACCAAATTTTCTTCCTGGAGTGAGCATACACAACAAGATCCGTCTTCACTTACATGCCTGTCTGGAACATGTTCAAATTTATTTCCTATTTCAAATAGTCGGGGAAACTGATACGGATATCTTGGCGGAACTATTACTTTTATATTGAAACTTTCCACATAAATATTTGCGCTGTCAAATATGTCCACTTCCCCGGAAAGAACTTTAAACTTATTCTCTACTGTTAGCTTCATTTTCGGAAACATTTCCAGAACCTCTTCTAAATCGTTATCTATTTTTGATCTTTGCATATGGTTTGTTTTCTCCAACTGCTTCTCTTAAAAAAGCAATATTTGGAACATTTGATATCTGAGGCTTAATTGTAATATCACCTGAAACTGATGTCGCTATATATGGGGATGATTTAAGATATTTAATCCAGTCAAAAACATACTGAGTATAAAAAAAGCTATTTTCAGGATCGGAAAATATATAACGTTTCTCCACTACAACAGAATAAAATTTATCCTCAAATTGCGCTTTATCTTTTACATTTTGTCCCACAATTATCTCATTACTACCTGCATAAGCCTGCATTTTAGCTGCTAAACTGGTATGTAAACTATAGGTAGCAATTTCACTGGTCTGATCTGTACCAGCAACGCCCCATAACACCTTATCGTCATTTCCGAAATCAATTCCGATCTTTGTATATATCCTTTCAATTCCGTGTTGTTCAAATATTCTTTTTAAGTCATTTTTTACAAAATAACTAAACAAACTAAGAGCTGTAAGACAATGCTGAGTTGCTTTATTCTTATCGATATTTTTACCTCCAAAATAAACAAACAACCCATCTCCCTGTATTCTTTGGACAAATCCTCCAAAAACCTGACAAACATTTATGGCCGCCAACTGAATAGTGTTGGTAATGATCATATTGGTTTCCTCATCATATTTCTTAAAAAGATTGGTCGACCCCTTTATATCAATAAATGATGAAATAATATAATGTTTCTCAGTATTAGATGTCCCTTTTAAATACATAAAGTCCGGATGATGGCCGATTACTTGATTACTTCGGGGAATTGCGCCCATATTTTTTGCAATTGCTGCTAAATCGGTTGAAAGAGATAATTGTGACCGATTTGAGATATAATCACTCATGGTATATTTCCCTAAAACTGCAGCTCTGGATTGGTCTGAAAATGTAATTGATTCATTTAAGCTCTTGCGAATCTCGTTTCTGTTAAGAGCTTTCTCGATAATGTTTTGATATTCTAAAAATGGTTCCATAAATTATATAATGTTCGTTACTAGTGTTATTGCATAAACTAATAGAAGAATAAATTCAATTATGATTAATCTTCCGGCATAAAAAAGTTTTTTATATTTTGATTGTAGCCCTCCTGCTAAACTATATGCCTGGCAAGAAAGATCCTTTAGGAAATTCTTATCTGACATATCCTTAATTCTATCCACATATTCATCAAACGTGGTGTTCCTTACATCCTGAAAAAAAATAACCGACTCGCTCTTTTCTGACGCGCTTACTAAATAAGGAGTAATGGCAATAAGTGTTATTGTAATACTTGCGACAGCAAGAAATGCTATGCTTCCTAATACAAATACTGAAAAAGAAGTAACGTCTTGAGGTTTACTGGAAGCAGCCAAAGTAATAATACCTCCAAGTATGGCTGTATTTAGCGCAAGATATAGATTGCTTTTAGTTTGGGTACTTTCCATGTAGGTATCAAAACGATTAATTATAAATTTCACATGTTCTATTTTTTCTTTCATTTTTATTTAAATTGTTTTTAAGTTGTCTTAATATTTAACTTACAAATCATATATTTGATTTGATATATGAGTCCCTCACTCATATACCAAATCCGTTACTAACGCTTTCAGGTATATAGATGGAAACCACACTAAATGATACAATAGATTTCGAGAAAATATGCAGTTCTGAATTACTGGATTATATTTCTTTTAAAGCAGAATATCCAAAGGAAGCTGAACTAGCTTTTGCAGAATTTTGCAGACGTTTTGAAAAAGATATACTTCAAAAGGCGGAAGTATACTGCTCAAAATTTGGTTACAATGAAATTGTTGCCTTGGATGTTGCACATTGTGCCTTTGCACGTGTATGGAAGTATCCCACATTTAATGTAGAAAAATTAAAAGGTAAAAGCATTGATAAAGGGATTTTATTATGGCTTTATCCTATAATGTATACACAAATACTAAAATTTGAGCATGCAACAACATGTGCAGATCCAAATGAAGAAGAAGCTTTAGAAATAATTACCAATTTAGATGATCTAACTGAAAAATTGTGCGATAGTGACGATATAGAAGATAAAAAAATATTACGCAAAAAACTGCAAATAATGGATGGTGCTTTTTTAGGACTAACTGAAAAACACAAGATTATTTATCTGACCTACAAAGCATATGAAAGAGAGGGGAAAAATATACCGCGATCAATCAGTAAAAAACTCCAGGAGACTCTAGAGCTTGTTCCTGTAACTATAAGAATCTATAAAAGAGATGCAAATCTTCATGTTCAAAAATATTTAAACGAAAGTCATGCAAGAAAATAATAACCCAATAATTAATTTAGAAAATCTAGACTATCATCTAGGAGCGCTGGGGTTTCTTTATCCAGTTAGCGAAGCTCAATTAGATATATTCAATATTGTTTATGCTGACTTTGATTTTAAATTAAAAGAAGTCCATATTGATGTAAACTCAATCATAAATAATAAGATAATAAAAAAATCGGTCATTCAGCTTAATAATTATAGTACCTCCGAAATAAATGATTTAAAGATGGCCGCCAGAAATGGTAATGAAAATTTATCAAAGGATATTATTGACAAAATGTATGAAAAGCACCGAAAAAAGCGAGATAATGAAGACTAGTTCTTTACTTGGAATTAAAGATTTAGCTGAAACTATAGCTTTAGACTATCCTGAAATCATAACTCCTTTAGAGCGTATTATTTCGGAAGAAGATTTGGAGCTGTACTATGATAATTATGGCGATGCTTTTGACGGAATGACAATTTACGATGATTCTCAGTTTTTTATACATATAAATATATTTAAAGGCAATCAGCCAGGAAGCTTCAGATCACGCTTTAGTATAGCTCACGAACTCGGCCATTACTTTATTGACAATCATAGAGTTGGACTAAAAAAAGGGCTATTATCACCACATCCTTCAAAAAATAATGAAAATACTCACTTTAGAATAGAAAGTGAAGCAGACTATTTTGCTTCATGTCTATTAATGCCAGAAGAAAGATTTAAAAAGTACGTTCTGAGAAAAAAATTTGATTTTTCAATTATAAAAACCTTGTCAGAGTTATTTCATACCAGTATCACGGCAACTGCGATACGATTTGCAGATCTAGGAAATCATCCAATTATGATCGTCTTTGGAGAAAATGGGAAAATAAAATGGAAGCACTGCAGTAAAGATTTTCCTTTTCAATATTTATTGTACAGCTCTAAAATCCCTGAAGATTCTGTAATGGGTGAATATTTTTACAAAAACAGAATTCCTGCAAGTTCAGAAGATGTTTGGCCAATGGATTGGTTTGAATATGTTAATGATAGAAATAGCCAAAGAAAGTTTAAAGAACACTGTATTCCTCATAAAAACCTAGCTTTTAGTATAATATGGGAAGCCCAATAATGTTTTATGGAAAATCATAAAATTTGCTTTTTTGACATTTTAAATATTACTTTAAAACACATATAAATGCATTCTCATTTATTATTTTAATTCACACCTTCACTGAGTAAAATATTACTACATTTATAATCAACAACTTAAACTATTTTAATCATTTCAAAATCTAACTTTAAATAGCACTTTTGCACCAATATAATGGAATCAGAAAAATTAATTACTAAGGCAATAGATGCTTTATATCAGCACGCAGAATCTCTTTTTGACAGCAAAGGAGATTTTGATAGATGGCTAGACACTCCCAATTTCTTCACAGATAAGCATCCACCTCGGGAATTATTAAACAATATTGAAGGTATTAATTTTATCGAAAGCCGTCTAACCGCTATGGAATATGGTGATAACATTTAAGAAAGATAATAATATATCCAGTGTAGCAAACATAAATTTTCAATACATTTAGGAAATTACTCAAGATAATGATATATACTCTATGCCATTATCTTTTTTTATTTACATATCTACGTCATTATTTCTTAAATTCACGTAATAGAACATGAGCTTAAGGAAATGAAAGAACGAAGAATTTATGACCGTAATTTCAGGGTAAATGCAGTTAAACTAGGCCTTGAAACAAATCTTTCTAAAGTTGCAAAAGAACTTGGCATAGCTCCGACCAATATCTATAGATGGCAAAAAGAACTTCAAAAATATGGGAAAGAAAGTTTTTGTGGACCAGGTCGTTTTAGGAATCCTGAACAAAAAAGATTTTCCGAACTTAAAAGAACACTTAAACAAAAACTTAAAGAGACTCAGCTTGAAATTGAAATTTTTAAGAAATCAAGTAAATATATTTCTGAGGGAAAACCAATGATTTTTCATTTTATTGAAAACAATTTGAATACATATCCGCTTTGGAGAATGTGTAAAGTTTTAGGTATAAGAGATTATACGTATTATAGGTGGAAGAATCATGTAATATCTCCAAGACAACATCAAACAATCTTATTAGAAGAAGAAATAACTTCTATATTTCATGAATATAAAGGGATATATGGTAATGTAAAGATTTCAGCAGAATTGCAAAGTCGGGGTTTCAAATTATCACGTGCTCAAGTTACTCTCTATATGAAAAAATTAGGCCTTACGAGCAAGGTTAGAAGAAGAGATAAAGCTACCTCTAGTAAATTTTATAATCCTTATGTTTTTCCCAATGTTCTCAATCGACAATTTAAAGCTGAAGAACCTTCTCAGGTTTGGGTTTCGGGTATAACCATTATAGAAACAGCGACTGGATTTTTGTTCCTAACAATTATTATAGATTTATTTGACAAAAAAATTATAGGATGGAGTTTGAGTAATGGATCAACAATAAAAGAAACTTCTATCCCTTCCTGGGAAATGGCGGTTCATAATCGAAAAATAAAGAAGGGGTTAATATTTCATTCTGATCGATCACCTCAATACGCCAATAAATTGTTTACTCATAAATTAAACTCTTATAAAGAGGTCAGACAAAGCATGAGCCGAACAAGGAATCATTTAGATAATATTATTCCTAAAAACTTTTTTACTTCTTTTAGATCTGAATTAATGGCTTCAAATATACTTCCGACTAAAAAACAAATAGAAGAAAAGATATTTGAACATGTTGAAAATAGGCATTAAAAAAGTCATCTTTTTATAAATAATTAAACTTCAGAATATGAGAAAATATGAACGTACTTTCAAAGAATATGCAGTAAAATTAAGTTATGGCAGAGGAAAGGGGCAAATTGAAAATCTTGAAAAAGAGCTGGGGACAACTCGAGGCTGTCTAAATAGATGGCGGAAAGACTTTAAAAAATTTGGAAAAGGAAGTTTTTGTGGAGGTGGCTACTTAAAATTAACTCCCGAACAAGCCTTAATTACTAACCTTGAAAAGAAACTCAAAGAATCACAGCATACACTGGAAATTTTAAAAAGTGGAAGTAAATACGTTTCTCAAGGAAAAGCAATGATTAAACAATTCATTGAAAACAATAAATCTAAATTCTCAATTTTAAAGATATGTACCGTGTTAGAAGTGTCGAGAAGTACATATTACTGGAGAAAAAAACATGAACCTACAAATACGAAAATTCGAGTAAATTTATTAAAAGAAGAAATTACAGCTATATTTTATGAATTTAAACATACGTATGGTTGCATAAAAATTACTAAAGAGCTTGAAAAGAGGGGATTTAAAATACACAGCTCGCGAGTATCACTATATATGAAAATGCTGGGCCTTCGAAGAAAAGTCAAAAGAAAATATAAGGTCACAACTGATTCAACTCATAATCATTATGTGTCTCCAAATGTATTAAATAGAGAATTTAGAGTTAATGAACCTTCTAAAGCTTGGGTTTCCGATATTACACACATACAAACAACGAATGGCTTTCTATACCTTACCATTGTTATGGATTTATTTGACAGGAAAATCATTGGATGGAGTTTAGGTGATCGATTGAGCACTAAACAAACTACCTTACCTGCTTGGGAAATGGCAATTAAAAACAGGAAAATTGCTAAAGACTTAATTTTCCATTCTGATAGAGGTGTTCAATATGCCAATAAAATTTTTACCAGTACGTTAGACTCCTATAAATGCGTTCGGCGTAGTATGAGTCGGAGACAAAGTCATTATGATAATGCCGTTTCTGAAAGTTTTTTCAATTCTTTTAAAGCTGAGTTAATTAATGGAAATAAACTCCTACCGAGGAATCAAATGAAAGTTAAAGTATATGAATACATTGAAAATTGGTATAATAAAAAGAGAAGACATTCATTCTTAGGTTACAAGACAATCGAAGAATTTGATAAAATTAATAATTTAGTCTAAAAATATACTTTCATTTACTTATGTAAAATTATCATTTACTTGTGTACTTTATCATTTATTAATGTAATTGACAAACACTGTGAATTTTAGTGGTTTCAAGAGCTTCACGCAAAGTCATCGGCGGTAAAATACTTGGTACTCTTTTAGCCAACATGGTTTTTCCTGCACCTGGCGGACCAATCAAAATGATGTTATGACCTCCCGCAGCCGCAATTTCCATGCATCGTTTTATACTTTCCTGTCCGCGTACATCCGAAAAATCAAATTCCGGAAACTCTAAGCTCTTATAAAATTCAGCTCTGGTATCAATAACGGTAGGCACAAGCACTCCTTTCCCTTTAAAAAAATCAATAACGTCCTGAAGATTTTCTACACCATAGACGTCTAGTCCAGTCACTATTGCGGCTTCCTTCACATTCTGAACAGGCAGAAAGAAACCTTTATAACCTTCTTCCTTTGCTTTAATTGCGATAGGTAGTGCTCCTCGAATGGGCTGTAAACTTCCGTCTAAAGAAAGCTCACCCATAATAATATAGTTTTCAATCTCCGGTGCTTTTACCTGATCCGAAGCTACCAAAATTCCCATCGCCAAAGTTAAGTCGTACGCAGAGCCTTCCTTTCGTAAATCTGCCGGTGCCATATTAATGGTTATTTTCTTACCCGGAAAATTGAATCCATTATTCTTAAGCGCAGCGGCAATTCGATAACTACTTTCCTTGATGGCATTATCCGGCAATCCTACTAAATGATACCCAATCCCTTTATCCATATGAACTTCAATCGTAATCGTTGTTGCTTCTACTCCAAAAACAGCACTTCCGTAAACTTTTACTAACATAATTTCTGAAATGACTCTAAATCTAACAAAAATACAAAAGTAGTCTTTTTATTACAATTTTTACACTTTTATTTGGGGACCAATAATTTTGACCTTACAACTATCTCCGTAATGCAGGAATATTTTTTGTTTAGCTTCTTCTTTTATTTTGTTAGAGAAACATTCATCAGAAATCCCAAAATATAAGTTTTGTTTGTATTAAAATTAATTACACCAAATAAATACCCAAAACAAAAAAATCTAGTAACAACATTCAAAAAACAATGCATAACACCAAATTCTGAAGAATTACTAAATCGTTTTTGGTGCTTAACGCGGAATATAAAAAATTAATTTTCATTAAAACTTGCTCAAGTATTAATATTTCCTATTTTTAATGAAAATTTTATTAATTATCCATGAAAAGAAAACTACTACTACTGTTTTTGAGTGTTTTTTTAACAAAAACGTACGCTCAAGATTACTTTCCCGTTAATGAAAGTGTCCACAACAAAAACAACAATTACACTGTTTTTACCAATGCTACGATTTATGTAACCCCAACACAAAAAATCGAAAAAGGAACCTTACTAGTTCAGGATGGCAAAGTGGTTGGCGTTGGAAACAACATCACCATTCCTAAAAATAGTGTTGCCATTGATCTTACAGGAAAAACGATTTATCCTTCGTTTATTGATATCTACACCAGCTTTGGGGTTGAAAAACCAAAAAGTGCTCCGGGACGCGGACGTGACCGCAGCCCGTTATACGACACCAAAAAAGTAGGTTACTACTGGAACGAAAGCGTTCGTCCGGAAGTAAATACTTATGAAACTTTTAAATACGATCAGTCGAAAGCCGAAGAATTATTAAAAGCCGGTTTTGGAGTAGTAGGAACGCATATTGCTGACGGAGTTGCTCAGGGAACCGGAATTTTAGTGGCGCTGAACAATACCGAAAACAGCAAACAAATTATCGCCAATAAAATCACCAACCATTTTGCTTTTACAAGAAGTGCGCTGACCAATCAGGCTTACCCAAGTTCGTTAATGGGTATGACGGCTTTGTTACGTCAAATGTACCTGGACTTAGACTGGTACAAAAAAGGGAATTCAGAAACCAAAGATTTGTCATTAGAAGCTTTAGCTGATAACGAAAAACTGGTTCAGATTTTTGCTACAGAAGACAAACTAAACAGCTTAAGAGCAGCGAAAATTGCCAAAGAATTTGGATTAAACTATATTCTGAAAGGAAGCGGAAATGAGTTTGAAAGAATTGAAGAAATTAAAGCTACCAATGCCAAATACATCATTCCAATCAGTTTCCCTGAGGCGTATGATGTTTCTAACCCTTATTTGTCCAATCAAATCGAATTGGCCGATATGCGTTTCTGGAATCAGGCACCAACAAACCTAAAAGTGCTTTCAGAGAATGGAGTTGTTTTTGCTTTAACAACTGACAAATTAAAAAAGACTGAAGATTTTAAAACTAATTTATTAAAAGCCATTAAATATGGTTTCGATAAAACAAAAGCTCTGGAAGCTCTAACCACAGTTCCTGCAGCTATTTTAGGAAAAAGTAATGAAGTAGGAAGTTTGAAAACAGGAGCTTTTGCCAACTTTATCATTACTTCAGGTGAAATTTTTGACGAAAAAACTGTTTTATACGAAAACTGGGTTCAGGGAACGAAATACGTTGTGAACGATGTTAACGCAAAAGACATTCGTGGTAATTACGACTTAACGGTTGGAAAAGATACTTACAAATGGAAAATCGAAGGAACGGTTGATACTCCAAAATCTGAAATTACAACTGCAGACACAAAGAAAGTAAGCAGCACTTTTGCTGTTTCTAAAAACTGGATTACTCTTTTAATTAAACCAACTGATTCAATCAAATCAAATTTTACACGTTTGACCGGATTGATCGAAAAACCGGAAAACTTATCCGGAAAAGCGGTATTGGCAAACGGAACGGAATTGTTCTGGACTGCTACAAGAACAAGCCCTTTTGTTGCTGTAAAAGATTCGACCAAAGTTGAAAAACTAAACCCAATTATCCCGACAACTTATCCAAATATTGCTTTCGGTGACTCCAAAAGACTAACGGCTCAAACTTTACTATTCAAAAATGCTACAGTTTGGACCAATGAAAAAGAAGGTATTTTAACTGAAACTGACGTTTTAATTAAAAATGGAAAAATTGCCGCTGTAGGTAAAAATCTTTCAGATGCTTCAGCTACTGTTATTGATGCTAAAGGCAAACACATTACCAGCGGAATTATTGACGAACACTCTCATATCGCCATTTCTAAAGGGGTGAACGAAATGGGACATAACTCGACTGCCGAAGTTACGATTCAGGATGTTGTAAACTCTGAAGACATCAACATCTATAGAGACTTAGCAGGAGGTGTAACTACTTCCCAATTATTACACGGATCTGCCAACCCAATTGGAGGACGTTCTGCCATTGTAAAATGGAAATGGGGTGCTGCACCGGAGGAAATGCTATACAAAAACCAGCCAAAGTTCATCAAATTTGCTTTGGGAGAAAATGTAAAACAAGCAAATTGGGGAATTGATAATCCTACTCGTTTTCCACAAACAAGAATGGGAGTTGAACAGGTTTTTACTGATTATTTCCAACGTGCAAAAGAATATGATGAAAGCTGGAAAAAATTCAACGCAGGTTCTAAAAAAGGAAAAGCACCAAGAGTTGACTTAGAACTGCAAACAATCGCTGAGATCCTAAACAAAGAACGTTTTATTACCTGTCACTCTTATGTAGAATCTGAGATCTTAATGTTGATGAATGTTACAGAGAAATTCAATTTCAAAGTGAACACTTTTACACACATTCTGGAAGGATATAAAGTTGCTGATAAAATGAAAGAGCACGGTGTTGGAGCTTCTACATTCTCTGACTGGTGGGCTTATAAATTTGAAGTAAATGATGCAATTCCGTTTAACGGACCAATCATGCACAATCAGGGATTAGTGGTTGCTTACAACTCAGATGATGCCGAAATGTCTAGAAGACTGAATCAGGAAGCTGCAAAAGCAGTAAAATACGGAAACATCTCTGAAGAAGAAGCGTGGAAATTTGTAACACTGAACCCTGCCAAATTATTACACATTGACGATAAGGTAGGAAGTGTAAAAGTTGGTAAAGACGCTGACGTTGTATTGTGGAGCGAAAACCCGTTGTCTATTTATGCTAAAGTTGAAAAAACAATGATTGAAGGTGTAGTGTATTTTGACCTTGAAAAAGATGCTGAAAAACAACAGGCTATTGCTAAAGAAAGAAGTTTATTGATTGGACAGATGTTACAGGAAAAAAACAAAGGAATGAGCACACAGCCGCCAACCAAAAAAGAGAAGAAAGAATATCACTGTGATACTTTAGAACAATAATAACGGCTTTATAAAATTCATAAAGATAAAAACAGATAACATGATTAATAAAAACATATATATAGGTCTGCTTGCTTTTTGTGCCTCATTGCAAATAAAAGCACAGCAAATACCGGCACCACAACAAACCAAATCGGTTTTGATTTTAAATGCTACTGCGCATTTAGGTAACGGAAGCGTTATTCAAAACAGTGCCGTAGGATTTAAAGACGGAAAGTTAACCTTGGTAGCAGATGCAACGACCGTGAGAATTGCTGCCGATGCATACGACACAACCATTGACGCCAGCGGAAAACACATTTACCCAGGATTTATCGTAGCTAATGCAACATTAGGTTTGGTAGAAATTGATGCCGTGAAATCGTCAGACGATCAGGAAGAAATTGGAACTTTTAATCCAAACGTAAGAAGTATTATCGCTTACAATTCTGAATCGAAAGTAGTAGAAACCGTTCGTCCGAATGGGATTTTAATGGCTCAGATCACTCCTCGCGGGGGTAGAATTTCCGGAACTTCTTCTGTGGTGCAATTAGATGCCTGGAGCTGGAAAGATGCCATTATAAAGGAGAATGACGGAATTCACCTTGACTTCCCTTCTAATTTCAGAAGATCGGGATCATGGTTTGAACCGGGAGTTATTGAAGCCAACAAAGATTATCCAAAACAAGTAGAAGAAATCGCTGCTTTCTGGGGTAATGCAAAAGCTTACAATCAGGCTGCTTCAAAAGAAAGAAACATTGTTTTTGAAGCTACAAAAGGTCTTTTTGACGGAACTCAGACGCTATACATCCATGCCGACGAAGAAAAACAAATCGTTGATGCTATTCAGTTAGCGGCAAGCAATCAGATCAAAAAAATAGTTGTTGTAGGTGGTTTTGAAGCCTATAAAGCTGCTGATGTACTGCAAAAATATAATGTTGGTGTATTCTTAAGACGTGTTCATGACATGCCTACAAGTGACGACGAAGATGTAAATCTGCCTTATAAAATGGCCAAAATACTTACCGATAAAGGCATTGTGGTAGGACTTGAAAACAGTGGTGATCACGAGCGTATGAGCGTGCGAAACCTGCCGTTTTTAGCAGGAACCTGCGCAGCATATGGCTTAGACAGAGAAAAAGCATTACAGCTTATTACTTCAAATACGGCAAAATTATTAGGCATTGACGCTACTTGCGGTACTTTGGAAACGGGTAAAGATGCCACTTTATTTATCTCTGAAGGTGATGCACTTGACATGAGAACAAATAAGTTAACCACTGCTTTCATTCAGGGAAGAAAGATTAACTTAGAAACTTTTCAAACAAAACTGAACGATAAATTCAAAACAAAGTTCAATCAGAAATAAGCAATAGTATTTTATAACAAAAGGCGTCATTTGAAAATTCATATGGCGCCTTTTTTATTCACAATTCACAACAATAAAGCAAATTAAGCGTATATCAACCTAAAAATAATCAAAAACACTCTATATAATCCAGTTTTTTAGTTAATAAACCAACAAAAACACAAACCAATTTTGCCAAATCACAAATTTAAAGTTAATATTATTCAGTTGATACAAAATAAAGGGGGGCAAAATAAAAAATTAACAAAAATAAATCACATACCCCTATTTTTTACATGGTTATCAGTTGATTTTATACATTTATAAAAAATTTAAAACTAAATAACTATGCGAAAAATTATTTTAAGTGTGATCCTTATCACGATTTTAGTACTCACCTTTTTATCCAACTTTATACTATCTGATAATCCAATTCCGGCAGAAGCTGTAAAGTTTGACACAGGAGATACAGCCTGGATGATCGTAGCTACTGCTTTTGTTTTGCTTATGACACCGGGACTAGGATTTTTCTACGGAGGAATGGTAGGTAAGAAAAACGTTATCAGTACCATGCTGCAAAGTTTTATGGCAATGGTAATTGTTACTATCTTATGGGTTATTGTCGCTTTCGGATTAGCATTTGGCCCTACTATTGGCGGAATCATTGGAGATCCAACTTCCAATTTATTCTTTCAGAATGTAGGCACCAGCACTGCCTGGAGCCTTGCCCCAACCATACCTTTTATGTTATTCGCATTGTTTCAGGCAAAATTCGCCATTATTACACCTGCATTAATCACCGGTGCATTTGCAGAACGTGTGCGTTTTTGGGCTTATTTATTATTCATGGTTTTATTCATCCTATTCATATATTCTCCTTTAGCCCATATGACATGGCATCCTGACGGAGTATTCTTTAAAATGGGAGTATTAGATTTCGCGGGCGGAACAGTTGTGCACATGAGTGCCGGATGGGCCGCTTTAGCCGGAGCAATGTTCTTAGGAAAAAGAAAAGTTCAAAAAGTAAATCCGGCCAGAATTACTTATGTTTTACTAGGAACAGGTTTATTATGGTTTGGATGGTTTGGTTTCAATGCCGGTTCTGCATTAGGTGCTAACGGATTAGCTGTCCAGGCCTTAGGAACGACAACTGTTGCTGCCGCAGCTGCTGCAATGGCTTGGGTTTTCCTGGATAAAATCTTAGGACACAAATTATCTGCTCTTGGTGCGTGTATAGGAGCAGTTGTAGGACTGGTTGCTATTACTCCGGCCGCAGGTTTCGTAAGCATCTCACATGCTATTTTCATTGGAGCATTTTCTGCCATCGTTAGTAATTTGGTAGTAAGCAAATTTCCTAAAGGAAAAATCGATGATGCGTTAGACGTTTTCGCCTGTCATGGTGTTGGCGGTATGGTAGGAATGCTGCTAACCGGTGTTTTTGCCTCGAAAGCCATCAACCCGGCTGTCGGAGACAATCAAGGTTTAATTTTTGGAACTCCAACATTGTTCATCAATCAGTTAACGGCTTTGGTAATCGTTTCAATTTTCGCATTTGTCGCTTCCTATATCTTGTTCTTCATTGTAAACAAAATTACTCCGCTAAGAGTTACTGAAGAGAAAGAAGAATTAGGATTGGATATTTCTCAACACGGGGAATTCTTATAAAAAACAAATTTCCTTCTTTGCCCATAAAAAATCCCTCTAAAGCTAAGCCTTAGAGGGATTTTTGTTTTGAATTAACTTCACCTTTTTTTATTATAGATTGTAGACTTTAGATTGTAGATTGTAGATTGTAGATTGTAGATTGTACACTTTACTCTATATTCTTTACTCTATTCTCTATGTTCTTAAAAAAACTACTTAAAATTAGAAATTCCTTCTTTCAGCCATTGCAAATATTCTTCTGCGCTTACATAACTGATAGTAGGTTTTGAAGGATTTAAATTCTTCCCTTCTAAATCTGTAATCACATATAATGGCTGTGTATTGGTTTTATATTTTGAAATCATAAAATCGGTCCATTTATCTCCCACAGTTTCGATTTTATCTCCTTTTGCTGTAACATACTGCTCTTCTTTTGGTAAATCACGTTTATCATCCACATAAAGAGAAATCAAGACAACATCATTTTTCAGGATTGGAAGAATCATTGGTTCCGACCATACATTGTTTTCCATTTTTCTGCAATTCACACAAGCATAACCTGTAAAATCCAGCATAATCGGTTTGTTGATTGATTTTGCATACGCTAAACCATCTTCATAATCATGAAAAACCATGATACCATGAGGTCCCAACTCCGCTCCTGCCGGCATGCCTGAGACAATTTCAACGCTGCTGTTCCCCGAAGCAGAGGATCCTCCTACTCCAAATGGACTTTCACTATATTGTGGTGGTGGCGGGAATGCACTGATTAATTTTAAAGGCGCTCCCCAAAGCCCCGGAATCAGATATACCGTAAACACTAATGTAAGCAATCCTAAATACAATCTTCCAACCGAAATATGATTTAGAGGACTATCATGAGGCAATGTAATTTTCCCAAATAAATACAACGTCAGAGCTGCAAAAATAGCGATCCAGATGGCGATGAAAACTTCTCTTTCCAAAAAGTGCAGCTGAAGTACCAAATCAGCATTTGATAAAAATTTAAAGGCTAAAGCCAATTCCAGGAATCCTAAAACTACTTTTACGGTATTCAGCCATCCACCCGATTTTGGCAGCGAATTCAACCAGCCCGGGAACATCGCAAAGAACATAAATGGCAGTGCTAATGCAAGTGAGAATCCTAACATTCCAACAACTGGAGCAATTCCACCATTTGAAGCGGCTTCGACTAATAAGGTTCCAACAATAGGTCCGGTACAAGAAAACGATACAATAGCTAAAGCCAACGCCATAAACAATATCCCAATTAACCCTCCTCTGTCTGCTTGCTGATCCGCTTTATTGGCCCAGGAATTAGGCAGCATTATTTCGAAAGCTCCTAAAAATGAAGTAGCAAAAATGATCAGGATCACAAAGAAAATCAGGTTAAACCAAACATCCGTAGACAATGCATTCAACGCATCTGCGCCAAAAATCTTGGTCACAATCAAACCTAATATTACATAAATAGCAATAATAGAAAAACCATAAATGATTGCATTTCGTATTCCTTTTGCCCTGCTTTTACTTTGTTTCGTAAAAAAACTTACCGTCATAGGAATCATCGGAAAAACACAAGGGGTCAGTAAAGCTGCAAATCCTGAAATAAAAGCGATAAAAAAGATCGACCATAAACTTCTGGAGGAAGCAGGTAAAGACATATTATCTTTAGCCGGAGTTTCGGCAGTCTGCACTTTTACAGGATCAGCTTTAGCAGTCTCAACAGCTGTTTTTGTAGTATCTACAGCCAAACCATCCACTTTAGTTTCAGGAGTTTTTGAGTCTGTTACTGCCGCAACAGCATCCATTTTAAAGTTTGATGGAATCGCAATTGAAAACTTTTTACTGGAATTGATACAAACTTCTTTACAAACCTGAAAGTCAAAATCAACCTCGACCGTTTTTAAATCCGGATTGATGATTGTGATCTCTTGTTCGATATGTGCTTTGCCTTCAAAGAAAGTTTCATTTACACCAAAAACATCATTAAAAGCTGTTTTGGTTTTTCCTTCTTTAGCCTTTCCAACCAAATTGTAATTTCCTTTCTGATTTTTAAAAGTAATTTCCAAAGCAAGCGGCCCGCCATCCGGTGTAAACTGCGAATACATGTGCCACTCTTTTTCAATGGTTCCGTCAAAAATCAAAACAGCATTATTTCCGGCTCGCTTTTCAATTTTTGAAGTCCATTTTACCGGTTCGAGAATTTGAGCATTGCCTTTTGCAAATGCAAAAAGAAAAAACAGCAAAAAAACAATGGATTTATTCCAGATACTTTTTGGTGTTATTGTTTGTTGGTAGTAGTTAGGGTTCATTATAATAATTCTATTTTAATTATTTTGTTTGTTGTATTCTCAATTTTAAAGCGTTCATCCTGTCTCATTCCGATTACCCACACAATCCGATTGTCTGAACATAAAATCCAAATTTTCTCCTTTTCAATCAGCGATAATTTTTCATCTTTAAAAAGTTTGCTTAGCTTTTTAGATTTTCCATTCATTCCAAAAGGATGAAAAACATCTCCCTCCTTCCATTTACGCAAAATGAGTGGAAAACGGATTTTTTCAGCGTCCACAAATATAGCTTTATTTGAATCTATTGTAATGTCGTCTACCTGACAAAGCCTCAATTTTAAGGGAAAATTAACGTCTGTCTCGGCTGCCCCAATTTCGAATACTTCATTTTCTTCTAATTCAGAAATTGGACTCAAAATCAAAATATCTCTGTTTTTTAACAATCGAAAATCAGCTGAAAAAACCTGTTTACCGGATTGCCCCTCTACTAAATCATAAATATCATTCCAGGCCACGAAACCAAATTCATTTAACCATTGATACAAGTACGATTTATAATTGGGTAATTTCTTAAGCTGATTCAAATCAAAGTGAATATCTTCTCCCTCCTCTTTTGCTACTTGCTGGTAAATCATAATCGAGGCGTCCTCAACCATTTCCTGAGATTCCTGCAAATATCCTTGCGTTTTCTGAAAAGCATTTAAAAAATTAGGATTGATTTCTTTCAAGATCGGAACAAGATCGTGACGGATTTTATTTCGCAGGTATTTATTTGACGCGTTACTGCTGTCTTCCCGCCATTGAATATTGTTTAGCTTTGCATATTCTAAAATTTCCTCTCTGGAAAAAGGCAAAAGCGGACGAACAATTTTATCATTTTGCTCCGGAATCCCGGTCAGCCCTTCTAATCCTGTACCACGGGTTAGATTGATAATGAAAGTTTCGAGATTGTCGTCGGCATGATGAGCCGTTAAAATATAATCGAAATTTTCGGTTTCCAAAAGTTCGTAAAACCAGTTATAGCGCAGTTCCCGAGCCGCAACCTGAGTGGATAGTTTGTAATCTTTGGCGAAAGCTTCGGTATCAAATTGGGTGCTAAAAATTGGAACAGCGTTCTCGCTGCAATACTTTTGGATAAAATCCTGATCTCCAAAACTTTCCAATCCACGTAATTGAAAATTACAGTGCAAAACAGCGATTTCAAACGGTAATTGCTGAAACAAATGCAGTAAAACCATGCTATCCAATCCTCCGCTTACCGCCAGAAACAGCTTTTTATCCTCCAGAAATGGAAATCGTACAGCGAGATGATTTTGAAATTTTGAAAGCATTTATAAATGTAAAAATTTAATTCTAAATTATGGAGAAAGTTTTTTGAATCTTGAAATTGTACGAATTTACACTATATTTGTAAACTACAAATAAAACTGCACGAATTTTATCTAATTTAACTTTTTCGCATGCAATACTTTAATCTAAAATATATGAGTTATTGCAAAACCTCGTGCATTGCTTTTGCCTTCAACAGACATTCTTCGTACTCTTTTTCAGGAATCGATTGAGAAGTAATCGCACTTCCAACCGAAAACGAAACATACTTATTTTCCTGATTGTACAAGATACTTCTTATCACCACATTAAAATCAAAATCACCTTCAGGCGTGAAATAACCAACCGCACCACTGTACAGACCTCGTTTGGTTTCTTCGACATTTTCGATAATCTTCATAACCGAAATTTTTGGTGCTCCCGTCATGCTCCCCATGGGAAAAGTGGTTCTTAAAACATCTATAGGTGAGTACTGTGGATCTAATTTGGAAGTGATAGTTGAGATCATCTGATGCACCTGCAAAAACGAATAGATTTTACAAAGTTCCGTTACTTCAACAGAACCTTTCTGTGCCGTATGCGACAAATCATTTCGCACCAAATCGGTAATCATAATGTTCTCTGCACGTTCTTTAGGATCTGATGCTAAAAATTGTTTTGATTTTTCGTCTTCAACCGGATCTGGAAATCGTTTTGAAGTTCCTTTTATCGGCTGAGAAATCAACGTTTCACCACCTTTTTTCAGATATCGTTCCGGAGAAGCGGAAAGCAGGTATTGTTTGTGATTTTTAAAAAATACCGAAAACGGAGCTTGCGATATTGCGTCTAATTTCCGGAATTTTTCCAAAGGATTAATTTCGGTATTCTCAGCAAAAAACTCCATGCAAAAATTAGCCTCATACATATCACCTATATGAATGTGCTCCAGCATTTTGTTGACTTTTTCAACGTAAGCTTCTTTCGAAATACGTTGTTGGACATCAATCGCGCTTACCGTTTCAAAAGGATCGTATTGACTGTTAACGATCTCTTCATAGTCCTCTTCCAACTCATCATCGCAAAGCAGCAGGTATTGTATTTCGAGTTTATTCCCTTTTAATGTGAATATTTTTTTGGGCTGGAAGAAAAACAAATCCGGAAAATCTAAACCGTCAAAATTTGACGACACAAGGTCTTCTGTATCATTCTTTAAATCATAAGAAAGGTATCCAAAAAGCCAGTCTTTAGTCGTTTGCTGATATTGTTTCAGATCTTCAAAAGCATTATGAAAATCTGTTTTTAAAGAGGTAAAAGCATCCACCGCCAAAACAAAATCAAAGCTCGAATATTCCTGTGGATACGAATTACTATCCAAAAAAACTACCTCTCGAAATTGTTGTGACCAGCTTAAAAGCTGTTGTTTAAAATGCTCTGGATCTGAAATGTTTTTGTTAACGGTAACTCTCAAAAATAGGTAAATTTTAGGCCTCAAAATTACAACAAAAAAAATCCTTCAATAAAATATTAAACAAAAAATATTGGCACACTTTTTAGTATATCGAATTAACAAGAATACTCAAACTTTTTCTGCCTATTGATCAAAGACACTTCTAAAAAACACAGCCAATAAAGACCAGTATCAAATGGATTCGACGGATCAAAAAATCGACACGAATCTCTCTGGTCTCCTCCTGAAAACAGAAACTTAAAATTATTACTCAACCAATTAAATCTAAAAACCTTTATGAAAACAATTGCCAACCTTGGATTGACTTCCTTAGCGATTATCACCTTAGTCTGTTCCTGCAAAAAATACGATCCTGCTACAGCAGAAGACATTTCAAATCAACAAACTACAGCAGACAGCACTCCAATTTCCTCATCGGCAGCAGTGGAAAAAAAAGACAGTAAGCAAAAATTCATTCGTACCGCCGATATTAAATTTAAGGTAAAAAACGTCGTCAAGTCAACTTATGCAATTGAAAACACTACTCAAAAGTTCGGAGGTTTTGTAACCTACACCAACTTACAAAGCAACATTCGCGATCAGTTTAAAACTAAAATCAGTCAGGATAGCACTCTCGAAACCACCAAATATACAGTAGAGAATCAAATTACGATACGCGTCCCTAATAGACAACTGGACACCGTTATCAAAACTATAGCCAAACAAATTGATTTTCTTGACTACAGACTTATCAAAGCCGATGATGTTTCTTTAAAGTTATTATCCAATCAGCTTTCACAAAAAAGAAGTGCCTCTACACAGAAAAGAGTCGAAAAAGCAATTGATACTAAGGGTAAAAAAATCAATGATGTTATGGAAGCCGAAAATGCGTTGGCGAATCAGAAAGAAGCCAATGACAACAGCATTATTGAGAATTTATCCTTAGAGGATCAAATCAACTTCAGTACCATAACTTTACAGCTGTATCAAAACGAAACGATAAAACAGGAGCTAATTGCCGGTGAAAAAGACAGTGATGCTTACAAACCAAACCTGGGTATTCAAATCATCGATTCACTAAAAAATGGCTGGTATATTCTTGAAACGATCTTTGTTTTTCTAATTAATTTGTGGCCATTTCTTTTGATTGGTTTTGGAGGATTTTTCCTTTATAAAAAATACTATAAGAAATAAGAAAACTGTTAAAAAACAACAATTTCATAAGAAAAAAATCGTTATATTTGATATAGCATTCTATTTATCTCAAAATAGAGCGATAATGACTGTCAAATTCTCAATATAAAAGTCATGAAAATTGCTTTTTATCATTTGTGAGTTCAGATTATAACGTTTTCCAAAAATAAATTAGACTTTTTTAACCCATTAAAAATCTTACGTATTATGAAAATTGCTACCATTATTGTCCGTGTTTTAATTGGCCTTTTGTTATTGTTCGCTTCTCTTAGTTTTTTCTTCAAACTGGCTCCGGAGCCAGAAACTACCGGTGATTTTAAAGCTTTTAATATGGGACTTGTTGCCTCAACTTATTTATTGCCATTAGCTAAATCAATCGAACTACTTTGCGGAATTGCGTTTGTAACAGGACGATATGTAACACTAGCCAATATACTGATCTTACCCATTACGGTAAACATTTTATTTATTAATTACTTTCTAAATCCAAATGGTTTACCACTGGCAATTTTATTATTTCTTGCCAATCTGTTTTTAATTTACAGATATTGGGATAATTACAAAAGCGTTTTCACCAGATAATCTATTTTTCACTTTAGATTTAAAAAACAAACCCGACAGATTTAAAAAACCTGTCGGGTTTGCTCTTTTTAATACTTACACTATTTTGCTTTACAACCGGAATAAAAAGGACCAAAAAATGAAACCTTAAGCATACCAATATCATCTTTTCTGACAAAGCTGGCTTTTCCCGATACTTTCCTCTCACTTGTCTTTTATGACATTATAGCCCCTGTTATTTACTTTTATCTCTTTATTGCTACTCAAAAAAAATACCAACAACCATTATTTAGAATCTGCTCTGACAACTTCAACTTATTTACTAAAAATTTTAGCTGTTCAAAACTAAGTTTTTTGAATTCTTCAGTGCTTTCAGAATACGGTATCTCTACAATTTATCAGCTTCTGCAAAATTAAAACTACAAACATGATTATCAGATAATTAAACTCTGAATCACTACAAATACAACCTCAGAATCATACCTCTAATTTACGAAATTTTTCCTGAACTTATTCATTTTTAGACTCAAATATTACAAGAATAAAATTCATTTCTCCAAATACTTTTACTAAACAATTATATTTGATGAAAATTTACATTTTGCATGAAAAAATATTTACTTGTCTTCTTATTATTGTTTGTCCATTTCTCGAGGTCGCAATCTATAAAATCTATAGATTCGCTAACGACTGAAATCTGTAAATCATTAGTTCAAAATCAGGCTTTGGACAATGAAATCAGAATTAATACGATCAACAATTCTCATATTACTCCTTACCTGACAAAATTTAAGGATAGTATTGTTCAAAGAAGAGTATTTGAGCAGTTATTTTTCAGGTTGCATAAAAACTGTAACGAATTTGTAGCGCTTTTTCCAAACGAATCTGAGAAAAGCAGCTGGTCGATGCAGAATGAAAAGCCTCTTGACGAAATATCCAGAGAGGAATGCAATCATTTTGATAAAGCTTCAAAGTATTATTACATAGAAAATAGCGGCGCTAAAGTAGAAGTAACTTTAAGTGATCATTTATGGACAGAAAACTTTAGTGATGGTACGTTCTCAAAATTGCATTACAAAAAGAAAGGCAGTTGTGAATTTGAACTGGAATTTATTGAAAGTAACAATATGTCGCGAAAAAATTTAAGTATTAAAGGCGATAAATATTTGTATCATTTGTACAAAGAAGAAAATGGGACTTATAATGTCTACTTAAAGAATAAAGAAACATATTATATTTTCACAATTCTAAAGCAATAAAAAACCCGTCAGAAACAATTCTGACGGGTTTTTAAGATCTATTTTACGTAAATTATACGTGTATTGCTCTGTTCTCAGTAGCAGCTAAAGCCGCTTCTTTTATTGCTTCAGCAAAAGTTGGATGCGCATGGCTCATTCTTGAAATATCTTCAGCAGAAGCTTTAAATTCCATAGCTGTAACAGCTTCGGCGATTAAATCTGCTGTACGGGCTCCAATCATGTGAACTCCTAAAACTTCATCTGTTTTTTCATCAGCAAGGATTTTTACGAATCCATCTAAGTCAGCACTTGCTCTTGCACGTCCTAAAGCTTTGAATGGGAAACTTCCTGATTTGTATTTAACTCCTGCCGCTTTCAATTGCTCTTCAGTTTGTCCAACTGCTGCAACTTCAGGCCAAGTGTAAACAACACCTGGAATTAAGTTATAATCGATATGTGGTTTTTGTCCTGCTAAGATTTCAGCAACCATAGTTCCTTCTTCTTCCGCTTTGTGCGCTAACATTGCTCCACGAACAACATCACCGATAGCATAGATATTTGGAACGTTAGTTTGTAAATGATCGTTTACTTCTACTTGTCCTCTCTCAGAAATTTTAACTCCTGCATTTTCAGCGTTCAATCCGTCTGTGTACGGACGACGTCCAACAGAAACTAATGAGTAATCTCCTTCTAAAGTGATTGTTTCTCCTTTAGCATTTTCAGCCTGAACAACAACAGCATCACCGTTTCTTTCTACTGATTTTACTTTGTGAGAAACATAGAATTTCATTCCTTGTTTTTTCAATACTTTAGTCAATTCTTTAGACAAAGAACTATCCATACCCGGAATGATTCTGTCCATGAATTCAACTACAGAAACCTGAGCACCTAAACGAAGATACACTTGTCCAAGTTCGATTCCAATTACTCCACCACCAATAATTACTAAATGTTTTGGAACTTCTTTTAAAGCCAAAGCCTCAGTAGAAGTGATGATTCTTTCTTTGTCAATTTTAATGAAAGGCAAAGAAGATGGTTTTGAACCTGTAGCAATTATAGTATATTTTGCTTCAATAGTTTCAGCTGTTCCGTCAGCTTTTGTCACAGCAATGTGCGTTGCATCTACGAAAGAACCTAAACCATTAAAAACAGTAACTTTATTTTTATCCATCAAGTAGTTAACTCCACCTGCAGTTTGATCTACAACAGCTTGCTTGCGCGCGATCATTTTCTCTAAATTAATTTTCACATCACCTGAAACTTCGATTCCGTGATCTGCAAAATGTGCAATTTCCGCATAATGGTGAGAAGATGATAATAATGCTTTTGAAGGAATACAACCTACGTTAAGGCAAGTTCCACCTAAAGAGTTATACTTTTCTACAATTGCAGTTTTAAATCCCAATTGTGCGCAACGAATTGCTGATACATATCCGCCAGGACCTGAACCTATAATGACTACGTCAAATGAACTCATAGTTTGTCTATTTTATTTTTAGCGTTACAAAATTAAGGAATAAAGTTTTGTTTGAAGTTTAATTTTCAATGTTTTTTGGGTGAAATTTCAGATGGAGTTTTAACCGCTAAGAGCGCTAAGGTTTATACAAAATTCAGAAAGATTTTTCCTTTTCGCATTATATAATTTTACAAGAAAAAGATAAAGTCCTTAAGCTTAAAAATTACGCTTTCGTCCAGGATTTCTCGAAGTATGAAATACAGAATAAATAGTTATTTTGTTATCTATAATTTCATAAATAATTACAAATGGAAATTTAACCAAAGTCATTTCTCTGTAACCTGGTTCTCTTTTTATTTCAAATAATTCGGGATTGGTTTTTAAAACTTTGAGATATGATTTTAAATAAGTTAAAAATCGCTTCCCTAAACCTTTACTTTTGCTTTCGTAAAACTCAATAGATTCATCGATTTCTTTCTATGCTAATGGTAAAATACTGACTTTAAAAACCATACTTCAAATTCAAACGACGCTCTGTCTCTTCCCATGAATCTCCCTCAACTTCTCCCGACAAATATTTTGCTCGTTCTTCAGCAACCAAATTATAATGCGAATCCGGAACAATCGAATCTTTTTCGTCATGATTTATAGCATCGAAAACACTTTCTAATATTTCTAATTTAGAATCATCATCTATAAATTTACCAAAATCCTGAATAAGCTTACGTCTTAACTCCTTCGTTTCCATTTTTATCTTATTTAAACTCAAATTTAAGTTTTTTACTTATTGTACAGTGTTAATTAACTTATGTTTTTTTCCTTTAGCAAAACTAAGAATTACCAAAGATTAGCTATTTTTTGTTTTGTGATGAATCTTGTTTTTACATGTTATAAAAAAACAAAAACACTGATAATCAAACAACAAAAAACATAAGCCAAAAATAAAATGTAAATTTGAAGTCTAATCAATCCTAATTGAAAATGGAAAAACTACAATTCAAAATAGAGATAAATGCAACGGCTCAAAAAGTTTATGAGGCGATGCTGGGTTTGAAAGATAAAAATACCTATGAACATTGGACAGCAGCATTTAATCCAACTTCTACTTATGAAGGAAGCTGGGAAAAAGGCAGTAAAATCTATTTTGTAGGTCTGGATGAAAACGGAAAGAAGGGTGGAATGGTTTCTGAAATTATAGAAAACCAACCAGCCAAATTTGTATCTATCAGACATTACGGTTTCCTGGATGGCGAAACTGAAGTTACTACAGGGGAACAAGTTGAAAAATGGACTGGCGGACATGAAAATTATTCCTATAAGGAAAATAACGGTATAACTACTGTCACTGTTGATCTGGATACAGTAGACGAATACTTAGATTATTTTAAAAATACTTATCCGACGGCATTAAATAAACTAAAAGAAATTTCTGAGCGATAATTACTTTAAAATAATACTAGTTAAAAAACTTAGACCCTCAAAACCTTAGTACCTTAAAAAGAAATCACCGTTGAGTTTTTCACTTCGCTAATCATAAACATACTTTGCGTACTGCCTATATGTTGAAGCGAAGTGAGTTTTGTCACCAAAAATTCGCGATAGGCTTCCATGTCTTTCACCAAAACTTTTAAGATATAATCATAATCACCGCTTACGTGGTGGCATTCCAAAACTTCAGTTAGCTTGGTGACTTCGCTTTCGAATTTGGTTAAAAATTCCTTAGTATGCTGAATGAGTTTTAGATGACAGAAAACCACAAATCCTTTTTCTATTTTAGATTTATTCACCAGAGCGACATAGTTTTTAATGATGCCTTCGCGTTCCAGCTTTTTAATTCTCTCATAAACCGCAGTCACAGAGAGATTGAGTTTTAAGGACAATTCTTTGTTTGTTTTTTTACTGTCGGTTTGTAATAAAACCAGGAGTTTTTTATCTGTGGCATCTAAGGTCATGGCTACTGTTTATAGTTTATAGTTGATAGTTGATAGTTGATGGTTTGTTGTTCTTTGTCGTTTGTAGCTATTTGTTTGTGGTTATTTGCTTGTTGTTGTAAAATGAAAGAAAATCTATTAATCGATCTTACATTGATCAAATTTAGATTAAAAATCAGGATAAATACATTTTTATAGTTTTAAAATCTAATTATTTATTTCTCGATTGATTAATTTTCCAATTAGCTCTTATTTTGAAAAAGATTTCTTGCAAAAAAGAACATATAAGGTTCTCATTAGAAATAAAAATCGCAAAAGCAACCAAAAACTACCAACTATGAACCACTTTAACCCGGCAGACAAAATTCAGGATTTACAATACTTTGGTGAATTTGGTGGTGTAAATCCATCGATTTCTGATTCTTCTACTTATACTTTTCTTTCAGCCAAAACCATGTTCGATACTTTTGAAGGAAATATGGAGGGATGCTATTTGTATTCACGTCATTCCTCTCCTAGTAACTTGTATCTGGATCAGGCGTTGGCAGCGATGGAGGGAACGGAAACTGCCAATGTTTCGGCTTCCGGAATGGGGGCTATCACTCCTACTCTTTTACAACTTTGCAGTGCGGGCGATCATATTGTTTCAAGCAGAACTATTTATGGCGGAACATATGCTTTCCTGAAGAATTTTATTCCTCGCTTTGGAATCGAAACGAGCTTTGTGGACATTACCAAACTTGATGTTGTAGAAGCTGCGATTACCTCTAAAACTAAGATTCTATATTGTGAAACCGTTAGCAATCCATTGTTGGAAGTAGCTGATATTGCAGGTCTGGCTAAAATTGCCAAAAAATACAATCTAAAACTGGTTGTGGACAATACATTTTCACCTTTATCAGTTTCTCCTGCAAAACTAGGGGCCGACATTGTAATTCACAGTTTAACCAAATATATAAACGGAAGCAGTGATACTGTTGGCGGTGTAACCTGTGCTTCAAAAGAGTTTATCAATTCGCTAAAAAATGTAAACTCGGGTGCCAGTATGCTGTTAGGTCCTACGATGGACAGTCTGCGTTCGGCTTCTGTGATGAAAAACCTTCGTACGCTTCATATTCGTATCAAGCAGCACAGTCATAATGCACACGTTCTAGCCGACAAATTTGAAAAAGACGGTTTAAAAACAGTATATCCGGGATTAAAAAGTCATCCGAGTCATGAATTGTACAAAACAATGATGAATCCGGAATATGGTTTTGGAGGAATGCTGACCATAGACGTAGGTTCTTTGGAAAAAGCCAACGAATTAATGGAATTGATGCAAACCCGAAACTTAGGTTATCTGGCGGTGAGTTTAGGATTTTACAAAACATTATTCAGCGCACCGGGAACTTCTACTTCAAGTGAAATTCCGTTAGAAGAGCAAGCTGAAATGGGGCTAACGGATGGCTTAATCCGTTTCTCTATCGGTCTGGACAATGATATCGAACGTACATACGAAATGATGAAAGCCTGCATGACAGAGCTTGGCATCCTGCAAAATAAAACAATTCTTTATAAATAAATTTGCACGATTTTTTTTTAGTTTGTTTAAATCCGCTGAAGGTTTTTCTTTTGGCGGATTTTTTTTGAATACGAATTTGCACTAGAGTTTTTCTTGGCCACAAATTACACGAATTTACACAGATTATCTACTGCTACGAATTGTATAAATTTTACTCAGATCGTAATTTAGAACTCCCCCTTGCTGCAATTCGCGCAAAAAATAAAATCTCTCAAATCAAAGTAACTTACAAGCACCCAAAAGAAGAATTCGTGCAAATTCGTGGCAACAAAAAAGCCGCTCTGAATCTCAGAACGGCTTATCATCTATATCTTTTTATATCTCAATGGACGGATTAAAATCCATCCCTACAATATTATTTCGTTCCTATGGAACTCTTATAACGTTTAACTTATAACATTCTCCGTGTTTAACTTGCTATTTTTTCGGCTAAAACCAAAATAGATACAAAGGCCTATAATTAACCAGACCGTAAAATAAATCCAGTTCCAAACACTTAATTCGGCCATCATGTACAAACAGCAGATTAAACCTAAAAGTGGAATTAAGGATAGATTCTGTTTGAAAGCCCAAACCGTTAAACCAATCAATACCAATAAGAAGATCCACATTGGAATTTTATGTTTGAACAGACTCAATCCGCTTTCGAATTTTGCAGCATCTTTAATCGGTAAACCTTTTACAACTTCAGCATATTTTGCTTCGTCGTCCTGATACTGGCTTAGTAAATGCTCTAAATCGGCTGTTTCTGAAGTTTTATTCTGAACGTCGATACTTTTTAGATAATTGAAAACTTTCTCAGAATCGGTTTTATCCAATGACGTAATAATATCTGCCGGGCTATTAACCTGGGTCTCATTGGTGATAAAACTCATGGTGGCTTTTTTATTGTAACCAAAGGCAAAAACTAATCCTATGATCAATAAAGCAGGCATTATATATTTTGAATTGATATAAGGTGTTTTAAACTTCCCTCTTGGAATCTCCGGCTTATTTTGCAATACCAAAACTCCGGCGCAAACCAATACAAATGCAAATAATGTCCCAATACTGCATAAATCCGTTACCATGGTAAGATTTAAGAATAACGCAGGTACTGCTACCACAAAACCAGTCACAACTGTGGCATACGATGGTGTTTTAAATTTTGGATGTACTCTTGAAAAACGTTTTGGCAATAATCCGTCACGGCTCATACTCATCCAGATACGTGGCTGTCCCATTTGAAAAACCAATAAAACACTGGCCATCGCTACTACGGCACTCACTGCAATGATTCCGGACATCCATTTTAAATCTAATTTCTCAAATACAAACGCTAGCGGATCGCCTACATTCAATTCGTTATAGCGCACCATTCCGGTTAAAACCAAAGCAATAGCAATATATAAAAGCGTACAAAGAATAATTGCCCACATCATTCCACGTGGCAAATCCCTTTGTGGATCCTTACATTCTTCAGCTGTAGTCGAAATAGCATCAAAACCAATGTAAGCGAAAAATACTGCCGATACTCCTTTTAAAACCCCACTTATGCCATTTGGCGCAAACGGGTCCCAATTAGTTGTATCTACATAAAATATACCAACCGCAATTACCAAAAGTACAATACAAAGTTTTACCACTACCATAATATTACTTGCATTACGGGATTCTTTCATTCCGCGGTAAATCAATGCTGTAATTAAGATGATGATCAATAAAGCCGGTAAATCGGCAACAAAATGAAAAGACCCAAATAAAACCGGAGAAGTAGTCCAGGCCGTATAGGCAGACTGGAGAGCAGGTTCTAAATTTTCGAAAGCTTTTCCGCTATGCATTAAAGCTGTTGCATTATTAAATCCGTTTGAAGCGGTTAAGTAATCCATCTGAACCCACTGCGGGAGATGAATCCCTCCACTGGCGAGAAGTCCCGTAAAATAATCACTCCACGATATCGCAACGGTTATATTTCCAACGGAATACTCCATGATTAAGGCCCAGCCAATTACCCAGGCTATAATTTCTCCAAAAGCAACATAAGAATAGGTATAAGCACTTCCTGAAACAGGTACCATTGAAGCAAATTCTGCGTAAGCAAAAGCCGCAAAACTACAAGCTACTGCTGTAAATAAAAACAAAAATATAACGGCCGGTCCGCCATCTGCACTGGCTTTTCCGATCGTACTAAAAATTCCGGCTCCAACAATAGCTGCGATTCCGAAGGCAGTTAAATCTCTGGCAGTTAAGTGTTTTCCTAATGCGTTATGACCGTCCGCATCGTTTTTTGCAACTTGTTTCAGAATATCTTGTACCGTTTTCTTTCGGAATAAACCTGATAATGCCATATGTAATTTTGCTTTTAAAATTAATTTAATTCGGTCTTTGTGGTTTTATTTTGCAAATAATGCAAAAATTATCTTGATTTCAAATATATAAAACGATTTTGTTTTTACAGTCTTTTTTTAGCCACGAATTACACGAATTCACACAAATTGTTTTTTTATCTGCACTTAATTTTTTTTCACGCAGATAATGCAGATTCTACTATCTAAGATTACGAGGATTAAAATGATTCAAAAAAATCAGCTCAATCTGCAATCGGCGTGAGAAAAATCTAAAATCTAAAATTATTTCAGGCAGTTTCTTAAAATACTTACCGGGTGCTGGGCTTCTCTGCTGGTCCCGTCATAAATCTGATGACGGCAGCTGGTTCCGGCGGCAGCGATTTTCACCTCCTGAGCAGTGGCTCTTACTTTTGGGAATAGAGTATCTTCTCCCATTTGCATGCTTACCTGATAATGTTCTTTTTCATAACCGAATGATCCTGCCATTCCACAACAACCTGAATTGTAAATGGTAACCACATTATTTGTTGGTAAATTCAGCATCGCAAATGTCGCTTCAACCGAACTTAGTGATTTCTGATGACAATGTCCGTGAATTTTAATTTCTTTCTTTTCTGCCGAAAAAGAATCAGCTGTGATCTTACCATCGACAATTTCTCTTTTGAAGAATTCTTCTATCGTAAAGGCATTTTTTGCCACTTTTTCAGCTGCTTCTTTGTTCGTTGCCAGACGCAGATATTCGTCTCTGAACGTTAATATTGCCGAAGGTTCAATTCCGATTAAAGGTGTTTCAGCAGCAATTAAATCCTTGAAGATCTCCACATTGATATCTGCTATTTTCTTGGCTTCTTCTAAAAATCCTTTGGACAAATAAGTTCTTCCGCTTTCTTCATGATTCACGATCAATACTTCGTAGCCTAATTGGGTTAACAGTTCAAAAGCGTCGATTCCGATAGTAACATCGTAATAATTAGTGAACTCATCATTAAACAAATACACTTGTCCGTTCGGAAAATCTCTTTGTGCTGGTTTATTTTTTTCATACCATTTTTGAAACGTCTTTTTCGCCAATAACGGAACTTGTCTTTCCGGCGCAATTCCCATGCTTTTTTTCACGAGAGACTGATTGGAAATAAAATTCGTAATCGACGGAAACAAACTTCCCATTTTATTCAGTTTGGCGTTGTGCGCGAAAATTTTGTTTCGGGTCGAAAACCCGTTTGCTTTTTGGTATTGATATAAAAATTCTGCTTTCAGCGTTGCTACGTCTACATTACTCGGACATTCGCTGGCACAGGCTTTACAACTCACACACAATTCAAAAACTTCATAAAGTTCTTTCTGGTCGAATTTATTTTCTTTCTCTGAATAGGTCAGATATTCGCGTAAAGCGTTGGCTCTTGCACGAGTGGTTTCTTTTTCGTTTTTGGTGGCTCGGTAACTCGGACACATTGCTCCTCCTGCTGATGGCAATTTTCTACAATCTCCGGAACCGTTGCATTTTTCAGCAGCGCGCAATACTCCTAAACTATCAGAGAAATCCTGAAACGTCTTAATATCCGGTTCCACCCTGCCCGAAACGACACGATGGTTTTCGTCCATTTTTAAGGCATTGACAATCTTACCAATATTCAAAGCCGAGTTTGGATCAAACGCCAGCTTGATTCTTTTCAGCAATTCATAATTGGATTCTCCAATCATATAAGGGATAAACTCACCGCGTACGATTCCGTCACCATGTTCTCCACTTAGAGACCCTCTGTATTTTTTAACCAAATGCGCTACCTCGGTCGCAATAGTTCGGAATAATTTTAAGTCGGATGTTTTTTTCAAATTCAAAACCGGACGCAAATGCAGTTCTCCTGCTCCGGCATGTGCGTAATAAATTGCCTCTTGTCCGTGACGCTTCATCATCGCCGAAAATTCAGCAATATAAGCGGGTAAATCGCTCAATTCAACGGCAGTATCTTCGATTGAATCGGCTGCCTTATCATCACCAACGATACTTCCTAAAAGTCCCAGACCGGCTTTTCTCAGTTCATTGGCTTTATCAATATCATTCCCGTAAATTTTTACCCGTGCATAACCAAAATTGTTTTTTTCCAAATCAGCAATCAAAGCATCGGCTTGTCTTTCAGCATCTTCTAAAGTGTGCGATGCGACTTCAAACAACATGATGGCTTTGGGCTCTCCCACCAAAAAGAAACGGTTTTTAATGTGTTCCCGATTCGTTTTAGTGCAATCTAAAATCGTATCATCAATCATTTCTGCCGTGTACAAATGATGCTTCATCGCCACGACAACCGATTCTAATGATTCCTGAATCGTGTGATAATGTCCCACAACCATAATACTGTGAGGTGGAGGCAGATCGTCTACTTTCAGCGTTACTTCGGTTGTAAAAGCCAGTGTTCCTTCGCTTCCGCAAAGCAGTTTCCCTAAATTGATAGTGGGTTCAGTTCCGCCAAACAAATCCGATTTCAATAAAATATCAACAGCATAACCTGTGTTCCTTCTATGAATTTCGGGTTTCGGAAACTCTTTTATAATTTCTTCCTGTGTGGCTGTAACAGAAAGCTCGTCGTAAATGGTTTTGTATATTTTATTTTCAAGAGTATCGCCTTTGGTTTTTTCGATAAATTCAGCGGAAGTCAGATCTGTAAAAACCACTTCCGAACCGTCGCTTAAAAGCGCTTTTACCTCAGCAATTTTATCACGAGTCACTCCGTATCGAATCGAAGTTGTTCCTGAAGAGTTATTCCCCACCATACCGCCAATCATTGCGCGGTTTGAGGTTGATGTAATCGGAGCAAAAAATACGCCATGAGGTTTTAAAAACAGATTCAGTTCGTCGCGAATTACACCAGGCTGAACCGTTACGGTTTTCTTTTCTGCATCGTACGAAATAATTTTGGTAAAATGTTTCGACACATCCACCACCAATCCGTCTCCCACTGCCTGTCCTGCCAACGAAGTTCCGGCCGTTCTCGGGGTAATCGACATTTGATGCTGTCCCGCAAACTTTATCAGCTTGACAATATCGTCAATTGTTTTGGGTATAGCAACCGCATTGGGTTTAATTCGATAAACCGAAGCATCGGTCGAATAAAGTGTTTTATGAAGATCATCGTATAAAAGGGTTCCTTCTAATGATGCTGATAATTGTTCTAACTCTTTAATTATTGACATTATAACTTGGTTTATAAACTAAAACGGATTCCGTGAATTACAAAAATAGTTTTTTTTTAAGGTTCTGAGAGGCTAAGAGGCTAAGGTTCTAAGTTTTTTTCTGTAACTGTGCCTTTTTGAATTGGAATTTGGATTTTTCGAGTTAGAATTTCCCCCCAATGGTCACCCTGAGTGGAGTCGAAGGCTTATGAAACTTTGAGGTTCTAAGAGACTAAGGTTCTATGTTTTTTCTTTGATTACGTCTTTTTGAATTGGAATTTGGATCTTTTTTATTTGATTTTTCAGAAGCTAATCCTACTGTCCTTCCAATCTTTTGTGTCCGGCGCGGCGGACACAAAAGGATTTTCCCTCCCATCAGGGCTAGGACTTTTGGTGTCATAAGAAAAACATTAATTAATAAGAAAAGGCGGTTCTTGAATATTTTCGAAACAATACCGTTAATTTATACCAAATCCTTCATTGAAATATTCGATAAATTTTCTTCAGACTTTAAAAGCAATTCATCAATATTCTCTGCGATAAAAATAAAGTCTTTTTGATCTACTAATATTTCAATCCATTTTGGTCTTGCAATTGAGAAGCCATCGTCGTAAATAGCAATATTTACAAAATTCCAAATATTTGAATTTACTCCATTTACTTCAAAATTTGGTTGAATTATAATTGCTTTCATTATATCATTTTCTATCCAATCAATCCTTCGCTCTTCAAATGTTCTTAATACTTCCGGATAATCAGGTCGATCTTTAGTCAATCTTCCATTAAGCTTACTTGCTAAATCAATCAGCTTTGAATCTATGCTTTTAAATCTACTCATTTTTTACTCAGTTTTATGAACCATAAAATTTCTATTAAAAAAAATTAATTAATAAGAAAAGACGGTTCCTGAATGACCCTGTAAGACTTAAAAACACACCCAAAAGGAGGTTTTTCTGTATTCTTAACAATCACCCAACCTAATATTCCTTTATTGATAAGCTGATACAATTCATGTTCAATAAAATCATCACTATAATTTAGTTTCTGATACTCCGGATGCGTTCTAACAAACTCTGAAAATTTCCATTGCGAAAACTTAATTTCATTTATAGAAATATCATAGTCATAAATAACACCGTCTTTATTGACTGTGCAGCCACTTCCGTGAAACCAATATTCAATTCCTTCGATAGTTCCTTTTCTTTCAAAAAAAGTGCTCGAAAACGAACATGGATTTACATCCTGTTTATATTTCTTTTTTAATAAAGTTTCAAATGTTCTTATAAAACTGATATACTCTGCTACTATTTTTTCAATCATAATTATGCCAAAATTAAATTGAAAATACGGGATTCGCAACCCTCTCCCCGAGCGTGGGGGAGAGCAATTATGTTTTATAAGTCTTTAATTAAATCACTTGGATCTACTTTTAAAGATTGAGCAATTTTGAACAAAGTACTTATTTTCATTTCCTGAGAGCCTTTGATGTATTTCCTTAAATTTTCCACATCCATTTCAGCATCATGAGCAACCTCCCTTTGTTTCAACTGTTGCTCTTCTATGATATCTTTTATCCTGATTCCTAATTGTTTGACAACTTCCGGAACTTCACTTTTTCTTGTCCTTTTCATGGGAATGAATTTACAAGTAGCAGATTGTTTTTGTATGATTGCAAACAATCGGTTGTTTTCAACTGTTTATTTCATATATTTGTTTTCAGCTAATTAAGCATAGCTCAATAACGGAAGTTGCAAACATGCATATTCCCCTAAAATTTCAGATTATGAGTACAACCAATCTTTCACAAGAAACCGAAACCAGGCTAACCAATTTCTTCAACAACACTATTAACCCAAAAGAAATGGCGAAAGCCATAAGACAAGTCAATTACATCCTTGCCTTAGGAGTTTTAAGAGAACATGAAACGCTTAAAAATGAAGTAAGCAACATCGAAAACAGCTTTTACTGGCTCAATGAATTAGCCGAAGTTTTAAATCCTTATTTGGATGAGGAATAATAACTATTTTTAAAATTAACAATGAAACCTCGGTCTCTTTATGAGCGAGGTTTTATCACTAATTTTAAGTATTACTACTTCAATTTTTAGAAGAACTAGAAGCAATAATATATTCAGGTGTTAAATTAGGGTAGTTTTTTGAATCACTGATTTCTATATACATTTTCTTTGGTTTTTCTACTAGAGGACCAACAATAACCTCATCAATATTTCCATTTCTTGTGATCTCAATTATTCGATGACCTTCAAATTTTTCTGTTTCAAATATTGTATCGTTTTCATCTCCAATAAAACCCCACCGATTATGATATTTTCCATATAAGTAAGTATTCCCATAATTTAATAATTCTGTTTTGGAGAATGTGTTTGATTCGGTCAAACTTGCCAAAAGATTATTATCAATTTTAGCTTTTACAAAATATGCATTTTCTTTTTTAAAACTAATACCATCATGCCAATTACTTTGGTAATAAGAACAACAGTATTCTAATTGCTGTTTTTGTTGATTACTTAAATCTTTAAAAGTTAGAATTTCCGCACTTTTTATCACATTTTCAACTTCGATTACAGCGTTTTTTTCTTTACCACAACTCACTGAAAATACAATAAATAAGATTACTGCTTTTAAAATTATACTTTTCATTAATTTATTTGATTAAAAAAATTAATTCAAATTACTAATATCTTTATAAAGATCTTTCAAGTGATATACAGACATATCTATTAATGGTTCAAACATAAAAGCATTAATATGTATATTTTCAGGAGTCATTAAATTAACACGATCCAACAAATCTATTGCTGCACTATCAAAATATTTCTCTCTATATTTTGCAAATAGAAAACTTGTTTGATTAACTGTAACTTCTTCTAAATTCAATTCCGGTAATTTTTTTATTAGATATTCTTCAGCCTTAAGCCGAATAGCTATAGCAAGGCAAATTTTATTCTCCAAATGAACTTCATTTATATTTTCCTCTTCGCAAATTAAATCTACAGTAGAAACTATGAAATTTAAAAAATTATCATCCTCATTATCAATATCTTTACCTACAAGTTTTACTAATCTAGTTCTATAAATACTAAAAACATCTTTAATTTTTAGTGATTGAGAAACTGTTTTTAAGTGTAAACAACTCGTTAAAATTACATAATCATCACAACTATTAGATTCTGTATATTCAATTATATTTCTAACAAATGCTATTAAGCTTATAAAAATTTTAGGCTTATCATAATTCTTAACAAAATAAGTAAATACATCATTTCTATATTGTCCATTTTGAAGCTTAACAGTTCTTTCTTCTGATTTTGTTGCCATGTAAACCACTTTTGGAGGCAAACTTAATCTGGATGCAATTGTGCGATAAAAATCAAAATTGTGTGTTAAAATAATCATTCTAAAAGTATTAGAAAGATGTAAATCCTTTATATATTCTATGATTGCAAATTTATTTTTGTAATCAAATGAATCTGCAATGTCATCAAAAATAATAATGTTGTTTGCTGCATTGTATTTTCGTGATTCAATTTCAAATAAAAACTGAAGAATAAAATAAGCTCTTTGCTCTCCCTTACTTAATATACTTAACAGATTATCTCTCTTATGTCGCACTGGTTCTTCATTTCTAATAACATAGTCAAACTCAAGTGTAGCCGTTTCTTGTTTTAAAATTACATCATCGTGATTTGTCAACACCACTTTAAATGGCACATAAAATCTAGAATTGAAAGTTTTTATTATATTGTTCCACAATAAGAATTCCTTCTTAGCCTCCTTAATTATTTTTTCTAGTGCAACTTTTTTTTCTTTATAGTATTCAGCTAATTCTTCCGATTCGTTTTTAATTTGGGACAAATAATTGATCCAAACTTTTTTTTGAAAACCTTCATAATCTTCTAATTCTACCAGAATAAGATTATCCTTTTCAATTACTTTTTTAAATGAACGTAGTTCAACATTAGCACCAATAGCTTTATCAATTTTATCAAATGACTGTTTTAACTTTGCATCATTAATAATTTTATCTATTTCCGCCTCAACAATCACTTTTAGAGACTCTGAATTATTAATTTCTGTACCATCTTCTAATACAAATTTATGTCCTGCTTCAAAAAACGAATTGTCTTCAATTGATTTTAAGATTTCATTCGCTTGATAAGTTCCAAATGAATTATTCCCAGTCAGTTTAAAGAAACTTGATTCAGAAAGTAATTTTTTATAATCAGAAATATATTGATCTAATATTGGTTGATTTTTCTCTAAGAACTTTCTAACATTGCTTTTCTTATCAAAAACATCGTTATACTTAAAGTTATATTTCTCAATCTTTGGTTTAAGATTACCTTTTTCTTTTAGAATAACTTCAAAAAATGTATACTCTGATTTTTCTGAAAAACTATTAACTAACTCACTTTCACAATCAGTGCTTTGCGAAACAGTTTTTAATTTTTTTAAATATTCACTCTTTTGATTGTTTAGATCTGAATATATTTCATCATATTGTTTCTTTAGATCTTTACTAGCCAAAAAACTACTTACTTTGTTTGAGGCATCAAAACTATTGTCTTCAGCATTTAATACAAGTATGTTTTCTTGATTTATAATTGAATCATCCACAAGGATTTGATACTTTGAATTTTTATCAGTGTAAACCCTATCACAAGGTCTTTTTTTGGCATCATTCTTAGAAATCACATCAAAAGTTCTTGCAAAAGAGGTTTTCATGGTTCCATTTGGTGCATAAATTAAAAATGTATTTGATTTCAAATCATCAAATTTAAATTCATGACTTAATTTTCCAATACCAAAACAATTTTCAAAATCAATAGTAAGTCTTTTCATTGTACGATAGTTTATTAGGTTCTAAAACAAAATTGATTCTTTAAAACTTGAGTTTTTTACGGAAAACCATATTCCGTATATTACTCCCCTATCAAAAATATCGATTACCCTATCTAAACAACCAAGTACAAATACCTGTTTATCCTTCAAAAAAAATGCTGCACAATTCCAACACTAATTAGAATCACACAGCAGTACAAAATCCCGCATAAAAACGCAATTTTACCTAAACAACCCTTACCCCGGCCTCCACGAAGCTTTTAATCTTAGCACTCTTTGGATTCAGCTCGGTAACAATAGCATCTACTTTATCAAGGCCACAAACCTGATGTGGCATTTTACCATTAATTTTATCAGAAGTCGCGAGCACAATTACCTTATCGGAAGCTTTAATCATTTCTTTTTTAATGATCGAAACTTCGTAACCCATTTCGGTAAGCCCCTGATTGACATCTAAACTACTCACTCCCAAGAAACAAACATCGGCTTTGATTTTAGACAGTACCTGTACCACATCGATACCCACGGTTACCATGGCTTTTTTCTGCAGTTTTCCTCCAATAAAAATCAGTTCGATATTGGGATGCTGAGACAACTGCATGGCTATCGGCAGACTGTACGTATATATGGTAGCCGAAAAATCAATTGGAATGAGTTTGCAAAAAGACAAATTGGTAGTTCCTCCCGTCATGATAATCACCTGACCTTCATTCAGAAACGACAAAGCTTTCTGTCCTACTATTCTCTTTTTGTCTTCATTGATTATAGTGATATCAAAAACGTTATTGGATTTCTCTTTTACGGGAAAAGCGGCACCATACACCTTATTAATCAAACCTTTATTGTGCAATTCGTTAAAATCTCTGCGTATCGTATCCTCAGAGATACTGAGCTCTGTGGCAAGATCGATCGTGTTTATCTTTTCGACACTCTTGAATTTATCCATGATAAACTGATGTCTCTCTTTCTTAAGCATTTTAACTTTTTTGAACAAATATAAAAATATATTGCATGATTATGCACGATTATAACACAATTATTTCAAAAACACTCTACAAAGACCTTTCCGTGCTTAAAAAATTACAATTTAATGCGTTTTTATGCATTTTTTAATATTTTAATTAAATATGTTGCAAAAAATTGCATTTATAAAAATTAATTTTCTACATTTAAAATCTCTAACCAAACAAATATTTTAAAAATGAAAAAACTATTCTTTTTATTTGGAATTATTTTGTTTGCGCAGCCCATTTTTGCGCAGTCAAAAACCGTAACCGGTACCATAACCAGTACTACCGACGGACTTTCTCTACCGGGAGTATCCGTTTTGATTGAGGGTACTTCTAAAAGCACTACAACTGATCTGGACGGAAAATTCAGCATCACTGCAAATGAAAACGAGACGCTCGTTTTTAGTTTTGTAGGATTTGCTACGAAGAAAATTAAGGTCTCAGCAAACATGACTACAATCAACCTTAAAATGGCCGAAGAAACAAACGCTCTTTCTGAGGTTGTTGTACTGGGTTCCACCGTACGCGCTACCCGTAAAGAACTCGGGAATGCCGTAACCAGTTTAAAAGGAGAAGATTTAGTTAAAGCACAGCCCGGAGGTCTTTCTACGGCCCTGCAAGGAAAAATTGCCGGTGCTCAGGTTTCTCAAAACTCAGGAGATCCGGCAGGAGGTTTCAGCATCAAGCTTAGAGGAACTTCTTCTATACTAGGTTCTTCTGATCCTTTATATGTTATTGACGGTGTGGTTTTAAACAATGCCACTACCAACGTAACCAACCTAAACGTGACTACCGGAAACTCTAACATGCAAATTGGTCAGAACCGATCTTCAGACATTAACCCAAACGATATCCAAAGCGTCGAAGTCTTAAACGGAGGTGCTGCCGCAGCCATTTACGGATCGAGAGCTGCCAATGGTGTGGTTTTAATCACAACTAAAAAAGGGGTTGCGGGAGAAACCAGATATACATTTTCAACCAGCGTGACTTCTAACCAAATTCGCAAAAAACTGGATATGAATATGTCTGACAAGCAGTTTGTAAGCACTTCACCTGCTCTGTTCCCAATTCAGGGAAATCCTGCAAGTCCAACTACGGTAACCGTTTTAGGCAGAAATTTGGAGACCAGAACGACTAACGTACAGCGATACGATTATCAGGATGATATTTTTACTACGGGCGTAGGAACAGATACGTACTTCTCCTTACAAGGCGGAGACGAGAAAACGAAATATTTTGCTTCTCTTGGTTATCTGGTAAACGAAGGAATCATAAAAAATACCGATTTTAAAAGAGCCGGCGCTAAAGTGAGATTGAAACATGACTTCAACTCAAAATTATCTGCTACAGTGGGATTAAATTATGTAAACTCCAGTTCGAATGAAAAACCGGATGGTAACGTGTTCTGGAGTCCGATTAACGCCATCAATATCACCAATAACATCTACGATATCAACCAAAGAGATGTAAACGGCAATCTGTTAGCTGTTGATCCAAACAGAGTCAATCCGCTTTCAATTATCGAAACTTTCAAAATCAAACAAAATACAGATCGTATTATTTCGGATTTGCAATTAAACTATACACCGTTTAAAAATTTCAATGCCGATTTGATTTTTGGTATCGACAACTACAACCAAAGAGGAAATGTATTCATTCCGAGATACCCTTATGTGGTGAATCCGGCTTACTACAACGACGGTTATGTTTCTGAAGCGACTAACAGAGTGGTACAATTCAACAACGACCTGAATTTAAGATACCTTTGGAATATTAATGACAAATGGAAAGCTACTACTTACGGAGGTTACAACGTACAGACGTATCGCGATAATTTTGCTGCGGTTGAAGGACGCAACTTAAAACCATTTATCGAAACTATCAATGCTTTTAATACTTTGATTCCGGGCTCGCCAAGTTCCAGTCAGTCCAGATACAATTTATGGGGGTATTATCTTCAGGAAACTGTTGGCTACAAAGACAAACTATACCTGACCGTTGCAGGAAGACAGGATGCTTCGACTATTTTTTCGAGTGCCAACCGCTCTCAGTTTTACCCTAAAGCAAGTGTGAGTTATGTATTTTCAGATGAACCCTTCATGCAAAACATTCACGATGCTGTAAGCTCAGTACGTTTTAGAGCTTCATGGGGAAAATCAGGAAGTTTAACTGCAATTAAACCTTATGCGCGTTTTACCAATTATTCTACCGGAACGCTTTTAGGAAACAGTGCTTTTACCATCGAAGGATTCAAACAGGGAAATTTAGATTTAAAACCGGAACAGAGTGTTACTTATGAAATTGGAGGAGATTTTGGTTTCATCAAAGACCGTCTGAATTTATCTTTCAGCTATTATAATGCCGACATTGACGACTTGTTATTACCGGTTCAGCTCGCGGCTTCCGAAGGGGCTACGAATACGATTAAAAACATCGGACAAATGAACAACAAAGGATTCGAAGTCAATTTGAAATACGATCTGATCAAAAAAGAAAACCTGCACCTTGATGTCTTTGTAAACTACAGCAGCAACAGAAACAAAGTGACAGGATTACCACAAACTCGTTTCAAACTGGACAGTAACTTAGCAGGAGCTCCCGTTTTTGTGGAGATGGACAAACCTATCGGAATTTTCTACGGAACTTATTTTGCCCGAAATCCTGACGGCAGTTTATTGTTAACTCCAAGCGGATATCCACAAACTGAAAAGGGAGATGTCAATACCGGAGCACCACAAAGAGATGCTTCAGGACAGCCAACCGGAACTATTTTAAACAAACAAATTGGCAATCCAAATCCGGATTATATCATTTCATTCGGAGCCAATCTGAATTACAAAAAATTTGGTCTTTCTATATTGTTTGACGGTGTGCAGGGCGTAGATGTTTTTGATGCCGATTACAGAACCAGACAGGGTGTGGGATCAGGAACAATCGTAGCTCAGGAACTTAACGGAGAATTGCCTCGCGGATACATCTGGTCGGTTTACAATGTTGAAGAGTTCAGAGTTGTAGACGGAAGCTATTTGAAATTAAGAGAAGTTTCGTTGAATTATTCTTTCGGAAAATTAAACAATTTCTTCGATGATTTGACGATCACTGCCAGTGGAAGAAACCTGATCTCCTGGGATAATTTCACCAGTTTCGATCCGGAAACCAACTCAGGCGGACAGTCTTCTGTAGCGAAATACAATTTTGGAACCGTGCCAATTCCAAGTTCTTATTCCTTGGCGGTAAAAGTTCAATTCTAACCCAATTAAAACATCATGAAAAAAATATTCATCCCTATAGTAACCCTTACATTGCTTTTAACAAGCTGTAACGAAGATTATTTAGATCCTACCAAGCCCTCTCAGGAATTAGTTTTTGGAACCCGGGAGGGTGTTATCGGTGCTGCCAACGGACTACAACTGCTTTGGAGCGTTGACCGAACAAGCCCTGTTTACAACACCATTACCGGTAACGGTTTCACTACAAAAGAACTGAGATTGCTAAACGCCGGAAATGTCGACGAAGGTGAACTTTCTGTGGGCGGCGGTGTACTTTCGACCAAAAATCAGGTGGTAAACAATTTGTGGTCACAATGCCTTGTCATTAAATCGGAATCGCAAAAAGTAATCGATAATGTTGGCGTATTAACCTCAGATACTGAAAAAGCTAGCATTCTTGTTCACGCCTCTATTTTTAAGGCAATGGCACTTACCACTCTTGTGCAGTATTTTCAAAGTGTACCACTAAAGACGAGTAAAAATGCCTCTTTTGATTCCAGAGCTGATGTATTAACAGAAGCCATTAAAATTTTAAAACAAGCAGAACCATTACTCGACAAAGCTACGGGAGTGACGGGTTTAGTGAATAGCATCAATTATAAAAATACGGTTTACGCCCTATTAGCCAGAACATATCTGATGACCGGAGATTACGACAACGCCATTACCTATGCCGATAAGGTTGACCTGTCTGTAAAATCAGTTTTTGCTTTTGATCAGATTAGTGCCAATCCTATCGCTTATATCTCAATCACAACCAACAATGTTTTTCAGCCTGTTGATCTGACTTTGGGATTGCCTGCTGCTTTAGCCCCTTCAAACTCTGACGGAAGGTTGAATTTTTACATCAAACCGGGTTCAAATCCAACTGTTGCTACAGGATTCTTTGATTCGAATACCAAATCGATCCCATTGTATTTACCGGGTGAAATGATCCTGATAAAAGCTGAAGGTTATGCCAGAAAAGACAATTTACCGCAAGCCCTTGTCGAGCTGAATAAAGTTCTAACCAAAACCGCCGGAGCAGATGCTTATGGCATTGGAGCGAACCTTCCTCCATACGCAGGAACTGTAACCAAAACGGCTATTCTAACCGAAATTTACCGCAACCGCTGTATCGAAATGTACATGTCAAGCCTAAAACTGGAAGACAGCAGAAGATTTGACCGTCCGGGAGCAGGAACAACCGGGGCTGAAAGAAACCGTAACTGGTACCCTTATCCAGATTCTGAAAGGAACAACAATACTAATACTCCTGCTGATCCGGCTATCTAAAAAGTTATGAGTTTATTGAGTTGTGAGTTATAAATTATTGGTTGTGGGTTATGAGTTGTGGGGTTTAGTTTGTTAGTATTTTATATTTTGAACTAAAACCCCAGGACTTAGTTTGCAATCCATAACTTTTGTCCAGCTGAGCGGAATAGAAGCATTGTCAGTCTGAGCGGAGCCGAAGTATTGTCCGGCTGAGCGAAGTTGAAGCCCCCAAGTCCTTATTGACCAGTCTTCGACTCCGCTCAGACTGACATTCATTATTAATTTTCTTTGATTTCCAAACAACAAACAACAAACCATAAACAACAAACCATAAGCAGCTAAACGATTAAACCAACAAACGATTAAACACCACCACAGCATGTATTATGAAAAATAAAAATCCCGAAACCGAACAAGAGTCCCTTTATAAAAACCTGGATCAGATGAGCACCAAAGAGCTGCTGATCAACATGAATACAGAAGATCAAAAAGTACCTCATATTGTTGAAAAGCAAATTCCCAAAATCGAAAAATTAGTCAAAGCCATCGTAAAAAAAATGCAGCTGGGCGGACGATTGTTTTATATTGGTGCCGGAACTTCAGGGCGTATTGGAATTTTAGATGCTTCTGAATGCCCTCCTACTTTTGGAGTACCGCATGATATGATTATTGGAATTATTGCCGGAGGTGATACCGCCATTCGAAAAGCAGTAGAAAATGCCGAAGACGATACCGAGCAGGCCTGGAAAGATTTATCGAAACACCAGATCTCGAGTCTGGATTTTGTTATCGGGATAGCCGCTTCCGGAAACACTCCCTATGTACTGGGCGGACTCAAAAAAGCCAAAGAAAACAATATTAAAACGGGAAGTATTTCCTGTATCAGTAAGGGACTCATCGCCGAAGTCGCCGATTATCCGATCGAAGTCGTGGTTGGTCCCGAATTCCTGACCGGAAGTACCCGCATGAAAGCAGGAACGGCACAAAAACTGACTCTAAATATGATTTCAACTTCGGTTATGATCAAATTGGGAAGAATTAAAGGCAACAAAATGGTCGATATGCAATTGTCTAACGAAAAATTAGTCAAAAGAGCCATTAAAATGATCGTAGAAGAACTCCAAATTGAACACGATCAGGCTGCCGAACTGTTAGAGAAACACAAAAGCGTCAGAGCCGTTTTACAGGCAAATAATAGCAAAGACTGAACTCGATAATACTATGATAAATAATTTTCAGCAAAGTTTTTGTCATTTCGACCAGAGGGAGAAATCGTACTATTAATTTGACAAAGATTGTCGATTTTCTATGCGGAGTTTCTTCTATGATTTACTGCGTCAGTCACTATCGCTCAAATCTCCTTCATCGAAATAACAATATTGCGATTAACCAACTTATTATCATCACGATTAAACGAGTTACAAAATAATCTCACCACTAATCCAAAACCAAAATGTCTTCAAGCACCATCTTAATCTTCATCATCGTATATTTTGGCATACTATTACTGATTTCTCAAATCATCAGCAAAAAAGGACAGGACAACGATTCGTTTTTCAAGGCCAATAAAAACTCCAAATGGTTTTTAGTTGCTTTTGGAATGATCGGTACTTCACTGTCCGGACTAACATTTATCTCTGTTCCGGGCGAAGTGGGATCACCAAACGGAGAGCAGTTTAAATACTTCCAGTTTATATTGGGACAGGCCTTAGGGCTTATCGTTATTGCAAAAGTGCTGCTTCCTTTGTATTACAGAATGAACCTTACCTCGATATACAGCTATATCGAAAAAAGAATGGGAACCAACAGCTACAAAACGGCCGCTTCTATTTTTTTGGTAAGCCGTACCGTAGGCTCCGCTTTACGTTTTTATTTAGTTATACTCGTATTGCAACGTTATGTTTTTGATTACTATCATGTTCCGTTTCCCCTCACGGTATTTTTAGGTCTTACATTTGTCTTCTTATATACGTACAGAAGCGGTCTTAAAGCCATTATCATCACAGACACCCTGCAAACTTTCTTTCTGGTATCCTCCGTTTTTATCACCATTTATTTTGTTTTAAACAGTTTAGACTTGACCGTTTTCGAATCGGTTTCAGCAATTCGAAACAGCAATTATTCTAAAACCTTTTTCTTTGATGATTTCCTGACCAATAAATATCATTTTGCCAAGCAATTTTTAGGAGGATTACTAATCATGATTGCGATGGTGGGGCTGGATCAGGATTTAATGCAAAAAAACATCAGCTGCAAAAACATCAAGGAAGCACAGAAAAACATGTACACTTTCACCGTTATTTTTGTCACCATCAGTCTTCTTTTTTTAAGTCTCGGAGCTTTACTGTATATGTATGCTGCAAAAAACAACATTTCCGTACCGCTGGATTTAGTCACCAACAAACCCAGAACGGATCTTCTTTTTCCGGAGATTGCACTGAATCATTTGGCAACTGTCCCTGCTCTGGTATTTTTGCTGGGAATCATTGCAGCCACTTTTGCTACAACCGATTCTGCTTTAACGGCTCTGACTACTTCTTTTTGCGTTGATTTTCTTGGCATGGATAAAAGCGAAAACATTTCAAATCCCAAAAATGTAAAACGAAGACATTTAGTGCACCTCGCCTTTTCGTTTCTGTTCTTTTTGGTAATTATCGTTCTTAATTCTTTTAATGACAGCTCCGTTGTCGCTTTAGTTTTCAAAGCAGCTTCTTACACTTATGGACCGCTTTTAGGATTGTATGCTTTTGGTTTACTTCAAAAAAACAGAATTGTAACCGACAAACTGGTGCCTTGGTTTTGTATCATAGCTCCTATTTTAACTTATCTGCTAAGCGAAAATTCGAAAGCTCTTTTCGGTTATGTCTTTGATAATGAATTGATCCTTATAAATGCACTGATTACCTATACAGGCCTTTATTTTACCAGTAAAAAAACCGATGAAAAAATATACTTTTAAGCCGATTACTGCCAAAATACTCTAATTTTAACCCGTTAAGAAAAAAATGATGCCTCTTTTAAATATGATTTGTGAATAAAAAATTTCGCCACAAATTCACGAATTATTATAAAGCAATAATTCGTGAATTTGTGGCGGAAAACAAATCTATGTGTTAAAACAATTATATCCAACGAGTTAATCTTATCACTTTTATAATTCAAATCGTCTTTGTAAAATTCAATTTTCATGAATAAAAATATAAACGCACTGTACCAAATAGCTCAAAAAGAAACCCGCAGCATTATCGGGTTAATGTCAGGAACTTCACTTGACGGGCTCGATATTGCTTTATGCGAAATTTCAGGTTCGGGTCAGAATACTGCTGTCAGAATCGCTCAATTTGAAACCATCGATTATTCGGAAGAAATTAAAATCGAAATCCGTAAAGTTTTTGCAAAAAAAGAAATTGATTTTCAACATTTAGTGATGCTCAACGAATGGATTGGAATTTTGCATGCCGAAATGATCAATGATTTTCTCAAAAAACGAAATATTCCCGCTGCCGAAATCGATTTGATTGCTTCACACGGACAAACGGTTCTGCATGCTCCTAAGTTCTTACATCAGCACGAAAAATTTCCAAATGCCACGCTGCAAATTGGCGATGGCGACCACATAGCCGTAAAAACAGGTATCATTACCCTTTCTGACTTCAGGCAAAAACACATTGCAGCAGGTGGCGAAGGCGCTCCGTTAGCCGTTTACGGAGATTATTTTTTATTTGGAAAAAAGGGTGAAAACCGCATTATGCTCAATATGGGCGGTATTGCTAATTTTACCTTTTTACCCGCTTCATTACATCCCGAAGAAACATTCGTCACCGATACCGGAACCGGAAATACCCTGATCGATCTTTTTACGAAACAATATTATCCTGAAAAAAGTTACGACAAAGACGCCGAAATAGCCCGACAAGGGACTGTAAATCAGTTATTGCTCGATCATTTAAAAGACGATGCTTTTTTCCGTCAGGAATTCCCAAAAACAATTGGCCCGGAGCTTTTTAGTGCCGAATATGTAAAAGCAGCTTTGGCTAAAAGTACTTCTGAAACCATTTCTGCTCCCGATTTACTCGCCACTTTAACCCGTTTTAGTGCCGAGACTATCGCCGAAGCCATTCATTACGCCGTAAACAGCTCAGCCGATAAACTCGAAGATTTCAAAATTTACCTGTCCGGAGGAGGCATGCACAATCCTTTATTGGTGCAATGGCTTAAAGATTTACTGCCTTGTACTTTTCACAAAACAGATGAACTGGGCATTTCGGGCGATGCCAAAGAAGCCGTTCTATTTGCCATTCTCGCCAATCAAACCATAGCCGGAGAAGATTTTAATTTTGGCTCACACAAAGGAATCCCATCCGTAACCATGGGAAAAATTTCGTTACCTGATTAAATAACACAAAAAAAAAAAATGAAAGACCGTATCATTTCCGTTGATGTTTTAAGAGGCCTTACCGTCTTATTAATGACCGTCGTAAACAATCCGGGAAGCTGGGATTATGTTTACCCCATTCTCGATCACGCAAAATGGAACGGCTGTACTTTAGCCGATCTGGTTTTCCCGTTTTTTATACTCGTAGTCGGAATCGCAATTCCTTTGGCCATGCCCATTAAACAGGACAAACCCGAAAATATCTTAAAAATAATCACCCGTTCCCTGCGCATCATTTGCCTTGGATTTTTTCTGTACTTTTTCAACAGTATTTATTTTCTGGGACTTGACGGATTTCCACTTCTTATCGTACGTTTAATTCTCACCATTTTAGTTGGATATGCTTTAATTGGAAACTTCAGTCTTAAAATGAAAACCATTTTAGCAGTTGGTCTTTTCATTATTTTCCTCACTTTAGCTTATGGCGGACATGAAAACTTTAACGATGTCAGACTTCCCGGAGTATTACAGCGTATTGGGGTTGTTTATCTGCTGGTTTCACTCGTCTATTTAAAAACAAACATAAAAACCCAAGCCATTCTAAGTGCTATTATTCTATTTGGATATTGGGCGATCATGACACTCATTCCAGTTCCCGGAATTGGTCCTGCCAATCTGGAGCCGGGTACCAATTTAGCGTCATGGCTCGATAGTATTTTACTCGAAAATCACATGTACATCGCTACCAAAACCTGGGACCCGGAAGGTATTCTAAGTACTGTACCCACTATAGCAAACGGATTAATCGGATTGCTAATAGGTCAATTGCTTCTAAACCCCATACCCAAAACCGAAATTGCTAAAAAAATGGGAATCCTTAGTATTGCTCTGATTATCTCAGGATTGCTGTGGTCTCTATTTTTTCCTATAAATAAAGCACTTTGGAGCAGCTCTTATGTTTTATTTACTGCCGGGATTGGCTTGTTTTTACTCACTTTAATCTATTATGTAGTAGATATACTCAACCACAAAAAATGGACAACCTTTTTACTGAGCTGGGGCGTAAATCCAATGATTGTATTCTTTGTTTCCGGCATACTGCCTCGGGCACTTGCGATGATCAAAACTCAGGATCCTCAAAATATTTCCGAAACTATAAGCGTTAGAGACTATGCGTACCAATATTGGATCAGCCTTCTTTTTGAAAATCAATTGTTATCGTCCCTTACCTATTCTGTATTGTATGTGCTATTGTGGAGTTGTGTTTTAGGGTATTTTTATAAGAAGAAGCTCATTTTTAAGGTATAACCGATTTAAGATTTAAGATTTGTGATTAACGATTACTGATTTATGATTTATGATGTGCAAAATAAAAAATCAATCTGTTCCTAATGTCAGGCTGAGCGAAGTCGAAGCCCCTCTCGTTCCCGTTGACCTGTCTTCGACTCCGCTCAGACGGACAATATTGATTTACCAACTATGACTAACAACAAACAAACAAACAAACAAACAAACAAACAAACAACCATAAACCATAAACTATAAACAACAACCAATTTCATTCAGTTTATCAACCTACAATTAAACGAATAAACAATTAAACAATTAAACATCCCCCCTTCATCACTATTCTAAAATTATAATTTCTTATACTCATCTAAAAAAACTATTTTTGGTTTCTGTTAAAAAAGATTGAAATGCATAAAAATCAGCAACTATTATTCTCTATTCTATTTTTATTTTTCTTCGGATGGAAATCCGACGCACAGGAAAAAACACTTTACCCTAAAAACGAATTTAGAGGGGTCTGGATTGCAACTGTCGTAAATATTGATTGGCCTAAAACTGCCAAAGACACCGTAGAAAAAGAAAAAGCGGACTATCTTGAAATTTTAGAAGCTTATAAAAAATTAAACTACAACGCCGTAATAGTTCAGATTCGAAGCGTTGGAGATGCTTTATATCCAACAGAACTCGCGCCATGGTCCCGTTTCCTGACCGGGAAAGAAGGACAGGCTCCCAATCCGTATTACGATACCCTGGCCTGGATGATTGAAGAAGCCCATAAAAGAGGTTTTGAATTTCACGCCTGGCTGAATCCGTACCGCGCTACTTTTGACCTGAACAAACAACAGCTAAGTCCCGATCACGATATTTTTAAACATCCGGAATGGATGATTGAATACGCCGGAAAAATATATTACGATCCTGCACTACCAGAAGTTCAGGAACATTTAACCAAAGTAGTAAAAGAAGTAGTCGACAAATACGATATCGATGCCATTCATTTTGATGACTATTTTTACCCTTATACTGTCCCGGGAAAAACCTTTAACGATACCGCTTCATACAAAAAATACGGAGCTGGCTTAAATCTTGGCGATTGGCGTCGTGCCAATGTGAGCAATTTTGTGCACACCATTTCAACCATGATTAAAACCAGTAAACCATGGGTACAATTCGGAATCAGTCCGTTTGGAGTATGGCGTAATAAATCTCAGGATCCAAAAGGTTCTGAAACCCAGTCAACTTCCAATTACGATGATTTGTACGCCGATCCTGTTCTATGGATGGACCAAAAATGGATCGATTACATCCTGCCTCAATTGTACTGGAGTATGAACAACCCGAGAGCTTCTTATGCAAAACTGGTAAAATGGTGGTCGGAAAACTCTAACAATACGGCACTTTATATCGGACACGCCTCTTATAAAATCAGAGGAGACAATGATAAAAGCTGGAATTTTGCCAGCGAAATCCCAAATCAGATTGATTATGCGAGAAGCTTTAAAAAAGTAAGCGGAAGTGCGTATTTCAGTTCTAAATGGTTCATGAACAAAAACTTTGATATTGTGCGTCTTTTAGAAGAAAATCAATATAAATATCCAGCACTTCCGGCTCCGGTACCCAATTTAAAACACATTATCATCGATACACCGGTTTTCAATGAATATTCAAGAGACAGCAGTAAATACACATTCACCATCAAAAGTCCGCTGAATACAAAAGTCCGCTACATCGTAATTTATGGCGGAGATCATGTTTCGAAAGTGGACATTAATGACGCTACAAAAATTATCGATAAAATTACCGTTTACGAAACAAACGGAGTAATTTCATTCAGCATTCCTGCCGAAAAAATAAATCAATACAAAGCCTGCGCTATAACCTTTATTGATTATTATGCCAATGAAAGCACACCCGCAGCTATCGACCTGAAAAAACCATTTAAACCTTATACCCCTGCCCAGCCAAATGAAAACAGATAATAAACCATGGTTCTGGATTCCGTTTCTAAATTTCGCATCTGGATTGCCTTATGCCATAATTATCTCTGTTTCGGTAATTATGTACAAAAATCTGGGAATATCAAACGAAGATATTGGCGTCTACACCAGTTTATTATACCTTCCCTGGGTAATAAAACCACTTTGGAGCCCATTGATTGAATTAATCGGTACCAAAAGAAAATGGTTTCTATCCATGCAATTGCTTATTTCCATTGCTTTTTTGATCGTTGGATTCACCATTCCAACGAGTGGCTTTTTCATGATGACATTAGCCATATTCTGGGTTGCCGCTTTTGCATCAGCCTCCAATGATATTGCCAGTGATGGTTTTTATTTATTGGTTTTACCCAAAGAACAGCAGTCTTTTTTCTTAGGAATCAGAAGTACCTTTTACCGACTTTCGATGCTTGCCGGAAATGGATTAATTGTTTTACTCGCAGGTTACTTAGAACATAAATATGGTGACAATACCAAAGCCTGGTCTTATACCATGATTATTGTGGGTTTATTAATGACCTTTATTACCCTTTACAATTTCATTTTTACACCAAAAGAAGAAATAAACGCTTTAGAAAGTACTGATAAAACGCATCATCAAAACTTTGCCACTATATTTACAAGTTTCTTTCAAAAAAAACAAATTGGAATAATTCTCGCTTTTATCCTTGTCTTCAGACTTGGTGAATCTCAACTACTTAAAATGTTAAGCCCTTTTTTACTTGACGGAAGGGAGTTAGGCGGAATGGGATTAGATACGGAAGCTGTTGGAATAATTTATGGAACTCTGGGAATTTTTGCTTTGACTGTTGGTGGAATTTTAGGCGGAATTGCACTTTCGAAACATGGTCTTACCAAATGGATGTTTCCTATGTTCCTTATTATGCACCTGCCTATTCTTGGTTTTATCGGATTGGCACATTTTCAACCGGAAGCAATTTTCCATCTTCATATCAATTTATATTTTTTCGAAATTAACTCTCCTTTAAATCTCTATACCTGCATTACTGTTATTCTGGAACAATTTGGATACGGTTTTGGTTTCACAGGCTTTATGATGTACTTAATTCATGTTGCGGAAGGAGAATCAAAAACGGCACATTATGCGCTTGCAACCGGTTTTATGGCATTAGGAATGATGTTACCGGGGATGCTAAGCGGCTTTATACAAAAATATTTAGGTTATGAAAACTTCTTTATCTGGGTAATAATAGCCACAATCCCGGGTCTTATTTTATCCCGTTTTTTAATATTCCCAAAAGATTTTGGAAAAAAGTCTGAAGAAGTTTAACCCCAAATCGAACATCTAACCTATGGAAATCAATGAAAATTTACAGGCCGAACGAAATCTGAAAGCAATTGAATTGGAAAAAGAAGGAGAAATTGAGAAAGCAATTGCACTATACGAACAAAATATTAACGAAGGTTTCAAAGGAAATCACCCTTACGACCGATTGGCAACCTTATACAAAAACCAGATCGATCTCGATAATGAGATCCGGGTTTTAGAAAAAGCCATTGTTGTTTACGAAGAAATTACACTTGAAGACCGACTCGAAGGTTTGCCGAAACTTTTCCGTTTTAAAAACCGACTGGAAAAAGCAATTGAAACTAAAAAACAATTAGGCAAACAAAAAAAAGCAAAACTGAAATAAATAAATATTTTAAAATTAAGCTTAATTTTCTTTTCACCATTAAGAGATTAAGTATATTAAGCCAAACTGAGCTTTACTATCTTAATCTCTTTATGGTAGAAAAATAAGAGCAACTTGGTTTTATTTTTCTTAACTTTTTTGAATCATGATCAAACTAAAACGAACCAACTCAGACGATACTGATTTTAAAAATCTGGTCATTTTACTCGATCAGGATTTAAAAATCAGAGACGGAGATGACCATGACTTTTACAATCAGTTTAACAAAACCGATCTCATCAAACATGTTGTCGTTTTCTATGAAAATGATAGAGCAGTTGGCTGTGGTGCTTTCAGAGAAAAAGAGAAAGATACAGTCGAAATCAAACGCATGTTTGTGCACCCTGATTTCCGAAAAAGAGGAATTGCTTCTCAGGTTCTGGCAGAACTCGAACGTTGGGCAAAAGAAATCGAATACCGCTATACAATACTCGAAACTGGTAAAAATCAACCGGAAGCCATCAGCTTATACCAAAAATTAGGATACACTATCATTCCAAACTATCCGCCTTATGAGAAAATGGACAATAGTGTTTGCATGAAAATGACTTTATAATACCGATTGTATATTCAATATAATCCAATTGCATTGTACTATTTTCATATTACATCGGCATTATATCAGAAAACACTGGAATAAAATGTAAGTAAAATTGATACAATAATGAAAATGACAGCACAGGCATTAAGACAAAAAGTGGGACAATTCTTTTTCCCAGCAGTTTTTATAAACGATACCGAAGAAAACATTCAGGAAACTGAACGTTTAATAAAAGAACACAACATTGGCGGACTTACCTTTTTTCACAGCCGTGCCAGTGCTGCAACCAACTACGAGAGCAAGAAAAAAGTTGTTTTTAATGACGACAGCTATCAAAAAATAAAAGACCTGATTGTCCGTTACCAAAAAGCTGCCACTACCCCTCTCCTAATCAGCATTGATGCCGAATGGGGATTGGCCATGCGTATCGAAAAAACACCGCAGTACCCTTACGCCATTACATTAGGCGCTTTACCGGAAAGTAAATCAAACCTGGTTTATGAAGTGGGAAAACAAATTGGTTTAGATTTGAAAGCTGCCGGAATTCATTACAACTTATCACCTTTGGCTGACATCAACAACAACCCGAATAATCCTGTAATTGGCTATCGCTCCTTTGGTGAAAACAAAGAAAAAGTAGCCCATTTTGCTGTCGAATACCTTAAAGGAATGTCGGATGTTGGAATTTTAGGCTGTCTGAAACACTTTCCCGGACACGGAAATACCAATGTCGATTCTCATTTAGGGCTGCCGATTTTAAACGAGACTTTAGAAGAATTACTTGAAAACGAATTGTATCCGTTTATTAAAGGAATTGAACACGATGTTGATTCTATAATGATCGGACATTTAGCAGTTCCAAGTTTGAACGAAGGGAAAAATACTTCGGCAACTTTATCAAAACCCATTATCGAAACACTTTTACGAGAACAATTGGGTTACGATGGATTGGTCATTTCTGATGCGCTGAATATGCATAGTGTTTCAAAATTATATGAAACCAAAGGAGAATTGGAATGGGAAGCCTTTAATGCCGGTAACGACGTTTTATGTTTTGCCGAAAATGTACCCGAAGGAATCGAAGCCATTCTTAAAAATGCTTCTCCGGAACGTATTGAAGAAAGCTTCAACAGAATTATGAAAGCCAAGCAAAAAGTTGGAATCCTAGCGGAAAATCACTTTACTTCGGGTGAACTAAATTTCGAAAAAGCATCAGCTTTAAACCTTGAAATTGCTCAAAATACCATCACAAAAATTGTTGATAATTTCAATATTGAACAAATTTCCGAGGCACAAAAAAACAATCAGTTAGCGAAGCTAAGTTTATACAAAAACACGGAAAATCCATTTTTTCAGGCTCTAAACACAGCTCTAAATTCAGCAGAATTTGCTTTCGAGAATGCAGGAGATTCATCCATTTCAGAAATCAAAAAAGGTCTCGAGCCATTCGAAACCGTTATTATTTCTTTGTTTGTCCCTAAAGCAAAACCAATGAATAATTTCGAAATCGATGATGAAGTTTTAGAATTACTTTCTGACCTTCTTCAAACCAAAAAGTGCCTCCTTTACGTTTTCGGAAACCCTTATGTTTTACCAATAATTCCGAATCTATCTAAAGCTTCCCGAATTATTCAGGTGTATCAGGATTTCGAAGAATTTCAAAAAAATGCAGGAATTCAATTTCTTGAAAATAATACTTGCAAAGGAAACCTACCTGTAAATATTGAAATCCAATAACTTACAAAAACCAAACAGTAACTCATAATCAAAAACTATCACATAATAAATATTAATAATTACTTCTTATTATAAGAATACGCACTTATGCCCTACTTTTGCACCAGAAATAAATTTTTAACTTTAAAACGAAAAATATGTCTTTAGTAGGAAAAAAATTCCCAAGTATTGCAGTTGATGCTATCTCTGAAATGGGTGATAATTTAAAAATCAACATTTTTGAAGAAGCAGTAAACAACAACAAAAAAGTATTATTGTTTTGGTACCCAAAAGATTTCACTTTTGTTTGCCCAACTGAATTACACGCCTTCCAAGCTGCTTTACCAGAATTTGAAAAAAGAAATACTATCGTAATCGGAGCTTCATGTGATACAAACGAAGTACACTTTGCATGGTTAAACACACCAAAAAACAACGGTGGAATCGAAGGTGTTACTTACCCAATCTTAGCAGATACAAACCGTAACTTAGCTAACATTTTAGGCATTCTTGATATTGAATCTACAAGCTATAGCGAAGAAACTGATTCAGTTATCATCGAAGGTTCAAACGTACCATACAGAGCTACTTACTTAATTGACGAAACTGGAAAAATTTTCCACGAAAGTGTTAACGATATGCCATTAGGACGTAACGTAAACGAATATTTAAGAATGGTGGATGCTTACACTCACATTCAAACTAAAGGTGAAGTTTGTCCTGCAAACTGGGAAGCCGGAAAAGAAGCAATGTCTGCTGACAGACTTAGTACTGCTGAGTATTTAAGCGCTAATTAAGCTGCTAAGATACTAAGGTTCTAAGATGCTAAGTTTTTTAACTTCACTTTTGAATCTTATATACATACAATTCTACAATAAAAGTCGAGAGATTCTAAGACTAAACTTAGATCTTAGAATCTCAATGACTTAAAAAAACACCAAATAAATCCACACGAAGTTATTCGGTTCGAGAGCAAACTTAGCATCTTAGAACCTTAGCAACTTAGTGTCTTAAAAATAAAAACTATGTTAATCGACTTAAACGAAGATACGTTAGCAGATTTAGTTGCTAAAAACGAAAAAGTAGTAGTGCAATACTCCGCTTCATGGTGTGGAAATTGCCGTATTATGAAACCAAAATTCAAAAAATTAGCCACAGAAAACGAAGCTATCACTTTTGTTTTGGTTGATGCTGAAAATTCACCGGAATCAAGAAAGTTAGCTAATGTAAGCAACTTGCCTACCTTTGCAACCTTTGTAAACGGACAATTGGTTGGAGAAACTCAAACCAACAAACAAGAAGTTCTAATCGACTTGGTAAACGCTATCGCGTAAACAGATTATTAGATTTTTAGACGGTTAGATTTTTTGAACCTTATCTAAAAATCCAATAATCGAATAATCTAAAAATCCAGAAAAATGAAATTACCCGTAATAAAGCAGTTAACCCAATTTATCGAAGAAAACGATCAGGATTATATCATTGAAACTATCGAAGTTTTAGAAGCGATGACTGAAATTCCATCTTTAAAAGATGAAGAATTAGATGTAATTGGTGAATTAATTTCGAATATGTATGGTGCGCTTGAAGTACACAAAATGGTAGTTCAGGGCACTGATAAAAAAGAAGCTCTAAATGCGTTTATGAAACGTGTTTTAGGTTCCATCGATAAATAATCGAGCATACAAATAAAAAAAACATGACAAGGGGGAAGCGTTTCAATTTTGGAGCGCTTTTTTTTTAGTTTGCAGTCTCAGTTTTCTAGTCTCAGTTTTCTAGTCTCAGTTTTCTAGTCTCAGTTTACAGTCTCAGTTTACAGTCTCAGTTTGCAGTCGTGGTCGTTGCTTGAGCCACGCGTGTCCTCCTGAGCGAAGTCGAAGGACTTTGCGATAAATCCAAAATAATTTGTGAATTCATGACTATTAAAACACCCCCCTTAATCTCTCCTTAAACCCATCAACAAATACTTTTAGATTCGAATATTAATCCTTACTTTTGAACCTCATTAATTTAAATAAAAATCATGGCTTCAATAACATTGGGAGGAAATCCTATTCATACTTCAGGCGAATTACCAACAGTTGGATCACAACTAGCTGATTTCAAACTAGTACAAAACGATTTATCAGTTGTTTCTTTAAGCAATTTTGCCGGAAAAAAACTGGTTTTAAACATTTTTCCAAGTATCGATACCGGAACTTGTGCGACATCTGTTAGAAAATTCAACGAAAGTGCCAGCAGCTTAGAAAACACAACTGTATTGTGTATTTCTAGAGATTTACCATTTGCGCAAAAACGTTTTTGTGGTGCTGAAGGATTAGAAAATGTAGTTAATTTATCAGATTTCCAGACAGGAGATTTTGGAAAAACAAACGGTTTAGAAATTGTTGACGGTCCTTTGACTGGTTTACACTCAAGAGTAATCATTGTTGTTGATGCTGATGGAAAAGTAACGCACACTGAACAAGTAGCTGAAATTGCAAACGAACCAAATTACGAAGCAGCTTTAGCAGCACTATAAGATCTTTAAATGGAATTTCAAAAAGACAATACCTTTGTTACCGGCCGACTAAAAAGTATGACTTATGCTTTTAACGGAGCGGTAAAATTAATCAAAACAGAACACAGCATAATGGTTCAATTCTCTCTGGGAATTATCATGACCATTGCCGGGTTTTATTTTCACATATCACAAACCGAATGGCTGTGTCAAACATTAGCCATAGGCCTTGTATTAGGTATCGAAGGCTTGAATACAGCGGTAGAAAAAATTGCCGATTTTATTCACCCAGATTACAGCAAGCGAATCGGTTTTATTAAAGATATTGCGGCCGGAGCGGTATTTTTTGCCGCGATGACAGCAATCGCAATAGGCTTAATCATTTACATCCCAAAATTTATATAGGCAACAGGAAACGCAAGAATGGCAAAAACAACCAAAAAGGAAACTTTAGACAAAAAAAACGAATCAAAGACTGAAAAGATAAGGTATGGTAACCTTTCCAAACAACAAAAATTTGTTTTGGGATGTCTTCTGATACTCTTTTCTGTGGCACTATTAGTTGCCTTTATTTCTTTTTATGTCAACGGACAATGGCAATCTGACCAAAGTGCGGTAAGCCAGCTTGGCGATCGTACCGAAATTGTAGAAAACTGGCTCGGAAAATTTGGGGCATTCCTAGCCGATCTTATTGTATACAGAGGTTTCGGTATTGCTTCTTTTATATTCGTCCGTTTATTTTTCCTTACCGGAATGTTTCTTGCTTTGGAACTTTCTACCAAAAAATTAAAAAACACCTGGTTTTGGGATCTTTTTGCCCTTATTATTGTCTCTGTACTATTTGGATTTTTCGCTACATCAGCACCTGAACTGGGCGGAACAATTGGATACGAACTCAATCTGTTTTTACAAGATTACATCGGAAAAACCGGAACTTTGCTTACGCTGCTTTTCGGATTAATCGTGTACCTGATTTTTAAAATCAAATTATCCCCTGAAAAAATTCAGTCGTATTTTGATTCTACTAAAAAAGAATTCAACTCAGAATTGGCTTCTATAAAAAAACCTGAGGAAGCAGAAAGTGCTTATAATTTAGAAGAATTTGCTATCGACGAAGAAGATCCTGAATTAGACAACATTCATCTAAAATCCAATATCAGCCAATTCGAAATCAACAAGGAAGCCTTAAAACCAACTATTTCTAACGCATCAGAAATTGATTTGAATCCGGTTTTGAAACCAGTCCAAATGGATATTAATCCTGTAACTGTAAAAACTCCCGTTCACACCGAAGAATTTGTAATTGAAAAAGCGGAGGAAGAAGATATTATCGAAGAAAATCTGGCTTCCCGATTGGTAGCTGATTTTGGTTTATTCGATCCAACTTTAGACTTATCCAATTACAAATTTCCAACGCTTGACATATTAAAAGAATATTCGACTGGAGGAATTACGATCAATCAGGAAGAATTAGAAGAAAACAAAAACAAAATTGTTGATACACTGCGCAATTACAAAATTGAAATTGCGCAAATCAAAGCCACCGTTGGTCCATCTGTAACCTTATACGAAATTGTACCGGAGGCCGGAATCAGAATTTCTAAAATTAAAAGTTTAGAGGACGATATTGCATTATCACTTTCTGCATTAGGAATTCGTATTATCGCCCCTATTCCGGGAAAAGGAACTATTGGTATTGAGGTTCCAAACAAGAACCCTACAATGGTTTCGATGAAAAGTGTTATTGGATCAGCGAAATTTCAGGAAGCTGAAATGGAACTCCCAATTGCTTTAGGAAAAACGATTTCAAACGAAACTTTCGTGGTCGATCTGGCTAAAATGCCTCACTTACTGATGGCGGGAGCAACCGGACAAGGAAAATCGGTAGGTTTGAACGCTGTTTTAACCTCTCTTTTATATAAGAAACATCCGGCCGAAGTTAAATTTGTACTGGTAGACCCGAAAAAAGTAGAGCTGACACTTTTCAATAAAATTGAAAGACACTATTTAGCCAAACTTCCGGATACCGAAGATGCTATCATTACCGACAATGCAAAAGTAGTCAACACGCTGAACTCACTTTGTGTTGAAATGGACAATCGTTACTCTTTACTAAAAGACGCGATGGTTCGTAATATTAAGGAGTATAACGAAAAATTCAGGGCACGAAAACTAAATCCCGAAGCGGGCCACCGATTTTTACCTTACATCGTTCTGGTAGTCGACGAGTTTGCCGATTTAATTATGACTGCCGGAAAAGAAGTCGAAGTTCCTATTGCCCGTTTGGCTCAATTGGCTCGTGCTATTGGTATTCACTTGATTATTGCTACACAAAGACCATCGGTAAATGTGATTACAGGTTTAATTAAAGCCAATTTCCCTGCAAGAATTGCTTTCAGAGTAACTTCGAAGATTGATTCCAGAACCATTTTGGACACTCAGGGAGCTGACCAGTTAATTGGACGAGGAGATTTATTATACACCAACGGAAATGATGTGATACGTGTACAATGCGCCTTCATAGACACTCCCGAGGTAGAAAAAATTACGGATTTTATCGGTTCGCAGAAAGCTTACGCCACAGCTTATTTGCTTCCGGAGTTTGTTGGAGAAGAAAATGGCATCAATCTTGATGTGGATATTTCCGAAAGAGACACTTTATTTAGAGAAGCTGCAGAGATTATTGTCAATGCACAACAAGGTTCAGCTTCATTACTGCAAAGAAAATTAAAATTAGGTTACAACAGAGCCGGTCGTTTGATCGATCAGCTGGAAGCAGCTGGTATTGTTGGTCCGTTTGAAGGCAGTAAAGCAAGAACTGTAAACATCACTGACTTAAGTGCTCTTGACCAATTTTTTAATAATGAACAAAATTAATCCCATCATGAAAACAAAAATTCAGGAAATCCAAAACAATTCTATTACTAAGATGACTAAAAAGTGCATTCAAATGGCGGTTTTATTGCTTTTGAGCTTCACTTCTATTCAGGCTCAGGATAAAAAAGCCAAAGATTTATTGAATGAAGTAACTTCAAAAATAAAAAGCTACAACAATATTGTTATTGACTTCAAATACACTCTGAATAACGCTAAAGAGAACATCAACCAGGACAGTAAAGGAAATGTGACCATGAAAGGCAATCAATATGTATTAAATTTTATGGGAGTGACAAAAATATTTGATGGCCAGAAAACCTACACTATCGTTCCCGAAGACGAAGAAGTTACCATTTCTAAAGTAAACGAAAAGGACGATAACGCGATTACACCTTCAAAAATGCTGACTTTTTTCAATTCTGGTTATAAATACAACATGGATATTGTACAAAATGTAAAAGGAAGAAAAATACAATACATCAAATTAGCTCCTACAAGTTCTAAAGACCAAAGAAAAGAGATCCTGTTAGGTATTGACGTTCAGACTAAACACATTTATAATTTGATCGAAACCGGAAAAAATGGAACAAAAACCACTTTAACCGTTAATTCTTTTAAAACCAATCAGCCTTTATCAAAAAATCAATTTACATTTGTAGCGAGCAAATATCCAAAATACTACATCAATAAATTAGATTAATTACAAGGTTGAAAATTTTAGACAAATACTTACTAAAAACATTCCTGATTACATTTACTACGGTATTTGTAATCCTTTTTTTTATCTTCATACTTCAAACCGTATGGCTCTTTATTTCTGAACTTGCAGGTAAAGATCTCGATTTGATCCTGGTTGTGAAATTCCTTTTGTTCTCAATGCCCCGAATCATTCCGCTGGTTTTACCCCTATCGGTTTTACTGGCCTCTATTATGACTTTCGGAAATCTGGCTGAGAATTATGAATTCGCAGCGATGAAATCATCGGGGATATCACTTCAGAGAGCAATGCGAGGTTTGATCGTATTTATCTTTGTTTTAAGTATTGTCGCTTTCTGGTTCGCCAATAATGTAATTCCGTATGCAGAATATAAATTCATCAATTTCCGAAAAAATATAGCACAGGCTAAACCTGCCATGGCAATTGCTGAAGGACAGTTTAATGATGTTGGATTTTACAACATTAAAGTCAACAAAAAATCCGGTGAAAACGGAAACATTTTAACCGGTGTTACCATTCACGAAAAACCAACCAATACCGGCGAAAACAAAACCGTTATTAAAGCCAAGGATGGTGAATTGATGAGTAACGAAAAATCCAGTATTTTAAAATTAGTTTTAAATGACGGATATTACTATCAGGATGTTACTCCGAAAAAATATGAGGATCGCGCTAAACTGCCTTTCATAAAAAGTGCCTTCAAAAAACAGATCATCAATATTGATTTATCCGAATTAAACAAAACCGATGACGATAAAGAAAATATAAGCAACACCAACGGAATGCTGAATATTAGCGAACTTCGTTATACACTGGATTCCCTGAACAAAAATCTGGATAATGAAATCATCTCCTTTTCAGAAAATATCAATCAGCGTGTGGGTATTACCAAATCAGCCGTACCATCTGTAAAAACAACCATCAAGAAAAAAAATCTGCCCAATGATCTTTTATCGCGCTACACCAATAAAGAGAAGGCTGATGTGATAAGAATGGCAAGCAGTAATGTGACAAGCAATGTCTATTCTATTGAGTCAACACAAAACGATTTAAAAGAAAAACAAAGAGATATCAACCAACATTTAACAGCCTTATACGAAAAGTTTGTAATCGCTTTTGCCTGTTTCTTAATGTTTTTTATTGGCGCACCATTAGGAGCTATCATCCGCAAAGGAGGACTTGGTCTGCCTATTGTATTTGCCGTTTTAATTTTTATTACGTTCCATTTCATCAATACTTTCGGAAAAAGACTTTCACAGGAAGGCGCAATGAATCCGTTTTTAGGATCATGGATGTCCTCTTTTATACTATCACCATTAGCTGTATTATTAACGTATCGTGCTACTAACGACAACGGATTAATCAACTTTGATGCAATTACAACCCCAATCTCACAACTATTTCAAAAAATTTCAGAGCGGTTCTTTCCGGCTCAAAATAAAGAATAACTATGTCAACAACAAAAATACAACTAAACACCATTGAGGAAGCTATTGAAGACATTCGTCAGGGTAAAGTAATCATTGTAGTCGATGATGAAGATCGTGAAAATGAAGGTGATTTTCTGGCTGCAGCCGAAAAAGTAACTCCGGAAATGATCAATTTCATGGCTACTCACGGACGTGGATTAATTTGTGCTCCATTGACAGAAAGCCGTTGCAAGGAATTGGACCTAAGACCAATGGTAACCAACAATACCGATCATATGGAAACTGCTTTTACGGTTTCTGTAGATTTAAAAGGTCATGGTGTAACCACAGGAATTTCGGCAGCTGACCGCTCTAAAACGGTAATAGCTCTAACCGATTCAAATGTTAAGCCACATGAATTGGCACGTCCCGGACATATTTTCCCTTTGGTAGCCAAACAAGGCGGAGTTTTAAGAAGAACCGGACATACAGAAGCAGCGATAGATTTTGCCCGATTAGCAGGATTTAAACCAGCTGGTGTTATTTGCGAAATTTTGAATGAAGACGGTACCATGTCTCGTTTACCGGAATTGGCAAAAGTTGCTAAAAAATTCAATTTAAAATTAGTTTCGATTGAAGATTTGGTAGCTTACAGAATGCAACATGATAGTCTGATTATAAAAAAAGAGGATTTTGATATTGAAACCCGCTTCGGAACTTTCAGATTAAGAGCATACGAGCAAACTACCAACAAACAAATTCATATTGCCTTAACAAAAGGAACCTGGAATCTTGGCGATGCGATCTTAACGAGAATCAATTCTTCACAGGTAAACAATGATTTACTGGGCACTTTAACTAATAATGCCGAGCAGCAATTAGACGATATGTTTAAAGTGATTAATGAAAATGGCAAAGGAGCCGTGTTATTCATCAATCAGGATATGACAGCGGTGAATCTGTTGAACAGAATTTCGGAACTTAAAACGTTACAGGCAGAAGGAACAATGAAAGCACCAAAAGTAATCATTGACAGCAAAGATTACGGAATTGGCGCTCAAATTTTACACGATATCGACATTTCAAAAATCAGACTGGTTTCTAACACGGAACAAACCAAACGTGTGGGAATGATTGGATATGGACTTGAAATTACCGAATACGTAAGTTATTAATATATGGGAACAGTAGAAGAAAGAATTATAAAATCGGAAACACGAATTTTTAAAGCGGTTTTCCCGAGTACAACAAACCATTACGACACTTTGTTTGGAGGAACAGCACTCCATGTTATGGACGAAGTTGCTTTTATTTGTGCGACAAGATTCAGCAGAAAAAAAGTAGTTACAATTTCAACCGGTCAAATCGATTTTAAAAAAGCCATTCCGGCAGGAACTTTAATCGAATTAGTAGCCAAAGTGATCAGTGTTGGAAGAACGAGTTGTAAAATTCACGTTGATATTTTTATGGAACAAATGTATTCCGAGCTTCGCGAAACCGTAGTTTCAGGAACATTTTCGTTTGTTGCAGTGGATGAAAACAAAAAACCGGTGCCTATTTTGGACGATCTAAACTAATTTTATCAAAAATCTACTTTTCATAAATACTGATAATTAGATACTTGAAAATTATTTCAAAAAAGTCTTAAAAAAAGGCCAGAAAAAGTTTTGAGAACCGAAAAAGCGTCTTATATTTGCACTCGCAATCAGCAAATGGTCGCAACATACTGGAGAAATGGCAGAGCGGTCGAATGCGGCAGTCTTGAAAACTGTTGACTGTAACAGGTCCGGGGGTTCGAATCCCTCTTTCTCCGCCAGTAGAAGTTTCAAAAGAAACTTTAAAAGTCAAAAGCCTTTAAACACTAGTGTTTAAAGGCTTTTTCTTTTTGCATACTTTTCAAAAAGCACATGTTTTATCAAAGGATAGTGGCACAATTAGTGACCCACTTTTTTTGAGATCGTTTTTCTCAAAAATGGACCACCAAAACAAAAGAATTCCCCGGGAATTCCCTGCTGTTAATGGGCTCTCTTAAAATTTTTAATTCAATTTGATTATTAATTTTAAAACTAGATAACATGTTAAAAACAATTTTTCTGCTAAAATCCGGCAGAGTTAACCGAGACGGAGAATGCTCTATTATCCTTAGACTTTCTTATAAAAACAAAAAGATTACAATCGGCTCTGGAAAATTCATCTCGAAAGAAAGATGGATCCAGACCAACCACCTGAAAAATACATTGAAGGCAGAAAAAGAGAAGGTAATTAAAAGCTCTCTTGATCTTATGCAGCTTAATGCCGAAAAGAAGTTTACAGAACTTTTCCGAATTGATCCTGACGTTGATCTGGAATTGCTAAAAGCTGAACTTACAGGAAAAGTCCAAATCGGCCAGCCTCAAGGTTCTTCCATAATTGAAATTATGGAAACATACAATATATTCTTCACCAAAAGAGTTAATTCTGGAGAACGCGCAGCGGCTTCACTGCAGAAGTACAAAAGAGCGAGGGATTTACTTTTGGATTTCATCACCAGTACCTACAAAAATGAAGATATGCCCGCATCTGAAATATCAAGCTCCTTTGTCTTTAAACTGGAGCAGTTCCTTAAATACGAGAGCAGTTTCAAAGACCAGACAGGAATCAAAAACAATTCGGTGGTAAAATACATGAAAATGTATAAAACCGCCTGCAATTACGCCATTAAAATGGACTTGATCATAAAAAATCCATTCAACGTTTATGACGGAAGGCTTAGTGTAAAAGATGCTGTTTTCCTAACCCAGCTGGAACTGAATACGATCGAGAATAAAATATTTTCAACGCCCCGTCTGGAAAAGGTCAAGGATATATTTCTTTTCAGCTGTTATACAGGATATGCGCCCGTCGATGCAATGGATCTGTCCGAAAGAAACTTATCTGAAGATTCAAATGGAAACTTATGGATTATGACCAACAGAGCTAAAACTGCCATTAGAGCCAATGTTCCAGTATTGCCTACTATTGAGAAAATTATTTCTAAATATAAAAACCAGCAGAAAGGTCTTATCCCGAAAATATCTAACCAGAAAATGAATGCTTATCTAAAAGAAATTGCTGACGCCTGCAGCATAGACAAACACCTTACATGGTATGTTGCCAGACATACCTTTGCCACCACTGTCACTTTAGGGAATGGAGTAAGACTTGAAAACGTATCAGCCATGATGGGGCATACCAATACCAAGCAGACACAGCATTATGCAAAGGTTTTAGATGTTAATATAATGAAAGATATGGAAAAACTTAAATCTAAGTTTAAGTAATATTTTTTTTTAGAAAGAGATCCCTTAAATTAGACTGCACCCAAAAGTTTAGACAAATTTATAACAAAAAATCAAAGCACTATTTGTCGGACATATAAATAAAATGAAACGAAGCCTACAAAAACATTTCAAATTGTGTCCGCACTGCGGACACAATTGACATGGACAAAAAAGTTATACTCCTTTTATTTTTTTAGTGAATAAAGATTATCCAAATCTCTCAACAGTGTTGAGAGATTTCAGCTAAACAGAGATTTTTAATTTGCAGGTTGAAGGATATAGATTTTGGCTCGGAAACGATAATCTCCACATTTAACAGCAATCTACAAATTGAATAAATCTATTATTTCTAGACATTTCTAATTGCGTCCGCACTGCGGACGTAAATAGAAACAAATAAAATTGCTTTATTTCCCAATTAATTATTTTTTAATTTCAATTGTGTCTACAGTGTAGACATAATTGGATTTGAAATTTATTCAGAAAGGTATTTTCTTTCTATTTTTTCTTTTGCTTCAGTTAATAACGAATGAATTTTTTCTTCAAACTGTTTTTTAGGAGGCAAATCGGTCCAGTACTCAGCAACTATTATTCCATCTTTATGCATTTCAAGTAATTCAATTTGTTCACGGCTGCTTTCCGCGCACAGTATTAATCCAATTGGTGTTTTTTCGCCTTCCTGCTTTTCATACTTATCCAGCCATCTCAAATACAACTCCATTTGTCCTTTATGTTTAGCCTGGAATTTCCCTAATTTTAATTCAATTGCCACTAGTCGCTTTAATTTACGATGATAAAAAAGCAAATCTAAATTGAAATCTTCGCCATCTATGATCATTCGTTTCTGACGCTCCACAAATGTAAATCCTTTTCCAAGCTCAAGAATGAATTTTTCTAACTCATATAATATTGCCTGTTCTAAATCCTTTTCTAAATAACCATTCCTTAAATTTAAGAAATCCAGTAAATATGGATCTTTGAAATTATATTGTAAATTCTTATCAGAGGCAGGTATCTGTATGTTTGCTATTTCTGTACGTTCAAAAGTTTTCTTTTCTATTTGTTTTCGCAACTCCCTTACACTCATTAATTGACTGTTAACCTGATTTGCATAAAAAATCATGGCATCATGATTTTTTATGGGTAATAATTCAATAAAGTGTGACCAGCTTAATTTTTGTGAAAATGCTATCACCATTTGCTGATCAGAAAATTGTTCTGCAAAACGAAGCATTCGTCTCAAATTTTTTTCAGTAAAACTTCTGCCATATTTAGTTTCTAATTGTGCCGACAGTGTCGGCACAATTTGTTTTCCATATTCAGCGCGCTTATTTTGAAGTATCGTTTCATTAATTCTAAAACCTATCTGCCAAAAAAGCAATGTCAAGGTAGCATTATTTTGAACGATAACCTGCTTTTGACTTTGCTCTACAAGTTGAGATAATTCATTAAGTAAATCAATTTCAATAAGTGTTATATTATTTTCTTTATTCGCCATGATGCAATTATTAATAATAAGTGACGTAGAATGTTTCTTACGAAAACAAAAATACTAAAACTAAATTACCCCAGATATAAATGTAATTTCAAATTTTACTTTAAGACCACCACAATCATTTAAAAATGTAAAAGGAACAATGTCATTTAGAACATAATTAACATATGAGAAATCAAAAACGTTTTTAATAGAGTTGCTACCTTTTTTGCGACTAAAAATCAAGTCGTTTTAAAAAGGCTTTGCACCTGAGAAAATCAAAAATTAAACTTGGAGTTGATACGTTACTTGCTACTAAAAGTTTTGGACTCGATACTATTCCTACCGCAAACAGTAAGGTGAATATTGTCGTTTTTTTCATCGAGATAAGTTTTGTGGCAGAATCGTGGCACTTGCAGTTTTAGGAAACAAGAAATCCAATAAAAACAATACTTAAGAGGCTTAGATTCGAAACTGTATACGTCATAAATGGGTTTTCGGCAGGCTAATTTTTTGAAAAATTCAGTCCTTTGAAGTTTTATGGCAGAATCGGGGCATTTTGTTTCACTGCAAACAAAACTTTCTATTTATCAACATCTTAAAGGTCCAGGTTCGAAACTGTAGGTCATCGCTTCTAGCAAACAAATAAATAAGCTTCTACTTTGCTGCAAACAGAGATGAAGTTTCAGTATACCCTATTACAAAAACGGCATTCCTATGGAGATAAAAACACCTACGGATTAAAACTGAACACAATAGGGCTGCGTGGAGTTTCTATATTTACCAAACTTTTTTCGTGAGCTGCTCTATTTATTAAATGATTTAAAAAAAGCATTATAGTCTTCAAATGTATTTTTTTGATCTTTATACTCCACTGTAAATCTATAAAATTTACCGACCAAAGTAAGAGACAGAGCGTCAAGGAAAAATGAAAATGCAAAAACTCCGCTAAACAAACTTAATCTTACGTGTACTTCATTCTCCATCTGATAAAGAAAAATGGTATGAGCATCCCTGATTGAATCGATAATATCACTGCGATCAGTGAACTGAATGCTTGGCCTATGTGTTGCTTTCATCACAAAACCTATATAACGTTCAAGAGTTAAATTTACTTTCAAGTCAGGGAAGTAATAAAGAAGAACGTTTACTGTAATTTTAACCAGAGCCTGTTCCAATTTTAGCTGATCATAGTTGTGGACAATCGAAACAGTAGAAGGAATATCACCAAAATAGGGATAGTCTTTAACAGACACTCCTTTAATTTTCTTATGAAGGAATTCAAGAAAGAATAAAATAACCTGCTCTTCTGTATTACTCCTTGCTCTTAATTTTCTTTCATCGTTGAGATACACTCTGGCTTTTAATATTCTGTAATTTGGATCATTCTCAGAGAGTATGTCTACGATAATTTCCTCTCTTATTTTAAGCTCTCCCGTGAGAATGGTATAGCTGTAATGATTTCCATCTCTTACAAACTCTACATATTTTGCTGCATCACCTTTATATTTTGGCAACTCAAGAACTACTCGCAGATTATTCTCCGCCCAGTGTTTTAATTTTAGAAGCAGCTGCTCCATACCGGGACTTTCTTTACCAGCCTGGCCATACAACTGTCCATCAACTTCAAACAATTGAGGACGTATAAAAACATTCATTTTTCCGTACTGTCCTACTTCGTAAAGTATATCATTTTCAACATCATGACTAAGAAGAGAAGAAGCTTTTAAAAAGGCCTTCTGGCTTTTTTTATATCCTTTTACTTCTTCAACACTTCGCGCCAAGGCTATGGGTGATTTCTGATACAATTCTCTCTCTAAGCCCGAAAAATAATTATTGCAGGCAGAGCAGACACAGTTCATAAAAATATTCTCCCCTCCTAATCCCAAAGGAAATACATGTTCTGAATCCTCAAAATATTTATTTTTACAGTAAGCACAAATTTTCATATCCGATGCAGCATTTCCCTCTAATAGTTGTTCCATAAAATGCGTTTCCCGTTTGTTTTAATTTAGCTTATTTTTTTGATACAATCTTATCATGTATTTAATTTGAATATTTATCATCCCAATATTTTATATTTTTAATTTCACCATTTTCATTATAGATAAAATATTTTCTACATTTCTGCTGATAAACTGAACTTTCAATAGAAGGATTTAAAGGGTTTTTTCGAGATAGGTGTTCAACAAACCATACCAATTCATAGTTATTTTTATCGAGCTGCTCTAAAAGAGTATCCTTTTCCAAAAGAAGTATTTCCTGCTTTTGATAATTCACTCCAGTTATTGCGTTCGTAAAACCTACGATATTACCGCTGCGGCCTATAAAATAATTCCCATCCATAGACGCAATTCCAACCAATTCGCGTACAAGTTTAGAGGGAATAAAAACCTCTTTTTCTCCCTCTGGACTGTTGTGCGTTACCTTGGCAATGCCATAATACATGTTCTTTTCATCTCCTTCATTATTAAAATAAATCGCTGAGTGTTCCCTTTCACCAATCCAATGCATCCAAACGATATCTGATGGATTACTATAAATTTCAGTTTTTGGAGAAGAGTACAATTCATCGATATGCTGGGCAGTTCCCAAAATGTCCCTTCTTGTTAAAAGCATATTCCTTATTAAAGCAGAGTCTCCTTTTTTTATTATACAAGCATGGATTTCAATCCCTGTTTTAAAGTATTGTTGAGAATCTACTAGTGAAGTATAATTATATAATGCTATTAAATTCCTATCCTCCAATTCCTGGGAAAAGTCACTCATTGGGTATGATATCCATCTTTCAAAATTAAGATTTGGTTCTTTGGCTATTTCATTACTTATTTGTTCATCGAAATTAATCGTTGATTTAGCCTCCGGAACCAGATTTTCTGGTATTACCCAATGCGGTTGAAAATCTGCATCCATTTGCGATTTTACATACTCTGCTGGATTGGGAATATCCACTATTTGACTATAATCCTCCAAAGATTCACCGTCTTTATCCAAAGGAAGATGATCTGAAAGATAGCCTTTAATATAATGGACTGCCAACCAAGTATATTTTTCCTCTAAAGTAAAAATCTCACTTTTACTTCCATGGGAAGCCTGTGTCATCCCATTGCCTTTTTCTCTATTGAATCCCAGGCTTTTGATGTAACTAATAGCTGCAGCCATTGCCCATCGATGCGGAGCCAGGTCAACTTTGCTGGTGCCCATACGCATTTTTAGAAATGTACCTCTAGCGCTATTCTCACCTGGATTATAACCGATACTATAGAAATCCTCATAAGCACCCTTTACGACATACCAAGCGAGATCATGCACAATAGGGTATATTTGCTCTTTGGAAATCTGCAAAGCATCTACATCCAGTATTAGTGGCTCATCATCTAAAACTATTCTCGGCCTCGCCAAAACTACTAAATCCTCGCCTATTAAGCCATTTGCAAAGGCTTTTTCAACAATACCTCTAAAGCCTTGACGTATAATGACACTCCTATGGATGTTCCAATTTTTAAATACATTTTGTATTGTCCATAAAGCAAGATTTTTGATCGTGGTCTTATCCTTAATTTTTGTAGTTACTCCCAGAGCGATTGATGCCAAATCTTCCTTTATCTGCGGATCGTTACATCTAAATAATTTTTCTAAAAGCAATACAAATTCGTCTGGCTGCTCAATTGCCCATTTCATTAAACCGATTCTTAAATTGTGTCTCAGATTTTGATCTAATGTAGACAATGACCATCCATATAATAAAGGCATTTCATTATGAAGCGCTAATGGTGATAAAGATATAACTTCATCAATGCCGTTTGGATTTATAGCAACTTGAAGATTATAAAGTGGGTAATTATTTTGATCTCTACCATCAAGATTACTTATCTGGAATGCATCCCAGCCTAGCCAAATCATGTCACGTGAAAATGCATTTGGCTCTTTCATTAGGATTTCGTGCAGGAACTCTGCTCCAAAAAAACTGCCGGGCTGTGCAGCAGCAGGAAGAATTAAATTTTTAAATATTGAATATCTGCTCTTATAATCTTTCAAAAATAAACTTACAATTGATTCCTTGTATCTAACAGCATGCTCTAGTGGTGCTTTAATGAGAGCTTCAATCTTAAGGCTAAAAATCTGTTCTTCATCAAGTCCCGCTGTTAGAAATCCGTTCTCCCCGATAAGCTTTCCATAGTCTTCAAACATGGTGCTGATAATATTCTGAACAATCTTTCGGCTGACCAGCACGTGAACATTATGTTCGCTATCATCTTCAAAAACTGCTTTTTCCAGTAAAAACGGTGGTATACCTGCTAGTTCACCATTGGCAATTGCCCTCGCATATTTATCTGCCATAATTCGCTCCATAATTGACTGATATGGGAGCTCATAAACAACAGCAACATCCCCTAAAATGTCATCTTCAATCGGCCGTTCACTCTTTATTAAAAATCCATTATCTGATAAATATTTTATCAGGATATCAATCTTTTGAGCCCCTAAATAGTGGCCGACTTTATCATTTAATCTTTGAAATAATACTTCGTGGCTTATCAAGGCGTCACTGTAAAAACAATCTGCTATAACTTGCAACGCATCAATTACTGGTCTTCGTGCTCCTCCTGCCGAGTCATGAAGTACTGAAAACTCGTCACTTACTCGTCCCACTTTTAATTTTAATAAAGCTTTTTCCACAACCTTTATATCGTCAGCAGCTGTTAGTCTCTGATTTTTATAAAGTTCGCAAAAAAGCCTGAGGGCATAAAGACTGTCGATTCCTCTAATAAGTGTTCTGGGTTCAATCGAAATATTATAATGTTCCTTGCTGAAATAATGATCAATAACATCCAAGATACGGACATCACCTTCTCGAGGCAGCTCAATAACCTCAAAACCTTCCGAACATGCAAGTTTGTTTTTGTTGAGAAAATAACTTCTTGCTGTAAAAACAAACTTCAATCTTGGAAAGTCTTTCATTAGAACGATGCTTTGATTTATAAGATCATGCCATTCAGGCCAATGCTTAATATCTTCCTCAAGTCCGTCAATGCATATAACTATTTTAGTATCTTCCGTGGAGGATGTTCCTGCTTTTAAACTACCAACAAATCTATGATTATTTCGAATTGCCAGTGTATCTAAGGCGGTAAGAATTTGGTAAGTATCCCATCCGATGAGATCAAGACTATTTGAAAGGACTGATGTCCAGTTTTGGCTTGGTGTGCCTTTGGCTCTAATGATAATTGCCGGTGATTTACTTTGTAGTTGTGTTTCAACCGTGTGGCTCATACCTTGTGTCTTGCCAGTACCTGCATCTCCTAAAAATATTTTTCCGTTTTGGTTGGCCTCAGTGACAACCGAAGTAAAAATATTGGCAACATCAATTTCATTAACTTTAACCAGTGCATCCAATAAAGGTTTCTTTGACATGTATTTGTTGCTTTCAGGCATTCTTTCAAAAGCCTCAAGCGTTTCCCTTTCTATCTTCTTTTGTTTTGAGGCAGGAATAACAATAGTATTATCACCTGCACTTATGCTTTTAACAAGCTGGTTGGCAGTACTTAAATCCTCGCGCGTCATCATTAGAATATCCTGTAACTGATCTCTAAATAGCGGGCTATTATCCAAATTGTCAATGAATTTTGTCAACAGTCTGTCAACCATTTGCAACGTGGACAAGTTTGACTCCAGTTTTTTGCACAAACGATCACGAAATGATTTATTATAAAGCAATTGCTGAATATTGTCATAAATAACTCCTTTTCCGTTTAATTCAGGAATGTAGCGGTCATGCAGCCAGCTAGCTTTTTCCAAATTAAATTGCTTTACTAAGCGTTGAAAAGAAACGACTTCCCCTTGGAACCAGAACTTATGAATTCCTTCATTTTCTTCATACATAATCTGAGACTCAATATCCTGCTCGAACCACCAACTAATACTTAATTTAGGATACAGTTGTTCCATTTCATCTGTAAACAGATCAACAGTTTTTTCCTCATGGTTTTGTATAGGCTGTTTACTTAAACCCTTTTTTCCACGACCAAATTTTAAGGAACTTACAGCACGTGGGACGCAGATTAAATATTCAGTTATTTGCGGCCTTAGATCCATTGCGGTCGTCACTGATTTCCTAATCTGGGAGATTTCAGATGGGCCGAGAGTCTGTCTAAACCACTTTGCCTGAATTGCTATAATATTTCCATTGTCCAAGAGTCCATAAGCTTCTATACCGCCATCACCACCTGCACCATTAATTACATTAAATTTCAGCAGTTTTTCTTTGTACTCCCTGCGAAGTTTACGCTCAAATAAGTGATTGCAAAGAGTCTCGAAGGCTTGATTGTAACCATCTCCATATGTTGTAAAACTTGTCCAATTCATTCCAGTAATATTAAGATTTTAAAATAATTATAAATTTAAAAAATTGGTTTTCATCTTTTCATATGAAATTTCATAATGAAATGGACAAAAATTGCCTAGCCATTTTAATACCACGTAAATGATCAAGCAATATTAAAATGGAAATTTTTAAATATATTTCAGGTATAAATATTATAAAAAAAAAGGGTTATTTGATGGATTACCTTTGTTAATTTTATCATCAGTTATTAATGATGTACTTACAATTACGAAGAATCCTTTTCTTAGTTAAAAAATAGGACATATGTTAACTTTTAAAAGAAACATTTACAATTTCATCTATCCTTTCAGTTTGTGTCGATTTGAGCCTAACTAGTCTTCTGAGTTGATAACTTAGTTGAAACATAAGTTAAGACGCTTTAGTATAACATTACAACAACTATAATGTTTGACATCTTGTAGTAATATCGTTGGAGATAATATTTGCGGAAGCCCCCTTTTACGACAAAAAATTAAGGTGTTTTTTTAGAAATATTTCATAATTCCAAGTTTTATGGCAGAATCGGGGCATTCTGTTTCACTGTAAGCAAAACCTTCTATTTACCAGCACATTAACAGCCTAGGTTCGAAAGGTGGGTACAAAACAGAAGCCTGCAGAAAATCTGCAGGCTTTCTATAATCCAGTTTTTCTGCTGAATCTATTAAGGTAATTCGTCAAGTCATCTTTATGTTGTGGAGTCTGAAGTTCCGTAATAAATACTTGAAATAATAATCTATATACGGCTAACAATAAATCGTAAAGATTGTATTAGAATTTCAAAAATTTATTTTGCTATAATGAAATATAATAACTCATTTAAATTCATTATTTAAAACAAAACTTAAAATTACGCATTTATACGTATTCTTAATTGCTTTTATTTCATTTCCTTTATAATGTGATTGATTTATATAAAGTTATATATAAAATAACGATCTCTGAAAAGTTATATTTAGACTTTGTAATATTTTTTTTAAACAAATGCCTATGAAAAAAATTACCTTGTTATTTTTGTTATTTTTTACAATCTATGGGACAGCACAAAAATCTGCACCTGTGGCCGGCGATATAATTACGCTTTTGGATCTTCTAACAAAAGATTACACTATAAATCCAGAAAATTTGGATGAAAATGTAATTACTGATCGGGCAAAAGTTTTAGCTATTCTAAAAGCTTATGTTCCCGATTTCTCTTCCTCAGTATTATTTATCTCATCACATAAAGATATAGAAAAAATAAAAAACTATGAAGAGGCTCTTCGATCTTTCTCTTCATCGGGAGTTTCTGTCAACGAAAAATATACAGTTAATAAAGCCGTAGAGGAATATGTTGCAAAATATGATAGCTTAAAAGAACTTAAACGAGACTATTACACATCTAGATTTGATTATGATAATAATCAGCTGTTACAGCTTAGCGTTAAACTTAAAGAGAACAACCCCTATCTTGCAGTAATGGTTCAAGCCTTTTCCACTAAGTACGATGCTATCAATCGTGGGGATTATGACAAATACAGTAAAAGAAGTAATTCTATCTCAGTCAATAAAGGATTTCCAATTGCAGGAGGCTTAGGGTTGGAGGTAATTATAGATGAACTGGCAAAATTTATAGCTGAAGGTATAAAAAAAGAACTTACTCTTTATGCAGTTGAGAAAATCAGGAATTATTTAACATATCCGGAACCTGATAATTATGCTTACGAACTATTGGCAATTATGCCGGAAACTACAGAATATTTAAAAAGTTTTACGGCTGATCAACTGGTAAATATCAATGACCAACTGAAACAGCATATTGAAAACGATCTTAACAGCATTCTTAAAAATATGGCTAACCTCCGCCATACACCAAAAGTTACGGCATTAATTTCGAAATACCCTGATCTTGATTTTGCCTTTGAAGGACTCGAATTACTTCCCAGGCTAAAAGAGATTAAAAATCCGGTAGATTACTTTGGAATTTTGGAGAACAGCAGAATGCTTAATACATGGTCTATTAGTCCCAATACGACAAAATACAATATAGCACAAGGTATAAAACTATTGTCAATGATGGCGTATAGCCTGACTGTCATCGAAAGTGGCGAACAAAGGTTTCTGACTGTAGATGCACTTACTACTTATGCTTCGGATAAAAACTTTTACCTTCTCTATATTGGATTACTCCATCAGCAAAATAGGAATTATTACAATGTAAATTTTAAAAATAATGCTGGAGTTAAACAAGAAATCAATTTTCGCAAAATAATGAGCGTTGTTCCAGCGGATAATTTATTCCTGCTTGAACAGAAAAAAGAAGTTTTTCAACGAGTTTTGGTTCCGGTCCTTGAAAATGCGGAAAAGATTTATAATCTTTCACAGGAGCTAAAGCAACATAAAACAAGCGAAACCAAAAGCTATGAAAATGTATATTCATTTGTTGACTCTTTTATAAATATCACTGATGAACTTGGAAGATCTTTAGATATCCTCGCTCATGAAGGTATTTTTGGATCTGAACACTTAAGTTTTTCTATAAGTTCAAAATTAAAGCCCTACACAAAGGCTTCACGTTTTGCAAATCTGATTGTTCTTGACCTCCAACAAAAAAAATATTCAGCTGCATTAACAACCGCCCTGAAGCTGCCATTGGCCTTAACAGAAAAAAACGATTCCCAAAATGAACTATTGAAAATTGAATCAGTCATTAGAGACAAAGTGACAAGTTATAACCTTATTTCAGCATTTACAATTGACATGTCTGCTTATGATGCCCAAATTATGTCGGTGATCAAAGCTGAAACTGATAAGTTGCTGATTCTCTACCAATATCTCCCAACAGAAGGTTATAGTAAAGCAGAAAATAGTTTGGAATCATTAATAAGCCTCTCGGATGCAATGTCTGTATCTTTTAACAAAAATTTGGCTCAAAATGCCATACAACAGATGAAGACTGAATTAAGTCAAAAAAAACTTAAGCTGGCTCAAATGCCTGGTCTAGAAAAGTTGTTTACCGCAGACATAAGAAATATGAACAAAAAGAAAGTGAATGAACTTTTGAATTCAGCAAATTCTTATCTCTTATCATTTCAGCTATATATACCACCAATTTATGCAACCTTACATGATGAAATCAATTCTTTCAGAACCTATGTTTTATCATTAAGGGAGGACTTTCAATTGGCCGACGTTCAACGTGAGGTTGATTCTCTAAAAAATAACTTAATGTCTTCTAATCTAGAAGTTGATTTGGCAAAAACCACATTGGCAGAAGAGATATTAGCAATAGATTTCTCATCGGCTGATCAAGCGATTATTGATGCTGCGAAATTTGCCTCTGAAGAATTTAACCACTTTGGCAGTACGTTGCCTTCAGACTTCAGTCAGTTGAAACTTGATATTTCAACTTTCAAAAGTAATGTGGAGACATTGGCCAGAGTTGCGCCTTTAGATAGAGCCACCCTAGTTTTGTATATTAATTCGCTTAAATCTAGTGTCGAGCGTGACAAAATTAAACTGCTTAATTACCTTATTCTGGACGCTGTAAAAAACAGCAAAGCATATCTTAAGTTAAAAGGCGATTATAAATATGCATCAATAATTTCTATGATTGATAACGATCTGCAAAATTATGCCGAAGCGTATTTCGACTATTTTGTTTTTAACGAGCCTCTTCAAGTTGACATTGAAAAGGACTTGTACGCTAAACTTAAAATAATACTACCACAGTTGACAGAAAATACAAATATTAAAGATGATGTAGCTCTAAGGCTTTTGGGTTTTTTAAACGATATGGCAATTTCTAAAAATAGTGAAGACGTCAAGACAGCCATTCAAAACTTTGCAGAGCCCACAGGCACTTCATCACTTAAAGAGTACTCAAAATTTAACATCAGCCTTAATACTTACCCAGGTATTCTGGCAGGCTGGGAATACAGTGACCCTAAAAGTGAAGCAAATTTTGTAGGCATAACCGCACCTGTTGGGTTATATGCACAATTTTTCCCAATGGAAAAGTGGGGCTCCATCGGTATTTTTATTCCAATTATCGATATTGGTGCGCCAGTTAGGGTACGCTTAGACTCTGACCGAGATACGGAAAGCTTGCCTGAGTTTGACTTCGCTGACATCTTCAGTCCTGGTTTGTATATTAGCTACGGATTTCCAAAATCACCTTTTGCTGTTAATTTTGGAGTTCAATACGGTCCAAAACTTCGAAATATACCTGAAGCTGATAATGGCAGTGGGACTCAAAGCTTTACTTCATTGGAATCTTATAGAATTGGTTTTGGCTTTCTCATAGATATACCTATACTCACTATATTCAATAAAGCAAAGTTCTAATGAGACTTTTATTGTTTTTGTTTCTGCCCGCTGTGATTTATGCACAGCAAGACTCTATTCACCACGTAAAGGATAATATGGTCCGTTATGAGAATTTTTATCAAGATCTTAATGTCAAGGCACGATCTCAGGAATTGTATAATGTTATTATCCAACAGGCAAAATCTGAACCAGAAATACAAGATATGATAATTAAAACTGAAGATAATTTAATATTGGAGGCCGGCAAAAAGGGCGTCAAAGTCGATAAATTTGAAATGGCAGTTAATGTACAGGCAAAAATAATTGATGACCTCCTTGAAAGTGGAAAAAAATATCAAGATTCCGAAGATATAAAAGTAAAGGGCACACGGCTAAAAGGTAAAACACAATTTGATAGCCGCATAGAAATGCATCAATTGAACCCTTTAGTTCCATGGCAGTCTGCAATACTTAAGAGTTGTGAATCGGTTGGTATTATAGTAGAAAAAAACAAAATAAAAAAGCTAACTGATCACTATTATTATCTGGATACAAATACTACTCTTGGTAAGTTTTTCAATCTTTGCGAAGATGAACCCTTTTATAATCAACCAGTATTAGGTGGAGGAACAGGATTTATAATCTCAGATAATTCTATGATTACTGCCAGACATGTGTTTGTAAAACCGTTATCAGAATACGTTATTATATTTGGGTATCGCCTGCTTTATTCTAACGGTATCGTTGAGAATTTTTTTTCTAAAGACAATATTTACATACCAGTAGCAATTAAAAATAATTTTTATGGTATCGACGCTGTTGAATTCAAGGTTGATCGAAGGCTTGAAAGCCCCCCCCTTAAACTTAGTGAATCCCAATCAGTTAAAATCGGTGATGAAATTTACATGATTGGACATTCTTGTGGTCTTCCTCTTAAAGTCGCAGTTAATGCTTCAATTTCTGACGCAGACTCAGCGCAATATTTCTATACTACCTTGGACAGTTTTATGGGCAATTCCGGTTCACCCGTATTTGATTCTAAAACCCATTCAGTAATAGGGGTTCTGGTATCTGGAGAGGTAGATTTTCAATTCAATGGTAACTGCTATTACAGTCCTGTGTGTAAGTTACCTGAATGCAGCGGTGAAAAAGTTGTACGCATAGATGCTATAAAGCAGCAACGTTGAACATGTTTGGACGATATTGTTTCAAATTACTACGCATAAGCTCACATTGTCCTTTGGTAAACATATATCTACAATTAGAATAATCCATAAAATTATTATACATGGCTGGGAGTAAAGGATCGCATGTATTTTCAAATGAATTAAGTACATAACAACCAGATTTATCTCCAGATGCTTTTTTTTGCCAAGGAGTATCTACAATGCCGTCGTCGTACTTTGCCTTGCATCGATTACGGTCCTGAAAGATGTGAAGAAGGCCTAACCAATGTCCAGCTTCATGGGTAAGCAGTCTTTCTCCTTTTCCAATATTGCTATAATTTAAAAATATTGCATCTGATTCTGGTCTTGCCCAAGGTGTGGAAGAATAAACCACACCAACTGTCTTGAACAGGTTATAAATATTACCGATATAAACATTTAAGTATCTCTCGGGGCTTATAACCGGACTCGACTTATAGAACCTGCCTTTTTTTGTCTTTTTAATAAATATAATTCCTCCACTAGGGTGGTCTGCAGCAAGTATAAATTTGATACGAGGATTACCAATTAATTTTATAAAAATTGGTTCAACGTTTATTACATCCCTATTTAGCATCATAAAATCATCGTGCAGATCATTTAATTCTTTTTTTATTAAATCTGTATTAATGTTTTTTTGCTCGTCATTCTCGAAAACCACGTGAAAGAGTACTGGTATTGTAATAATATCATTAGTTTCTTGACCAGATGATAGGTTACTTATTACCAAACAGATTGCAGATAAAATAAAACGGCTAAATTTCATAAAATAATTTTATTTCTAAATTTACGCAAAATTTTATTATCGTGTTATATAACAATACAATTAACCTTCAAAGTTATTTTATTCGATATATATTTTAAATGCGTATCTTGAAATTCTGTTTAATAAGAATTTTAAGCTTTGAAAATCATTGTCTCCGCCCATTAATTTTGCTTATTTTTAATTCTCTTCAATAAAAATCTTTATTTTACTCCTCATATGACAGAAGGTTTTGAACCTTAAATCCTATATTTATAGCAATTTTCTCACTTATAACTTTAGAAAATATTTCTTTGTAAATAGCATCAAAAAAAATTTCACTAATCAAAAAAATATTCTATCTTTGCACCCGCAATCAGAAATGATTGTATATACTGGAGGAATGGCAGAGCGGTCGAATGCGGCAGTCTTGAAAACTGTTGACTGTAACAGGTCCGGGGGTTCGAATCCCTCTTCCTCCGCCAGATAAAGTCCAAAGAGTGACTTTTAAAAAGCAAAAAGCCTTTAAACAATGATGTTTAAAGGCTTTTTCACTTAAAATGGTATCGAACCCTGCCCCAAAAACAGTTCCTATTTCAGTCACCCACTCTATTTTAAGCTGTTTTTTTTTAATCTGGGTAACTAATTAAATTTTGAGTGATCCATTGCTTCTCAATATTTTATCAATCTTACCACTATCATATAAAAAAATATCTCCTAGCTTAGTGTAAGGCAAAATTCCCGTCTGCCTGTACTTTATTATTGTATTATTTGACAATCCGAACATCTTTTTTAAATCTTCATTTCTATAATATTCAGGCCTCAAACCTTTCCCCTGGCTGATTTTTAAATCAATTGTTTCCATTCTTGCCACCACTGGCTCTATCAACTCCTTCACTTTCATCACATAAGATTGCCACTTTTCTTTCTTCATCATTGGTGAGTTTTTTACTTATTATTAATTTTTTCCTCCTTTCCATTCTACCAGCTCTCCAGTCTTCTCTTGCGCTCCTGCAATACTGTAATAAATTCATTTAAAAATTTAATCTGTTTCACTTTATAAGTATAGCCTTTACATTCGGAAAACTGTCTATTTATTGCACTTATCATCTTCTGGCCTCCTTCATTATCATTATAAGTAAAATTTTCACTTATAAATTCCTGAAAACTGGTTCGGTTTTTTTTCGCATCATTTGAATCAAAATATAAAATGCGTTCATCCATTAAAATATAAAAAAGATTTGCAAGCTCGATTTTATTATAAGAACATTTGCATTTATTACAAGATGATAAAACTTTATTCTGAGTATTCTCAGATTCATTTAAGAGTACTAAGTTTTCTATATTTTTTAACCTCATATCGAGATTAAAAAAATGATCTATCATTTCATATGTTTTAGCTCTTTTCATTTATTTTTTTATTCCTGATTCCTAATGAAAGCAAATATTACTATGCTTTGTACACCATGTCGCTTTTTTTTAAAAAAAATTGAATAACTACTCCAAAATTGCAATGTGTGTAATTACTGATTTGAAAATACTGTTCTCTTGATCTATAATGAATTTGAAAGAGATTTTGATTCATGCTTTTAAATATTTTTTGACTTTGTACTATTCAAAGTAACTATTTAATCAATCGCTCTGCAAGTACAACTTTTGTTGTACCCCAGTTGTACCTCTCATTCATTAAAAACCCAAAATGCACAAGAGTAAATTTTCAGCTTTGAAAAGCCTTACAAAATGCTTGTTTATCTGGTATTAATTTTAGTTTTAAGGAATATTGAGAAAAGAACACATCACTCTAAAATAAAAAAGCCAACAGATAGGATATTAGACGCAACCAGAAAAGTGCGCATAATTGCCCTTCTCGTTCTTCGCTTCGCAATCCTTCAGAATTAATAGCAATAAAGCTTATTTGTAATAAACTTACACTCTCTTTAGCTTTTACAAAGATAAGATGCTTTTTGGTAATAATCCTGGACATAATATGTATATGAAAGCGGTAGAAAACAACTTTCTCACGGATCAGAATCCGTATTAATTTTATCTATCTGCTGATTATCTTTAGCAGGATATAAATAACTAATTTCATTTAAAAGTTCAAATTCATCAATAGGAAATAGCTGAAGGGCAATTCCAAATATAAGCCCACATCAATTTTCTGATTTCTTATCGTTATGGGAACTTCGGCAGAGTCGTCATCAAGTGCTACAATACATAATTTTATCAGGTTTCTGATAACCGAAGCCAGTTCATAATAATCATACATTCTTATCTCGGCGGTATGAACCCCGTTGTTATCATCGGAAGGTTTCAACGTGCTGAAGCAGTTTGATACCAGTCTTTTTATAGTTTCTAAGTTTTTTATTTCATCTGTTTCCATAACTTTCAAATATTAACTTTGTTTTTTCTGCGTACTGCTGAAATAATGTCCTTACTTCATTTTTCATCCATTCCAATTTTTCGAATGCCGATGCGACCACTTCAGCATCTATAGGCTCTATTTCCTTACCCCATTGAAAAGCTTCGCGTGCTCGATCAAGCTTTTTTAAAACCGTCCATTCTTCTTTACGCTCTGGATCAAATGCTTTACCTAACGAGTTATGAAACATCTTCACATGCTTCTGCTGTTCCTTGATACTATCACTAAATATCCATTCTCCTGTTAGTAATTCAGAAACATTTATAAACACATAACGGAGCTGTTGTTGTATGACATATAATGCCATTAAATGATTTTCACACTTTTGATAGTATTTTAAGTCCCTTCCGATAATATCATTCTCTGACGTCCACATTTTATATCTTTCACTGGTCTTTCTTAGAAGCTTTTTCAGCTTTATTTCTTTTACATCTAAAACAAGTTTATGGTTGACTTCACTATAGACAAGCATACTTTGGTTACAATACAGAACAAAAAATAAATTTCCTTTCTTAAGCTCACGCTTAATCCAGTCTCTATCGAAAATGCAGAATGAAAATTCATTGTGATTTTTAATGACTTTCCATAAGTGCTCGCGAATTTCATCATAATACTGAGGGCTTTTTTTACTTATAATCACTGTAAGAATACCAAGGTTTGATTCTTCATCAGATTTCGAAAAGTAAATACTGTCAATCTCCACAAACTCCAAAAGTAGTTTCACGATCTTCTTTACAGCACGATATTCCGGTTGATCCTTCTGAGTTAAAATGTTATGATACATGATCTTTATTTTTAAGTTTCAACATTATTCAAATTTTCAATGCGCTGAACTTCATTGTTTCCAATCTGTTCTGCCAATTCAAAGAATTTCTCACACTTACTAAAAAGAAGGTCACTATCTTCTGCATTCTCACGCTTTAAATCCTTATACATGATCATATCCATGTTGGCTGAAAGCAATTGATAGAGAAATCTTTCTTTTTCATTGTTTAAATCAAATGGAAGTTCAATAATATCCAAATAGTAAAGCAGAGAAAATAGGTAGCTTATAGAATATTTATTGGGATGGTATCCTAAAAACAAATCAATAAGTCCCACTACAGCCTGTTTAATGGATTGTTGAAGAATTGAATTTATAATTAGAGGTACTTCAGGTTCATTGGAATCCTGAACAAGAATCAGAAAATGTTCTGATGCCAAAATGCGGTTCTGCCAATAGTTTTTGGAAAACTCAAAATCTCTCACCACTCCAAAGTTTTTACAGTATATTGGATGTAATGGGTTATTATATATCAAAAGTCCATTTGTTGTTACAGCATCAAAAAAACATCTTTGATTTTGGTTTTGTTTACGCAGATATTGTGCTCTATGATTTAGAATAGTGATTTTATATTTATCTGCAAATTTTTCACGGATAAGGGATTGTAGTAATGATATTGCATTTTCCTTATGCTCTATATTAAGTACTAACAAGTAAAAATGATATCGTGGGAGCCTTTTTCTAAAATATTTGCTGTTTTCCGCTCCTGATTGGTCATGAATTACATGGTAACCAAAACAATAAATTGCACGGGTTCTGAAAAAATCTGCAATCAAAGCACTTATTTGCTGTAGTGCCAAATCCAATATAAAATTGGATTGGATTTTATCGGTAAAAATGGATTTGCCCAGAAAACGCAAATTACTGAATCCAGTCATTTTTTGTTTGCAGTATTCTGTGTATTCTAAGAACTGTCTTTCAAGTTCATTGTCCAGTAGCTCAAACTTTTGCTTTGCTCTTTCAAGGACAACCATGTTCACATCCGCCATAACAGTTTTTAAATTCTTACAGCTATGGGCGGTCATAAGCGATATTATAATTTCCTTGTCTTCTGATATTTCGCAATCGAATATCTCTTTTAAATGAGGAACAAATACAATGATTCTTTTATAATCCTCCAATATGTTGCTAAAGCCAATGTCCTCTCCAAATTCTCCAATAAAAAATCCTAAATAACAGCTAAAAAGCGAACAATACGCATGATGCATTTCTATGGCTGCTTCAATATTCTCATTGTTTTTTATATGGGTCAATGCAGAGCGAAAATCCTCCAAGGTAGCTTCTTTATTTTCCCTGAAACTAATTCCGGCTCTTTTTATAAGTTCTTCTGAATCGGGATTTACAGGAAAGAAAACTTTGTTATCAGGCTCATAATAAACCAGTTCATTTATTGCACAATGACGGATAAGATAAGGTGCTCCATTTTCAAATCCGTGTGATGCATGAGTAGCATTAATAAATCTGAAAATAAAACTTGGGTAGGACTTTAATACTTTCTTTGAAATCTGCTCCATTTCATAACTATCTTGTCCACAATTTTTTTTCAGAATAAAAGTGATGATAATTAACATACTGTATTGTTTATCAAAACTTATGTAAATAGTCCCTGCCTCAACAAAGACCAAAAGGTCAATAATAGCCTTTTCCAACTGCTCCCGCATTGGGTATGACTCCGGAATTCTTAATTGATAATTCATAATTTCATTTATTTTAATTGATACTTGTCCGAAAAATTGTATTTTTGTTCAATACACTGGCAAATAAACAATTACTAGTACCGTACGGTATCAAATTTTCCCGTACCATACATGAAATTTTTTGTATCATACATAAATCACACTTTTTTATTCTTAATCATTATCTTTGAACTATGAGTACATTAACAAAACCAAATCACATAGGGCGTAAAATCAGCCGTATCCGTGAACTGAAAGACATGAAGCAGGAAGCGCTGGCTCAGGCTATGGGAACAAACCAGCAGACTGTTTCGATATTAGAAAATAGTGAAGATATCGATGATGAAAGGCTAGCAGAAGTGGCAAAAGCCTTAGGAGTTACTGTAGAGGCAATTAAGAATTTCTCGGAAGAAGCTGTTTTAAATATTATTGGCAATACATATCATGTGGATAATTCTTCTGCAGTACATTATGGATGCACATTCAATCCATTAGATAAATTAATAGAAGCCCATGAACAGCAAATCAAACTATATGAACGTTTGGTCCAAGCCGAAAAAGACAAAGTCGAATATTTGGAAAAATTACTGAAAACCAAATAAGCTTTTTATATCAGATATGTTAATTTACAAAAAAAGAGACCTTCAAGTCTCTTTTTCGTTTTTTATCGATTCTCTTCACTCAGCATATCGTTTATACCACCTATAAATATTCTTTTTACCATTTCAAATTTTCATAGTCAAAATCATCATCATTTATTTCAAGTTCAAATATTTCACAGTTAAGCTTCTTAGCCTCTGCTTCTAAAAAGGTTAGATAATTTTTATATTCTTCCGTGTAAAAAACACCTCTTTTTAACAAATCAGGTAATTTTCTGAAAGCTCGTTTTCCACCGCCTAAAAGAAAGAAATCAAGGTTAACACTTCTCATACATTGATATATATAATCATTACCTCCATAAAGTCCATCCTCTATAAAACCAATTAAGTTTTTAGCTCCAATTTCGTCATAGTCACTCATTGCTTTTTCAAGCCAAAATTCAATTAAAAGAATTTGTGAAATGTCAAGTTTATTAGTCTCACTATATCTCATGTTAAATTTCAATGAAGTCAGTGAAAATAAAAAATGAACCCAAGATATTTGAGCACCATAATGAGTTTGCTGAGTAAATGAAAAATGGCTGTTATCACGTTTTAATCTATCTCCATCTTTTGCTTTACGTATTTCATAAGAAAAGCCACTAATTAACTCATCTCTATTCTTAAATCCTTTTTTATTCAGTTTGTTTTCATCATTCCAAAACTTGCTCATAACTTCATAGAAATTATTTAAATCTTCAGATGTTCCCCAAATTTCTACTCCTAAACCTCCTTTTGTTGGAATTATATATATCATTACTCTAATTTTTAAAATTGTTGCTTACTTCTTTTATAATAATATGAGCATTAAAATAGCCTAACGGCACAATACTAAACAAAAAATATAAAAAAATTGTACGGTTTCCCATAAAATTAAAAATGTTTTCTAAAGATCAAAATTAAGCGTGACGGTCACTTCTTTAAAATATATTCAAGCTATACCTTTTGTTAACTAACAACTATATAAAAGAAAAAAAGGAAAGCAAGGTATTGGACACAGCCAGAGAAGTGCGCATAACGTCTTTTTTTCGTTCCTCAAAAAAGTCGCTCTTCGGGACTTATAGCACTTCAACTGTCTGCTTGTCCAATTTCAGACTGCTTTCTTTTTTCCCTTTTTCTTTTTTTAGATATTTATTTAGCCTAACCATCTACAGCCATCATGAGTAAATTATGTCTATGAAACTTTAAAATATTCTTTTTAAATTAGTTGCTTGCTTTTAAAAATCTCTAAAGATTGCCACGTTCCTGCAATCGGCAAGATGAACGGTTGTTTAACAACCGCCTATCTTGCCACCCATTGCCTCGGAACTCGGCGGTGGAGAAACTTAAAAGCAAAGAGTTTGATAATAATGAAAATGAAAGATGATGAAAAGAGAAAATTCAAACAGAACACGAATCGTGGGACTGCGATTCACTCCTTTGGAGTATGCCGAGCTGGAAAAAAGATTCAGAGCAAGCACCTGCCGAAAATTAAGTGACCACATCAGAAGCCACTTATTCAACAAACCAATTGTAGCCACTTACAGAAACCAGTCTTTAGACGATCTGATGGAAGAGACAGCTCTGCTTACTTCCGAATTACGGGCAATCGGCAATAATATCAATCAGATTGCCAGAAAGATAAACACGCTCAGCACAGTTCCCGATTTCAAAGGGCATCTTTATCTGTTCGAAATCCAGAGAAAAAGGCTTTTTGATAAAATGGAAGAGGTCTCAGGCCACACCCAGAAAATAGCAGAAAAATGGTTGCAGTGATAAAAACAAGCTCGTCCATAAGAGGTATTCTGAATTACAACGAAAATAAAGTTGAGATTGGAAAAGCGGAATGCATAAGTGCTGTGAATTATCCGCTTGAACTGGAAAAACTGAGTTTCACTTCAAAATTAAACCGCTTTCTAAAACTGGCAGAACTCAATACCAATGCGAAGCGGAATACGGTGCATATCTCGCTAAACTTTGATCCTTCTGAAAATCATTCGAAAGAAAAACTGGCTGAAATTGCAGACACTTATATGGAAAAACTGGGATTTGGCAGACAGCCTTATCTGGTATACCAGCATTTCGATGCGGGGCATCCGCACTGCCATATCGTGACAAACAACATCCAGAGAGACGGAAAAAGAATCGATCTGCATTTACTGGGAGTCAGAAAATCAGAACCTGCCCGAAAAGAAATTGAAGAAATGTTCGGGCTTGTAAAAGCCGAGGGAAGAAAACAGAAAGAGCACTTTTCGTTTAATCCGATAGATGTCGGCAGAATCCAATACGGAAAAGCAGAGTCCAAAAAGGCAATCAATTCAGTTTTAGATAAGGTTTTATTTGATTATAAATATTCAAGCCTGCCTGAACTCAATGCGGTTTTAAACCTCTATAACGTTCATGCTGACAGAGGAAGCGAGGAATCGAGAGTTTTTAAAAATAATGGACTGCTTTACAAGATACTTGACCAGAATTCAAAACCGATTGGCGTGCCGATAAAAGCCAGCGAATTCTACAGCAGACCTACCTTAAAATTTCTGGAGGAAAAATTCAGGGTAAACGAAACAAAAAAGCAATACGGCAAAAGCCACGTTAAAAATGCTTTGACACAGGCTTTTTTTGATGAAAGAATTACCTCTGTTGAGAGATTATCTCAAAGGCTCAAAGATGAAGCCATTCATACTGTACTAAGAAAAAGCAGTGAAGGGAAACTTTATGGAATTACTTTTATAGACTTTAAAACACAGACCGTTGTCAATGGAAGCAGTATAGGAAAAGAATTCAGTGCAAAAGGAATTCAGGAGAGCTGTGCCATGAACATTCTTGCTCTCGAAAGAAAGCATCAAAACTCTATTCCAATAAGTTCAGAGAAATTTCAAGATCTCAAATCACGAGAGTATGTAAAAGAAAACTTGGCAGATATACTACTTCGCGGGGAAAAAGTAAATGATTATGTTTCGAAACAATTTAAACAAAAAAAGAAAAACAGACTTTTTAAAAGGATATAGAAAATGATTCTGGTTAAAAAAAGCATCCTTAACCTTTTTCCACTTTTCAAAAGAACAGCATTTTATTTTCATGACCTACTTTGAAACATTAAGATAATGCAAAAGCATTTTAAGGTTTATTAAAAAAACAAAGAGGCTAATTACTGGTAGTCTCTCTTTTGATTCAACAACCAATACATAACACTATTTATCAATTAGTTCCTAAATCACCTTATAAAAACACCTAATCTGTAACATCACTAATTTACCTATACAAAAAATCAATTTTTAGTTGTATACTTATTTTTTGTTCATTATATTTGATTGTTCATTGTCAATGAACGCTTTAAAATAATGAACACATGTACAAAGGGAATGACTTTATTTATGAGGCTTTTTCAAATCTGCAGGAATTATTAAAAACAGAAATTTCAGTAGATAGCAACAGAGAACCATATGATGCCGTAATACAAATTAACGGTACAACTTTTTACTGTCATGCAAAAAAAGATGCAAGAAACTCTAATTCAGGGATTATTTTTAATCAAGTAAATCAATTCAAAAATTTCATCAATAAAGATAGAAATCTGCTATTTGTTGGTGAGTACATTGCAAAGGATGTCGCAGAATCTTTAATTGCGAATGATATCAATTTTCTTGATGTAGCAGGTAACTGCTATATCAATACCAATCATTTAAAAATTATAATTGAAGGAAGAAAACAAAAAAAGCCACAAAACATTAATCAAGCTAGAGCATTTCAAGAAGCAGGCCTTAAACTAATTCTTTTATTAATCTCTCAAGAGCATGCTTTAGAGTTTTCTTATAGAGCATTGGCAGAGAAAGCAGGTATTGCTTTAGGTTCTGTAAGTCAGATAATGAAGGAACTAGAAGAAAGCAATTTTATCCTAAAAACGAATGATAAAAGGATCATTAAAAATCGGGAAGAATTAATTGAAAGATGGGTTCTAGCTTACAATGAAGTATTGAAGCCACGTTTATTTAGAAAAACTTACAAAGCAATTAATCTTGATTATTTACGTAAAATAGTAAGTAATAATAAAACCAAATTTTTATTTTTCGGAGGAGAACCTGCTGCAGAAATAATGACTAGTTTTCTTAAACCTTTGGATTATATCATCTACTCAGACGATGAATTGAGTATTATTGGCAAAGAACTAATGTTGGTACCTGATAATAATGGAAATATTAAAATTTACAATACTTGTTGGACAGATAGTTTAAACAACGAAAATCTAAATATAGCCCCATCATTAGTGGTTTATGCAGATTTAATAGGTAGTGGAAACAATAGAAATATAGAAACAGCTAAAATGATTTTAGAAAATGAGTTATAAAATAGATAGTGCTAAAATCGAGCATCCGCTTTTAAAACCTTTATTAGCCGATTTAATTCCCTTTTTCGAAGAAAAACAAATAAAATTCTTTGTGATTGGTGCAACTGCAAGGGATATCATTTTAGAAATAAACGGTCAAAAATCAGGCCGTAGAACCCAAGATATCGATATTGCAATCTGTATCGATAAATGGGAACAATTTGAAGAAATTGCAAAAGACCTTGTTGAGTTGGATAATTTTTCAAAAGATAAGCAACAACAGCAACGGTTTTTATACTTACAAGATTTTCAATTGGACATCGTTCCGTTTGGCAGTATAATGGACGAACAGGATAAAATATACTGGCCACCAGATCAAACTTTTGCAATGAACGTTCTAGGTTTTGAAGAAGCTGAAAAACAGACCCAATCAATAATTCTAGATGAAGAAATTCAATTTGAAATAGTAAACTTAATCAGCATTTTTCTTTTAAAAATTGTGGCTTGGAAAGATCGCCACCACAAAGGAAACAAAGATGCGGATGATATCGCTTTCATCATGCAAAATTATCTCAACATTAATGATGAAAGAGCAGCCACAGAACATTATGACGAAGTATATGGAATAGATAATTATACCGAACTAAAAGCATCAGCTTCTTTGATAGGTATAGATTTACGCAATTTAGTAAGTGATAATCCTAAGCTAAGAGAATATCTATTAGCCGTTTTAAACAAAGATATTGAAAGACAAGAAGCAAGTATTCTTATCAATCAAATCATAGAAACACATAAAACAATACAATTCGATGATGTTCTAGAAAGCATCAAAATAATTGTAGAACAACTGAGCAAATAATAAAATAGAGAATGACAACAGAAGATATAATCATAGAAGACAACCAATTAGTTTGTGTGTTGACCGACAAACCTAAGAAAGCGACTTCTCAAGAAAAAAACATACAATCCATTATTCTTATGTTAAGTGAAGAATATGGTTTTGATTTAAAAAATATTGCTCGTGATGTAAACATTGTATTTGTCGATCCAGATACTGGTAAATCTAAAAAACAGAAAGTCGAAGTGGTTGTTTACAAAGATAATGCTGAGCAAAATCAAGAAAACATTCTTAGAATAGCAGCTATTCAAGACGAAAAAATAAAAGAAAACGATAAAAAGAAAGGAGTTACTATCACTCTTGAAAATGCGCTTGCCGCTTTAGATAATTGTGATTTTGGTCTTTGGACTAATGGCAACGATTTAAAATACCTACAAAAAGAAGACGATGATTATAATTTTGATTTCAAATTCACAGATATTTCAGATTTCCCTGGGAATGGTGAAACTATTGAAGACATAGATCGTGCCGACCGTTCACACAGTAGAAAACCTGCCAATGACTCCCTAATTAAAGTTTTCAAACGTTCTCACGACTACATTTATGGTAACGAAGGAAGAAAAAAAGATGCCTTTTGGCAGCTCTTATATTTAATTTTCTGCAAACTATACGATGAAAAACGTAGATTCAAATGTATAGAAACAGGAGAATCCTATCGTAAAAAGTTCTGGGTAGGTATTAAAGAAAAAAATACAGATGAAGGACGAAGAGCTGTTGCCAAACGCATCAAAGATATTTTCGAAGAACTAAAACAAGACGGAACATTTTCAGATGTTTTTGATGGAAATGAAGCCATTGCACTTACCGATAAAGGTCTTGCTTTTATTGCCAGCGAATTGGCAAAATACTCCTTCCTGGATGCAACTGTCGATGTAAAAGGATTGGCTTATGAAACCATTGTAAGCAACACTTTAAAACAAGAAGCTGGGCAATTCTTTACACCACGTAATATTGTTCGGGCTATGGTGGAAATGTTGAATCCAAATGAAAATAGTCGTGTTTTAGATCCAGCCTGTGGTTCGGGAGGATTTTTAGTAATGGTACTGGAACACGTGCGTAAACAAATTGCTAAAGAACTATACCCTGATTTAGACGATGTAATATTAGTTGAAAAGTTTAATACCTACGAAGTAAACGAACGTGTGCGTCAATATGCGGAGACTAATATTTACGGTTTCGATTTTGATCCGGACTTAAAAAAGGCAGCTCGTATGAATATGGTAATGGCCGGTGATGGACATGCCAACATATTTCACGTAAACTCATTAGATTACCCGGATTGGGAAGATCCTACCGAATTAAACAAAATCAAGGTTTCCATAAAACTAAGCTTAGAGCGCATGGCAGATATCGATAATAATTACACCGATGATGCACGAGGTAAGTTTGATATGATTTTTACCAATCCTCCATTTGGAGCAAAAGTAAAAGTCGAAAAAGAAATTGCTGACAAGTATTTCCTTTCTAAATACTCAGATGCTCCTGAAGTATTATTTATTGAGGCTTGTTACAACTTATTAAAACAGGGAGGTAAAATGGCAATCGTATTACCCGATGGTATTTTAGGAAATCCAAATACTTTACCAGTAAGAGAATGGATTTTAGAAAACTTTAAAATCCTTGCATCTGTAGATTTAGCTATAGAAGCCTTTTTACCCCAAGTAGGAGTACAAGCATCCTTATTGTTTTTACAAAAGAAAACTGATAACGAGAAAAGCATTGCTCGCGAAACCGTTGAAGATTATGAAGTATTTATGGCAATTGCCGAGAAACTGGGCAAAGACCGTAGAGGAAACCCTATTTATGTTCGTGATGAAGACGGTGCAGAAATCTTATTTACGGTTGATAACAAATATGTGGTAACCAACAAAGATAACGGGCTTGAACTAAGAATACGTCGCGAAAAACAAAAAATGCTCGACGACGATTTGCCGAAAATTGTAGAAGAGTTTATCAAATTTTCAAATATTCTTTAGCCAATATGAAAGTCTTAAATATCAAAAAATCAATATTTGGTAGCAACGCTTATAGATTGGACGCTAAACCATATTTAAGCTCTGGTAATATTGTCTTAAGTAAATTACAAAAATCAAAATATGAACTAACTAATATTTCCTATTTTGCTGAAGACATATTTTATGGTGGTCGTGATAAGAGATATTATGTAAATAATGTCATAAATGGAATACCTTTCATGGGTATCTCAGATATGTTGAAAAATAATTTATTCAGCTTGAAATTAATATCAAAGAAACTTACTAGAAACTTAGAAAACTATCTTTTAGATACTGGATGGATACTTATCTCAAGGTCTGGTACTATAGGTAACACTATTTACTCAAATGAATTTCACAAAGGTAAGGCTGCAAGTGAACATATTATAAGAATCAAGCCAAAAAAAAATGTATACTCAGGTTATTTATATGCTTACTTGTCCAGCAAGTATGGATATAATTTATTAACGAAAGGTACTTTCGGTGCGGTAATTCAACATATAGAACCCGATTTCGTGAAAGATATACCCATTCCTCTCTTTCCAGAAACAGAACAACAAAAAATTCATGGATTAATTATGGAAGCCGCTGATTTGCGTGTGGAAGCAAATAAATTATTAAAAGGTGCTAATAAGTATTTATATGATTTATTGAATTTAGAAGAACTTACAAATGATGACTACGAATATTTTGGCAATCATGTTGCTAATAGGGAAGTTTCAACATATAGTATTTCCATTAAAGAAATAAATGCTAACACAATCAATGCTTTTAATTATTCTAGAAGAATAAAAAGGATCACTAATATTATTACATCAAAATCGTATCTAAATCTCAAAGACTGCTTGTTAGATAACGGATATTTTTCTACCGGTTCATTCAAAAGACTAGAAGTAAACAGCGATAATGGTATTAAATTATTAAACCAATCGGATATTTTTAATTCTATAAAGGTTGGTAAAAACCTTTCTAAAAGGGCTGTAGGTAATGTAAAATTAGTAGAATATGGTGAGGTTTTAATTGCAGGTGTAGGCACATTAGGAGAAGGAGAAACTTTTTGCCGAACAATATTTGCTAACGAAGAATTGGAGAAGCAATTAGTTTCTGGGGAATTCATTAGATTAAAAACAAACGAGTCAGTACCATCTGGTTATCTATACTGCTGGCTTGCTTCAGATTATGGTTTTAGACTAATTCGTTCAACCCAATCTGGAACAAAACTTTGTAGACCAATTCCTAATCTTTTGAAGGAAATTCCTGTTCCAGTTTTAGAAAGTGACCAAATGCTAAAAATTGATACGGAAATAAAAACTGCATACACTAATCTCTACTTAGCAACAACAAAAGAAAACCAAGCAATAGACCTAATTGAAAAAGAAATAGACGCATGGCAATAATTGTAAAACCCACCTATTTTGATGCGGTAGTAAACGCAGGTGAACAAAAGTTATTGGACTTTTTAAATGTCAACCTCCCAGATGACTTTTGCCTAATTCCAAACATCGAATTAGTTTCTACCAATCCCAAAAACAACCAAACTCAATATTGGGAATACGATCTTATAGTAGTGGCTCCCCATGCCATTTTCAATATAGAAAACAAAGATTGGCGTGGGCGTATTGAAGGAGACGAAAATACCTGGTATCTCAACGATCAACCTCGTCGCAATCCATTAAGAACCAACCGACAAAAAACGGCCATTTTGGCTTCAAAACTAAAAGAGCAAAACAGCTATTGGGGAAAGGCATGGATTCAAAATACACTGACATTATCTTATGATAATTACAGTCCGCCTATTATTTCTCCTGAGGATGATAAATTAACCTTTCAATTAAACAAAAGATTAATTAACTTCCTTACCGATGCAACAGAATTAAATAAGTCGGAAGATGCGATAGAAGATATTCAAAATGATATTGTTAATTTCTTAACCGGACAACAAGCACAAAAAAGAGCCATAGACAAAAAACAAATCTATGAGTTCGAAATCGTTAAAATTCTACATCAAGAAAACAATCTGGTTGAATATTTAGCCAAACCTATTGGGGCTACTTCTTCTCATAGAAGAATAAAAGAATATGCCTTACAAGTTGTTGGTTTATCACCCGAAGAACTAAAAAACAGGGAAAACAAAATTAAAAACCAATACAATGCTTTAAATAAACTAAAAACCAAACCTTTTATTTTAAATGTAGAATTTAGAATAGACAACGTAAACCATCTTTTCTATGAAATTTCCGATTTCTTAGATGAAAATTCGTTACGATCTGAAGCAAGAATCAAAACCTTTACCTTCAAAGAAAAAGTAGAGATTATCAAAAATATCATGGTTGCTCTCAAAGAAGCGCATAAAGAAAATATTTTCCATCGTGATATCAATCCCGATAATATTTATTTAAGCAGCGGTTATGCCTATTTAGGTAATTTTGGTAAATCGTATTTTGTAGACCATTCCGAGGAAGGCTATACCGTAATGCCAACCATCAACCAAAGCAATGCAACAGCTTATCATCCGTTAGAATTAACAATTGGTGATGCCTCAATTGCTTCCGATATTTACTCGTTAGGAGTCTTAATTTATTGGCTATTTTCAGAAAAAGAACCTTTCGCAACACCATTCGAATTAAACAATTTAGGAGGTAAACTTCCGGAAAGCTTACTACCATCTAAAGTCAATGCCAATCTTCCAAAATGGATCGATGATATCTGTCAAAAATCGATTATTACTGATGAATTTCAACGAATTGAAAGTATCGAAAAATTATTAGAGATTATCGATACGGCTTTAGCACAAAATACAAATAATATTAAAAATGAAAACAGCCTTCCTACTACGGTAAAAAACATCCCTTTTGAAGAAATAAAAGAAGGAGATACGATTGGCGATTATGCCATTCATAAAGTATTAGGTAAAGGAGGTTATTCAAAAGTTTTTAAAGTAAAACATCGTTTACAAGATAAATTTTATACCCTTAAATTATTTAATGAAAGTGTATTTGTCAATTCAGTTAAAGACGAATACCTGGCTTTAATTGAACTACATCACAATAATATTGTAAAATTTAGCTGGAATGGCGAAACGCCCAATGGTCAGTTTTATACTGTAATGGAATATTTGGAGGGTGAAAACCTGCGTCAATATACCGCTACCGATATAAGTATGCCCATTCATCAAGTATACAATGTAGGTATCGATATTTTAGCTGCTTTAGTAGAAATGCAGCAAAAAGAAAGACCAATCATTCATCGTGACATTAAACCACAAAATATCATCTGGGACAAAGGTGAACGCTTCGTTTTAATAGATTTTAATGTCGCTTCAACTAACCATGAAAATAAAGATTTTGTAGGTACAAACCCTTATTTAGCTCCTGATCTAATTGAAAGCAATTACAAAGTAAATTGGGATTTCACTGCCGATTTGTTCGCACTTGGGGTTACTATGTTTGAATTAATTTGCAAACAATATCCTTGGCATCCAAATAAAATGCCAATGAGAGACCGAGTAGCAAATACACCTAAAACCATTGAGCCAAGAATATCTATTGTATTTTCAAATTTCATTTTAAAAGCAATTGAAACCAACAAAAATAACAGATTTCAATCGGCCCAAGAAATGCTTAATGCACTAAGAGCAATTGAAAATGATATCCTAGAAAACATTGAAAGTACGGCTACTGAAGTAAGTTCAAGAAATAAATTATACCATACTCAAATATCCATCATTCAAGGACATGCTTTCAATCTAAAACTATTCAACAGCAACAATACCTATGTCAATTTACACGATGCAATTGGTAAAGCCTTAGGGAAGTTTAAAGAAAATATCGAAAAGTATAAAACCTCAATTGACTTAGGAGAAAAAATCAAATTAGTCTTAAAAGTTGATGATGAAATAATCATAAACAATACGTTTTGGCAAGGTGGTGCTCGCAATTTTAATCCTGGTAATATTGACCGAGTTTATAACGCTATGAAGGAATTGTTTGAACAAAACAAAGACAAAATTAAAGCTCATAAAATTTCGGTCGAAGGGATCAATATGGTCGATTATGTAAATTCATTATACAGTCAATCCAAGCACGGAAATTTTGGTACCAGAGTCAATACTAATACAAGCGATTTAGACAAGCAAACTTATACCCCAACAAAACTTGATAAAACTTTACTTCCTGCTATTATTGATGGTAAATACAAATTAATAATTATTACAGGTAATGCTGGTGATGGTAAAACAGCTTTTGTAAAAAAGATTGAAGAAAGTCCTTCTGTAAAAAACATTCAACATTTTGCACATAATAACGGAGCTCGATTCCAAATTAATGGCGAATATTATGAAAGTAATTATGATGGTTCCCAAGATGAAAAAGATACGGAAAACACAGCGGTTCTAGATAATTTCTTTGCCCCTTTTGAAAATCAATCGAATTATAACAGAGCGGAAGAAGGTAGAATTATTGCCATCAACGAAGGTCGTCTCGTTGAATTTTTAACTACTTCAACCAAACATAAAAAATTAGCAAAAAACATAGAAGATTACTTCTACGAAGAAGGGAATTTTACACTACCCGATGGAGTTTTAATTATCAATCTTAATTTAAGGTCGGTGGTGGCTGCTAGCTACGAAGAAAACAGCTTATTCAAAAAACAAATAGAACAGTTAACTCGTAAGGAACTTTGGAAGAATTGTGAGGGCTGCGATTTGGCAAACTCATGTTTTATTAATTACAATGTCAAAACGTTTAGCGATAAGGTTTCAGGTGATGCAGTTATCAAAAGATTAGAATGGGTTCTAAGAACGGTAAGCTTAAAACGTGAATTGCACATTACAATGCGTGATATTCGTTCTTTCATCGCTTTTTTATTAACCCGTGATTTTGCTTGTGAAGAAATTCCAGGTCTAATGGAAGAATCAAATGGGAATATCGAAAATTTTTGGAACCTCTTTTATTTCAATATTTCGAACCCTAAAAATGATGATTCAGGCGCTAAAGACCGTCTTATCAATTTAATTAGAGAAACAGACATTGGTGAAGTAGCGATTCCAAAATTAGATAGAGAATTATTCTTTAACAAACACGCTGTAAAAGACTATTTGAGTTTTGAAGATAGAGAATACAATTTTATCAATATTTTCAATGAAATAAAATCATTTTCTCCTGCCTACGAACAAAACCAAGAGTATATAAACGCTATCCGTGAAAGACAGAAAGTGTTTATTCGCCATCAATATTTCGAAGGTAAACTATTAGCAAATATCAATACTATTATTGCCAAAAACGACAATCAGGACAAAACCCTTGAAATAGGTAAACCTTCATATTTATTGCGTTTGCCTTATAAATCAGTTTTTGATTTTGTAAATATATTAAGTACTGAATTACTGGAAGCTAATATTAAAAAAACGATTTCACGTGCCGTTTCATTAAATGAAGGATGTAACAATAAAGAACTCGATGAGAAAAATTTAGTCTTAGCTTCTACTGAGATTAAAGACCCTTACGGCAAATCGTTCAAACTTTTTGCTTTGGAGGAATTCGATTTATTTGTAAATAAGGCGGAACATCTAACTAAGTATATAGAATACGAAGCGGATAGTTTAATTTTTAGACACAAAAAACACAAACACATCTCCTTAACCATTTCATTAGATTTATTCGAAATGCTGTATTTCATTCAAAAAGGATTTAGTCCTTCGTTAAATGACCTAAAAGGAAAGTTTGTGGAATTAATTGTTTTTAAAAATCTACTAGAGAACTTAAAATATGATGAAATTGTTGTTACTCCTAACAATAGAGAGTTCTATTCAATTAAAAAAACCGGCTCTAGTAAAATAATTATTAACAAGTTAAATATCTAATTATGGCTATTAATTTGAATAAAGATGAAGGGGTTTTTCGTAACGAATTAATCTTTACCCCAGATGCTAAAGTAAATAATATTGATAGCACATTGGTTAACTTGTTTATGCTACTCAAACATAATGGTTCGAGACCCAAACAAAGAACCCGTAAAGGGGAGAATGTTTTTATCGAATTAGGTAAACTAAAAGAAATTTTCTTAAAACTAGAGCAAGAAGGTAATCTTTCCGGTTTTACTGAAAATCCTGAAGCAGTAGAACTATGGTTACGAAGTAATTTAACAAACTTGGTAAATAGAGGAAATTCGCAAAAGGAAAAAGTGTCTTCACTAAGACCGATACATTTAGAAAGTTATCGTGTGAGAAACGCTCCAAATACGAGAGATTATTTTAGCGCCGATCAAATATATTTAATGCTGGGGCAAAAACCTGCAGTTAAAACAGAATTAAAAAACTTTTTACAAGATGGTTGGGACACCAATCAAGGACAGTTTCTTAATGGAAATTCACTAGACGTAGATAGTTTAGGTATTCTTCATCTAATAAAAAATGTAAATCCAGGCTATTTGGAAAGTAATTCTGAGTTAAATAAAATAAGACCATTATTAAAAAAGCAAGCAGAATTATACTGTGATGACATTCATAAACTATTGGTTTATAAAAATGAAATCCCAAGAAATGTTTTAATCGATTACCTAAAAACAATAACTTCCTTTCACCTTTCGCTTTACATCAGTAAAGTAATTCATTTATTACCAAAAATGATTGAAGAAGGTACAATTGAGGTTACGGATAATTGGTATATTGTGGTAGATGTAACCGATAATTTTGAAAGTAAAATTTCATCACTCGCCATTGAAGATGCAACAAAAAATTATAACGCGCTTTACAATTACATAAAAGCAACTTTTCAAGTAAATGCAGTAAGCTCTAAATATAAATTGGACAAAGGAGACTCAAATTCTTTAATTGAAATTTTGAAAATTCTAAAAAATAAAGATGAAAATTTTGAGCTCAAATTTGAAACCCACTGGGATTATATCTACGGTAACTTTGATAAAGATGATAAGCTTTTAGTGAACGATATGGTCAAGTACGAAGCAACATATTTTGATAAATATGTCGAATTATTGATGAAGATAAAAGGACCGTATCAATTAAAATATTATCCGCAATTTATGGATAGCGTTGCTCAAAAGAATAATGAAAGAGGTTATTTAGCGCAAGGCAGAAGCAAAAAACATCCTCGTAGATATGTATTAGGGACAAGGTTACTAGAAGCATTGGTGCAAATTCAAGTCTTAGACCTAAATAATGAAAAGTTTACAACCAAGAGTCTTTCAATCGAAGAATTAATCAAAAATTTACGAGACAGATATGGTCTTGTTATAAATGGTTTAAGTGAAGACCGTTTTAACAATGCTGATGTAAATACAATTGCAGCTTTCAAAGAAAATGTAGAAGCGTTCAAACTTAAATTAAGGCAAATTGGTTTTTATAACGATTTAAGTGATGCATATATTCTGCAAAAAGTAAGACCTAGATACCAAATGGATTAAACTCAGAGAAAATGAAAAGTAATTTTAAACAAATATATTATTCAAAAATCGTTGAATTGATTACCAAAATTCATCGTAATGAATTCCAGAATGCCAAACCAGGTCATTGTATGAAAATTACTGGTTTAGGTGCTCATCAATTAGTTGTGCTTTGGGAAGAACTCAAAAAACAATTCTCAAACATTGATGTGTTTATCATTAGTGAAATGGAGGAAGAGGAGTGTTATATTTCAGCAACCAAATTAATTGAATTTAGAAACAACCAACAAAGACCTTTATTGATTCTTATTCCAGCAAATAACAGAACAGCTGCTGAAGACTCATATGGTAACGCTACATTTAAAGAAATTGCGTTAGACAACATTGAACAAGAATTACTAAAAAATTTGATTAATGAAATACCTTCCGAATTTAGAGTGGTTACAAAGGCTTTTGACGATATCGTAAAACCTGCTAAAAAAAACAAATTTAACTATATACTCTATTTAATTGGTTTAACCGAAAATAATTTTGAAAAAGAGTATTTCGGTAAGCTATTGCATTTTCTAGAATTACTACCTGATTTAAACCTACTTCAAGAAGTAAATCAAATCCGTTCCCGACTAACTTTAAATCAAGACAGTTGTAGTTTATTGGGCGCTTTCAATAAAACTTTATACGATAGAGTCGACAATTTAAAAATAGAAAAAGATACAATTCAAAAAGATATTGTGAATCTTTTCAAAAAAGAAACCGATATCAAAACGATTGCAGATTTAGTGAATACTATTGCCGAAAACCAATCCAACTTATGGTTTAACAATTGGAAAATTCCTCTCTTAAATTTTGAAGAAATTAAACTAGAGATTCTTGAAATCAGATCTACTGATTTTGTTGAAGAAGAAGGAAGAAAAATTTTAAAAGCAAAAGAGAACGCAAACTCTAATGTAGTGATTCGTTTCAAAACAACTCCTCCTCCGAATCAAGTGGATGATTTAAAATTCTTCAGAGTAGTCTTAATGGCGGTAGATGGTTATGCGGGCATCGAAATTAATACATTGAGAAAATTAAGCAACACTACGGCTAAACAAGAATATAGAGAAGCTAAAATTGAACTAAATCCTAATAATTTAGAAGAAGGTTCCTATTTCTTTAAAATCATTGCTGAAGACCAAAATGGTGCAATTCTAAACCACAATGACAATTTTCAAAGTATTCAAATTCAAGAAGCTTGGGAAAAGGAAGGAAAAACGAAAGAAGCTAAAGACTATTTAAATTTCAAATTAACTTGTGATACCGAAGATTTTGAATACGAAATAACTGAAAATCCAGAGAAAGAAGAAAATCAAAGAAAAGATAAACTAAACAATGTACTGCAAGGTCATTTTAAATTCAATATCGATTTATTGAAAAATGGTGTCGAAGCAGACTTCCCTCTTCCTAGCGAATCTTCAAATATTTGGTTAAATGATGATAAACCGAAGGTTAATTCCGTATTTCATATTAATTATAATAGCAAGCACAATTACCAAGTTATTATTTCATCCAAGCTTAGATTGATCCAAAATGAATTATTAAAGCAAGCGTATAATATCGGATATGTCAATGTTAAACTAAGTAATAATTACACGAAATTAGGATTCGAGAATATAGAATTCATAACGAGCACTTTAAATGATATTGTCCCTAAGAAAATGGTAAGTGCACGCGATAATGTTTTCAAAAAAATCATTGCTTCTAATATAACTAACAACGGGATTTTTGAAACGGCTAATATTGCCGAATTTAAAGAAGACATTAAAGAATATTTAGATCTTTATAACAAGTGGCTTAGTGAGTTAAATAAAAAAATTAGCAAAACAGATATTGATACTTCCGAACAGGATAAACTAAAATTAGTATACGCAGAAATTCAATTTTTAGATCTTGTTAAGGTTAAAACGAAACTTCCGAATAACGAATCGATAAATGCCGTGCTTTTATCACCTTTACATCCTTTACGATTAGCATGGTTTTACAACTTAATTGAAGTATTTGATGACTGGCAGGAAAAAACAATGCGCTATAAAGATCATCTTAAAGAATGGGCTAAATTACAAGAATTATTCTTAGGCAAAGTACATCCATCCAATAACCCCTTTGTTATTGTTGATCCTTTTAATTTCGATAATTATGAATACGCTGGCGAGCTTACTTTGGGCTGGGGTATTTACTTTAATGCTGATTACTTAAAAGGGAATGATAATTTAGTGCCTGTAACACATCAATTAAAACAGTACTACAAGTCATTATTAAATATTACAAAAGACAATTACTCTGACAATGAAGTGAGTAAATCGTTACTAGTAAAGCACTTGAAGAACTTTTTAATACAACACCCCTATACCGATAAATTAGTAATTAATTTATTCAATGTGGGAGATGCTGATAAATTTGCAGAGGCCTTTGTTGAGATAGGAAAAACTTCGGAATATCAAGATGTAAAATTTGAAGTTCGAATTTTTGTGGGTAATATTTCTTTAATTGAACCTGGTAATGCTTTAAAAGAATTAATTAATCCAGAAACAAATATTTCAGAAGAAGCGGAATTATTTTCTCAAGCTTCTGAAAATAGATTGTTTCCGAAATTAAGATTTTCCATAAACGAAATAGGCGATTTCTTAGTAGCTCCTGAAGAATATAATGCACATATTAGCTTTTTAGTAAATCCTTTTAATTCTAAAATTACCCTTATTAAACCAAGTAATGAGTACAAATCTGATTGCTTAAATGGGATTTTAATAAGTAACTCTACCGAAGTGAACATTGACAAAGAAAAGGATTTAATGAGGTGGATCAATTATATTGATGTGAACAAGGCCAAATCTGCTATTTCAACAAATTTATTTACAAATTTTCAAAAAAATATTGCATGTACTTTAGCCTCTCATAACACAACTTCACTACCTGCTATTCAATTAGAACTTAATGATCGTGACAAAGTCTTAATTTCTCATTTACACGAATATTCAGATTGGGTAGTAACATTTGATAAAAATTTAGGCCCTCAAATCTTTGACCAGCCTTCCACAGATACCGAAATACCATTCTTACTTGATTATATACCTAGTGAGGATGTTACAGGTATTTCTTCTTACCTTACAACTAAACCATCTTCAGAAATAATTGGATTATTGAGTCCTCATTTTGAAGAATTTGGTCTTGATACGAATACCGAAGAAGGGGTCTTGTGTATCAAAACATTATTAGAAGATGTTCGAGCTATCAGTAGTTCACTCGTACTTCAACTCAACTCTTCAAAAAATAAAGCTTTTGAAGTAATTGGTTCCGCTTTTTCTAAAAGAGTACTCCAAAAAAAAGGTTTATTAGATAATGCCTTTATTGTTCCTATCGATTTACATCAAGAATTATTTGAAAACTTAAGCTCTGATTCAAAAAGTAGAGCCGATAATTTAATTGTGACAATTGATGCACAAACTCGAACGATTAATATTGCAGTATTAGAAATAAAATGCAGATCATTCATTAATCATGTCGAACGAGAGGAGTTGAAAGCTAAAATAATAAGCCAAATTGAAAATACAATCTTAGCGTTAAAAACTCATTTTGATCGTAATGATTTTAAATCTGAAGACAGACTCGATCGTGAAATTAAAAATTTAGATTTGAAGCGCATTTTTCAGTTTTATATTGAAAGAGCAAAACGTTACCAATACCTATCTGAAAACGCATATCATTCCTATATCAACTTCATGCAAACATTAAATGAAGGTTTTAAATTGAGTTTTAATAAAATTGGTTTCATTTTCGACTTTTCCTTTGATAAAAGGCATCTTAAAAAAGTAGACGATGATAATACAACCTTTTTTACATTTGGTCATTCTTTAATCAAAGAAATTTTAGACGCTAACTCTGATTTAAATACTACAAGACTTGAAGATAATGAGCTGTCAAATGAATTAGCAAATAGCATTAATGTAAAGGATAAATTAAAACCATTTCTAAAGAAATTTGAACCAAAGTTAAAACCAAGTCAGTCAGAAGCTCCAGTTAATCCTAAAATTTATGAAAATGAGAAAAAAGAACTCGCTTTTGCAAGTGAAGCAATCAAGGATGAAGATAGTTCTTATACTATTGATAATGCAAATATAGTTCAAACTACAATTCATTTAAATGGGAATCATTCTGAAGTTAGTAATTTAGAACCATCAATTGAAATAGATTCAACTTCGCCTAGCACGGTACAGTCAAATTCAACTACTACTGAAACGAGAACAGTAACCGAAATCATAGCTCCTAAATTTGACATTATGATTGGTAAATCATCGCCATCAAATCAGTACGGTTTAATTGGAACATCAATTCATAGTAAAAAAATTGCTATTGATTTATCTGAAACCAATACTATAAGTTTGTTTGGTGTTCAAGGTGGTGGTAAAAGTTACACTATAGGAACAGTTTCTGAAATGGTCCTCAAAGAAGTGCAAAATGTAAATATTTTAAAGAGCCCTCTTGCCGGTGTAATTTTTCATTATAGTGAAAGTATGGATTATGAACCTGAGTTTACCTCAATGATATACGAGAACAATGAAGAATATGAATTGGCAATTTTAAAGGAAAAATACGGTGCAAATCCTGCCTCCATTAAAGACATAGTACTTTTAACCCCTACTGATAAATTAGAAGAGCGTAAACGAGAATTCCCTTCTATCGAAATAAAACCAATAGCATTCAATTCTCAAGAATTGAATGTACAAGATTGGATGTTTTTGTTAGGAGCAATCGGTAATGATTCGGCTTATATAAGACAACTAAAAATGATTATGAGGTCCCAAAGAAATAATCTTTCTTTGAATGGTCTTAGAGAAAGTGTCGAAGAATCAGAATTATTAACGTCATCTCAGAAAGCATTAGCGCGTCAAAAACTAAATTTTGCTCAAGAATATATTGATGATACTATTTTTATGCGGGATAATATTAAACCTGGCAGATTAATCATAGTCGATTTAAGAGATGAATTCATTGTTAAAGACGAAGCCCTTGGTCTGTTTGTCATTATGCTTAATATCTTTTCAAGTGTGAAAGAGTATAACCATATCCCTTTCAATAAGTTCATTGTATTCGACGAGGCACATAAATACATGGACAATAAAGATTTAACGAATAATATCGTAACTGCCATAAGAGAGATGCGTCACAAAGGGGTAAATATCATGATAGCAAGTCAAGATCCTCCAAGCTTACCAAACGAAATTATTGAATTAAGTTCAGTCGTATTGGTTCACAAATTTAATTCACCTCAATGGCTAAAGCACATTCAAAAATCCATTAACCAGTTGAGTACATTAACTCCTAATGATTTGAGTATGTTAAAACCAGGTGAAGGTTTTATTTGGGCTTCAAAAGCAACAGAAAACAGTATTACCAATACTCCGGTAAAGATTAACACAAGACCTCGTTTTACTAAACACGGTGGAGCAACATTAAAAGCTGATCGAAGTGAATAATGTAATAGTACATACTGGAATAGGTAAAAGAAAAGAAAATCAGGATATAATTTTAAATGAAGTATTATATCCTGATACTTTTTTGTATTTAATAGTTGACGGTATGGGTGGATATGACAAAGGTAAAGAAGCTGCCATACTAATCGCCAATTCTATATTTCATTATTTGTCTAATTCCCACGAAATAAATTTTTTAAAATTAGATGAAGCTATTAAAAAAGCCAATTTAGAAGTCAAACATTTTAATGTCGAGCACAACATTAAATCAGGTGGTACACTAGCAGGTATAATTAAATCAAATGAGATTAGTTATTTATTTTGGGTTGGCGATGTATCAATTTTTCTTTTTAAAGAGAAGAATGTGATTTTCAAATCAAAATCTCATACATTAATTAATGATATGGCTGAAAAGCAAATGTCAATCTCTCCACAAATTATAGAGAAATACAAACACATAGTGTCTAGCTCTATTTCCGGTAAGAGAGAAATTGTAACTAAAGGCATTTATGCTCTGGATAACCATACTTATGATTCTTTTTTAATTTGCTCTGACGGTGTTACAGATACCGTTACTCCTAGTGATTTTATGAATATCAAGCTAGAAGATTTGAACATTTTATTGAGCAAAAATTCGAAAGATAATTACTCTTACATTTTTGATCATAAATAAAACCAATTTTTGGAGTTGTAAGAAAGTTAACAGTTAATAATAGTTTACCAATTAAATTAAAAAAAATTAACGGTTATACTCCAAATGGTATGAACTCTGTACCGCCATGATCACATTTAATAACAAAAGTCTACCGTTATTAAATTTGTAGATTTTTCAATTTCTAGTGACTGTGGAGAGGTTCTAACCATAGTTATATTGAATTTATTTTTTGACTGCACAAAAGGTACATTATTATATCTCATTTAATTTCGTCACAAAGTTCGGGAATCATCTGCGGGCGCTTGCAAAAAATTCCCCCATAAATGCAGGATAATAATCCTGCTTTATTGCGTTGCTTTTTGCGCTTGCTAGATGAATCCCGATTGATGTTCCATAATTAATTTAAAATTTAGAAATTATGGAAACTTTAAATCAAAACTGGCAGATTGTATCGGAAATTGAATTAGTATACAAATCAAAGATAAAAATCTCTGAAAGACCTCAGATCAAATCCTCTCAGGACGCTTATCATCTTTTGAAATTCTCATGGAATAAGGGTAAAATTGATTACTTTGAACAGTTCAAGATATTGTTTCTGAACCATTCATTCAAGGTCTTAGGTCTTTACGAAATGTCCTCAGGAGGAATCACGGGAACTATAGTAGATCTTCGAATGATATTCTCGGCAGCCCTGAAAGCAAATGCTACAAACATTATGATTGCACATAATCATCCATCAGGCAATACAAGCCCCTCAGAAGCAGACAAACATATGACTGCAAAAATAAGACAGGCCGGCGAAGTGCTTGATATAAAACTACTGGATCACCTAATCATAACCTCGGAGACATATTATTCCTTTGCGGATAAAGGCGCCTTATAGGCGCCCTTTACCATTTTTTATACTGTTTTAAGTCATGTTTTGTAAAGATGTCATCAGGGGCACATATGAGAGGATCTATCCAGTTGATCTTTTTTTCAGCCCAAATTATCCATTGCTGAGTCTGTTCATCTAATGGATCGGTCTGCTTTTGAACAGCTTTTACATAATTCCGTAGTTTAGTCACCTCATCAAATCTTTGTGCGTCCTCAAGCAAGACTTTGAAATTCTGCACTTCCTTATGTTTTCTCTCGACTGCTTCCCTTTCAATAGCCTCCTGTTTTTCCCTTTCTATTTGTCGTAGTCGGCTTTCTTCCTGCCATTTCCTTTCCTTCTCGGACATGATTTCCAGCTTCGCAACAATCCTTGCCAGCATTCCTTCCAAGAGTATCGCTCCATCACGCCATTCTTTCTGGTCGGAATACTTTCCCACCTGAAAAACAAACTTACCAGTTGGTATTAGTTCAGTTGTGCTGTATCCTTGTTTTGAAGGCACCCGTTTATTTGCTTCCCGAAGTTGCACCTCGATTTCAATGCCACCCACAACTGCTACCGTGTAACCATACTGGTTCTTCCTTAATTCATGTCCACGGTACTCAAGAAGTTTAATGAATGCATCCATGAAACAAAATGCTCTAGTCATAAGCGCATCAGCTACATGCAGATATAGACCTTCCCTATCTGGCTCCCAGTATCTTTTGCTTTTGTCGCGTTTGTTCCAGCTGTCTTTAGTAATCTGTATGAGCTTATGAGGCTTATTTAGTTTTTCCCCAACTCCAAGCGGAGCTTTCGGATCTTTTTCGATTTCTCTTGTAAGTATTACTATAGGCGATGGAACCGGTATGTGTTTTTCCGTTTCATACTTCTTTTTCAGGATCTCCACTGTCTGGGATCCTGTATAATTTTGCGGTAATTTAGTCTTCCATTCCCTGCCGTACCTAACCTGTACCCAGTAGCTGGCATAAGGGAGGGGAACCTGCATTTCTGCACAGGCTGTACGGAGATTGTAACTGGATATGTCATAGAGTCTTGTGATCTGCTCAATGGTCTTTTTCCACACTAGTTCGCATAACTCCTCGCGTGTAAACGTGATTGTTTTCATAAGCACTTTGTTTTACACCCAAAACGGCAGGAATGTAGTTCATATTTTATAATAATAAATTAAAGTCTTGATAAATATCAGATCTCGCTAAATTACAAAACTCTTTATGACTCAAACTGCAAGATTTTAGAGGAAACCAAATATAATTTATCAGATCCCGAAGAAAAATGGTTCAAGAAATTGGCATTTTAAATAGGAATTTCAATTTTCTCTGAATCTTTTGCTTTTCAAATGTGTTCTTTGGAGAAAGTGTTGCATATTGCAGTTATTGCTTTCTATGCAATTGAGCTTAAAATTGATTAATTCCGTATTAAAACTACCAAAATTTGTATCCATGTTACTATTAAAAGCATTCTACAAATCAAAGTCTTTCTGATGATTTATAAGTTTATTATTATATATTTGATAATAAATAAACCCTGATGTTTATCAGACATATCTACCCAATTTAAACGAGATAAATCTGATGTTGTCAGTAATACATACTAGTTAGAGGTCAGGATAAGAAAGTCCGTCGTTAAAAACATGATAAGACATTATGGTTAACTTGGAAAACTTTAAACAAGAAAGCGAATGCATTTATAAAAATGAGCGCTACCGTGTTCGTGATAACGGAGCGGTGTTTCGTTATCCAATAGAAGGAAAACGACCAAGACCTACAGACAGCAATTGGAGTTTTGGTAAATTAAACAGCAAAACGGGATATTTAGAAATTGTATCTGTCGTAATTCATCGCATAGTTGCAACCGCATTTCATGGCGAACCGCCAACAAAAGAACATGTTGTTGACCATATTGATACAAACAAACAGAATAATCGACCCGAGAATCTACGTTGGGTAACTAGATTAGAAAACATTTTGCTTAATCCAATAACAGCAAAACGTATAGCCTACATTTGTGGTAGCGTAGAAGCATTTCTAGCTAATCCAGCGCAATTTCAAGATAAATTTCAAAATCCGGATTATAAATGGATGGCAACAGTTAGTATTGAAGAGGCACAGGCAAGTAAAGAAAGATTATTGGCTTGGGCAAAAAGCGATAAACCATCGCATGGCGGTTCATTAGGTGAATGGATTTATAATCGAAGTCTGTCAAATCAATTCGTTGATTACGTTGAAACTGAAGTGGAATTCATAAATTCTCTAACTCCATATGCTGTTCAAAAAGCTAGGAATTGGAAAACACCGACTGAATTTCCTTGTTGTCCACAGGAAAAAAACGAAAATTCGATAACCGCGTATGCTACAAATCTAAATTTAGGAAATGTATTTTCCCTAAACCAGTACACTAGTTCAATTATTGAACGTTTTGCAATTTCTAATGACAAAACCACATTGTGGATCATGTGCAAAAGCGGTGATGAAAATCCAATAAAGCCTTATTCATTGGCAGAAATAACTTTTCAAAACGACGTTTTCATACACAATAGTCTTGGAACTTTTTTTGAAGAAAATGGAGCTGAAAAGCAATTTATACTTGCGCAAGGATTGGAATGGACAGGTGGAGATTCTATAGATGATTATTGTTAAATATTATGCCGAACCACTAACAGCCTGATTTGACAAATCCGAAGAATGGCTTGATTCCCCAAACCCGCTGTAGTGCCATAGCGTTAGTGGCAATGTTACAACTACATCTCGATTTACAACTAAAATAATAAAATAAATGGATGCTTCTTTATCACTTAGACGACCAAATAATTGGCAAGACTTCGAGACACTATGTAAAAAATTGTGGGGAGAAATTTGGGATTGTCCTGAAATAAAAAAGAACGGGCGTACAGGACAAACCCAACATGGAGTTGACGTTTATGGAATTCCATTTGGCGAAGACAAATATTATGGCATCCAATGCAAAGGAAAAGATGAATACACTAATAAACAGTTCAGTGAAGAAGAAATACAAGAAGAAATTGAAAAAGCTAAATTATTTCAACCTCCATTAAAGAAACTATACTTTGCAACAACAGCAGTTAAAGATGCTGGAATAGAAGAATTTATTCGAAAACAAAATATTGAAAATATAACCTATGGACTTTTTGAAGTTCACATATTTTCTTGGGAAGATATTGTTGATTTAATTGACGAAAATAAGCGTACTCACGACTTTTACGTAAAAAGCCAAAACTTCAAAACGAACAAAAGTGTTGCTGTGACATTCAAAGACAGTTTAACTGAAATTACTCTGACACCAAGATACAAAAAGACCATTACTCATTACAAGCAAAAAATTGTTCCAGCACACCCTTACAACAATCCGTTTGCACATATACTCGCACAACAAGAGAAGTTTAATAAGCCCTTAAGCGGATTTATTGTTCCCACTTCAATATCAGGGACAAAAATCAATCTCAGTTATTGCAAAATATTCTTCGAAATTCACAATACAGGACTTGACCCGATTGAAGAATACAAATTGTTTTTCAGTTTTGATGGTGAAGTTCTTGACTTGAAAGAAAGTAATGAAGAAAATTATGGAATAGCAATGATTTCAGCACATCAGTATGTAACAGACGTGTATCTATGGACAGAATCTATGTCAGGGAAAGTGGTTCCTAAAAAAACAATCTTAGTTGGAGACGATACATTTATTTCTGACGATATTTTCATTAAACCCGTACCAAATGAATATGAAATAATTGTTAATTGGAAACTAATCTCAAAAGACTTCAAAGACGAAGGGCAACTTAAAATTTTAGTAAAACCAGATTTTGAAAGAGTATATCAAGAATTTTTAGTTGAAGACCCTTTGAAAGTAGAAACAAAAGAAAGTGATTTTGAAGAAATGATAATTGATAAATAAGACGATAAGTAAAGGCAGTCACCGATAAACTAGTACAACAGGTGTTATCAATTGACTTTATAGAAAAATTGGCTTGTATTTGAATGATTTACCAAATTCGAAGAATGGGCTCAATTTATGTACAAACTCGCAGTTTAGAACGTTTCATAAAACTAAATTAAGACACAAAAATTTCTTAATCATAAAAAAGTCTAAGAATCTAAAATCTCTATTTTTTTATTTTCTGGTGACCTTGATAGAATTGGAATACTTGATTTATATAAACTCTAAAATAGCATTTTAAGATGCGAATGCAAAAATCGCATAATAATCTGCAATAATCTGGTTAGATAATTGAATGCTTCCCGCTCAGAAATATCTCTCGGAACTATGCTTTTAATGTAATAAAAAATGTTTTATATGTACTTTAAATATATTTATCATTTTGTAGCGGGAACAGGACTCGAACCATAGCTTTAAATTTGCTTGAAATCTTTACATAAACACACTAAGAGATAATTTTTAACAACCCGAAATTTATATAAAAAACATATAATATTTTTATCTGTATGTATCTTTTTCCAGCTTGTTGACATTTTTTTTTAGAAGAAGTTATAAAAGTAAATCAACATGAATCAATAACAAAACACACAATTTCTTTCCAAACTTTAAGAATCACATATTCATTTTCTTGAAATTCTCCAGTTGTTTCTCGATTTTTTTTCCTACATTTACGGAGGTTAATAAACCCAAGAATTTCAAGAGTGCCCTATTAGTGCCCCTTCATTTTTGAAAAAATATAACACCCAGTGTTTGCTGGGGCTTACGATACAGGTGGCGGAGCCTCTTTCTCCGCTGAAGACAAAACCCTCAACATTGTTGAGGGTTTTCTTTTTTAATAGCATAAAATTGATCCATACAAAATCTGTATAAACTTAAAAATTATAGAGAAGACATATCAGCAATCTTGTTTACCACTTCATTTATTCCGTTTAACTTGTCGGTGGGTATAAACATTCCGTTTGCCAGAAGAATTATGGTCAGTTTTTTGTTGGGGAATTTCCTAAAAGCAGTGGACACGCCACCGGAAAAGCCATACGACACTTCTCCTTTAACTTTTATTAAGTCCAATCCATAAGTGAAATCTCTTTTAATTTCGTAATCAAAGGGTTTTAACAATTGAACTTTCGTTTGCTCTGAAATAAATTTGTTGTTGTCCAGTTTCCTATCCCATTCTACAAATGCATCAAGTGTTAAATTAAGGGCAGCGGCTCCATATTCATATTCCGGAAAATTCCAGTTCCTTTTTAAAATCTGCTCATTATTTGCTGTATTGACATAGCCATAGGTTAAATTTTCAACAACTTTTAAATTATTACCTTCAAAGACTGCTTCTTTTTCTGATGAAGGAAACTGAGTTTCTATGATATATTCACTTAACTTTTTTCCTGTTACTTTTTGAACTATGCGGTTTAAAAGCCAAAAGTTGGTTTGGTTGTAATCGAATTGGTTTCCCGGGCTGAACTTTATGACATCCCTATATACTTTTTGTTTTGCATCTTCTTCTTTCAAGTCCGTGTACTCAACGATATCCGGTAATCCCGATGAATGTGTCAGTAGATTTTTAATTTTTACCTTTTTCCAGCTATCGGGTAGATCTTCTATAAAATCCGATATGGGACTCTCCAATGACAGCTTGTTTTGTTCGATCAATTGATAAACTGCTACAACTGACATTACTTTTGTAGTCGAGAATAAGGGAAACAGCGTTTTATCTGTTACCGGAACTCTCATTTCGATATTGGCCAGTCCGTAATTTTTTTTATGTATTATTTCTCCATTTTTAATTACCGCCAAGGCCAGGCCCGGGATCTGGTACTGCTTTTTAATTTCTACTATATAGGCGTCAATCTTTTTGTTGCTTTTGACTTGTGCCTTTGTATTTATTGCCCAAAATGAACCTAAAATTATGGTCAATAAAAATCTGATTATCATAGGATTTAATTAATTTTAGTTGTTTTTTGAAATATTTTCTGTGCTATTACATAATACTTCCCACTAGTTGCAGTTTGTCCAAATAACGATTTTCAGGATATTTGACTTTAATTTACCCCAATACATTAATAAAAAATTCCTGATTTTTTCATTGATTTCGTTATTTGGTCAAACTGCTGTTAGCGAATGTTTTTAGGATTTATTCTTTTTTAGGGAGTGCTATCCAACTGTAGCTTTTATGCACTATTTTCCAGTTTCCTCCATATTTGAGCAATAGGAAATAATCTGTAAAAGTGCGCCAATTGGGTACTTTAATCTCTACTTTCGCGATTGCGGCATCTTTCTCTATATCAATTGCTAGAATGCGTCCGATTCGGTTTAATTTTTCGCCTGTTTTTATGTTAGCAATATATTGTTTACCAGAACGTTTCCACAGCGTATCATTGGTTACTGTGTACAAGTTAAAATCGGGATGGAAGGCTTTTCGGAGTCTTTCGGGCTGTCCTTCTGCCGTACCTTCAATATAGTCTAACAGAACTTCAGTGATTTGATCAAAGTCGTTTTTTGCAGTATTATTGCCTTGCTCTTTATCGTTTTCCCTAATTAATCTTACCACTTCATTAGCCACTTTTGTACCTGAAGTAGGATCCTGCCCCGTTACAAACCTGCCATCTGTTATATAAAAAGCGTCTCTTCCTTTGTCTGAATACACAAAATTACCTTTATTGTCAATAATTGCTTTATTTATAGCAAAAGGGTATGTTTTGTAATAAGGCATCTCTTTGTTCTCAAATTCATCCGGAAAACCGGTGATCTTTCTTCCCGCATAGAGTGAAACTCCCTTCTCGTCTTTCAAATAAGCAATTCCCGCCGTTCCGTGACAAATCGTGGAGATAATTCCATTCTTTTTATAGATGGCTGCTGCTAATTTCTGAATGGTTTTGTTTTCGGCTACGCCAAACATTGCGGCACCTCCACCCGTATAGAATATTGCGGAATAATCATTGGCCAAAACTTCCTCAGGCTTTCTGGTATGTTTTAATTTGCTCATGAACCAGCTGTCGTACAAATATGTTTTTTGAATACTGTCTGAAGAATTAAAATACCCTATCGGAACTGCTCCTCCATTCGGACTTATAAAATCAACTTTGTAGCCTGCCTTTGTAAATATATCGTAAGGAATTACAATTTCTTCAAAATGATTGGATGTACTTATCTTTGTATTACCATAAAATTCCTGATTTGAGGTGACAAACAATATATTTTTCTGTGCATGGGTACATTGAGGATACAGCCCCGTAAAAGCTAGTGATAAAACGATTATTTTCAACATTTTCCTGGTGATTATCGGTTTTAGTTTGAAAAAAAGTACTGAATTACCCTTTTGTTTTTGCTTCTACTTCAACCGTTTTATGAGGAGTACGGGTTGAAATTTTATCTACAATAAACCAACCCTGATCTGTTTTCAGAAGATGGAAATAGTCCACAAACAATAGCTTTGCAGTACTTATTTCTACTTTGGCGCTGGCAGCATTATTGGTAAAATCAATAGAAACGACACGACCCGACCAATAATCCGGTTTAACATCACGTTTTTTGTATCCTACCAGATACTTCGATTTGGGAACGACTACAAATTCTTTTTCTCTGAAGCCTTTCAACTGCCAGGAGCTGTGAAATGACTGACCTACTTTAACAGAGTCACTGGTGGCCTGACCATCCAGGTAGAGATTTAGTGTTTTTTGAATCAAACTCCAGTCATCAGTAGCATTTTGACTTTGGGCATTTGATTTAAAAAACAACAGACTTAATCCGATAAACAAAAACACTTTTTTCATTTTTAAAATTTTTAGGTTATTAATAATGAGTGCAAATGTCCGGTATCGTCTTAATTTACTGGGTTTAGATTATAAAGCTGAAGTCCCATTCTATAAATTAGAACTCATTTGGAGTACAATTTTTGATATTCGGTGGGGGTCAATCCGGTTTGTTTTTTGAAGGCGGTGAAAAAAGTTGATTTTGAATTGAAACCGCTATCATAACCCAAACTTTCGATAGTATAGTTTTTTTCGGTTTCTAATAGCTCTTTTGCTTTCTCGATTCTGTATTCTTTAATAAGATTGCTGAAGGATTTGCCCAACACTTCATTTACATATTGTGATAAAATATGTTTGGTTACTTTTAGTTCTTTTGCGGCTTCTTCCAAAGTGAAATTGGAATTCAGAAAAAGCTCTTTTTCTACTATAACAGAAAATTTTTGACTAATCAGATCTAATGTCTCTTTATCAATAGTTTTGTTTTTGTATCTCTCTTTTTCCTGAAAAAAAGTGGTTTCCTGACTATTTCCGTAAATTAAAAGTAAAATGATCAGGTATAAAATGAAGGTGAACGATAATGCTCCAACGATATAAGAAGTGTAGGCTGCAAAAGTATAGGCAATCCATACCAATGCAACTCCAAAATAGATGCTAAGGAACCATACTTCTAACTTTTTTAAGCTCTCCTTCTCTTTTATTTTCTGAAGAATTGGCTGAATGTATTTAAAAGAAAAACCGATATAAACCAGCCATTGAAAATATATGGCTTTTACAATCCACCCGCGCCAGATTTGAGGATGCTCTACATAAGAATAAAGGCTTCCCAGAATTGCCATGATTACCAGATAAGGTATTGTATGTGTAATCCAGACTGATTTGGAATAGGGACTATAAGATCTGAGGTATAAAAATAGAAAAGGACCAATAAGAATGCAGGCCGAAAGCCCGATTTGAATAAAAGTATTCGATAAGTGCGGATTAAAATAAAAAAAAACCGATTTTATAATTCTGATGCTTAATACCAGTAATAGCAAGGATAAAAAATAGTTTGCAAAAATTTTCTTTTTGGCATTTACCGCAAAATATAAGGAAAGCAGGAAACCATTAAAAGCTCCTAAGGCACTAAAAAAGAATAACAATTCATGTGATGTTAACATTCTTATCTGTTTTTGGGTACGGTTTATTGGTTGATGATCTCTGATTCTAATGTATCTTCCAGGCTCTGTTATTGGCCGGATTTACAGAAGAAATATACTTTATTTTCTCTGCCAAGATAAAGTTTTTTTTATGAAGAAAAAATGCAATCGCAGTAAAAACGGACAATTTAAAAGGGGTACTTTTTTTTGACTATTATGTCTTTTGAATGGTAATGAAAACTCTTTTTTTTGTTCTAAACAATTACTGTTACCATAATCGCTTCCAACTAAAACAGATCACATCCAAAAATTGTTACCGCGCATAAAAAAACCTCCAGAATCATATGATTTTGGAGGTTTCGATTTATTTTTGTTTTAGATGTTTGTTTTGGTATAAAAATAACTTTGTGCTGTTTTATCAGGAAGCAAGACTGATTACAATGTTTCCATATTCAACACTATTATCAAGCATTTTTTGATGTGCTAAAGGCAGCTCGTCCCAGGTAAACACATCAGATATAACAGGATGGAATTTTTTCTGTAAAATCAATTGATTGGCGTGATACAATTCAGACAGGGATGCAAAATGAGATCCTTGTATTCTTTTTTGTCGCATCCAGACAAATGAGGCATCAAAAGACATATTAAATCCTGATGTAGCACCGCAGAAAACAACCATACCTCCTGATTTTACCACATAGGTACTTACAGGAAGGGTTTGTGAGCCAATATGATCGATGACAATATCAGGATTGACTTTTTTACCTAATATGTCCCAAATGGCGCTTCCAAATTTCCTGACTTCTTTTAAGTATTCTTTGTATTCTTCTTTATTACCAATGTCAGGTAGAGCTCCCCAGCAATTGAACTTTTTTCGATTGATATAACCTACAGCTCCAAGCTCGAGACATTTTTCTCCGCGCTCATCGCTTGAAGTAACGGCTACTGCATTTGCTCCTGCCAATTTAATTAACTGAATGGCGGAAGCTCCCAATCCTCCACTTCCACCCCATACCAGTACATTGGTTCCGGGCTTCAAATCGTTTGGAGCAAATCCGTAGAGCATTCTCCAAACTGTGGCATAAGTTAACATATAACCTCCTGCTTCTGCCCATGTTAGGTGTTTGGGCTTTTGTAATAATTGTTGTGCACGAACTTTGGTATACTGTGCAAAGGAACCGTAAGGGGTTTCGTAACCCCATATTTTCTGGGATTCGCAAAGCATCGGATTACCACCATTACATTCCTGGCATATGCCACAGGTTTGTCCGCAGTGTACGATGACTTCATCTCCAACTTTAAATTTAAATTCCGGATTATTCTTTAGCCCTTCTCCAATTTCCCATACTATTCCGGATGCATCACTTCCTGCAATGTGAAAATCTTTGCCGTGAAATGCAGTAGGCGAAGCTGGCTCCCCTAATCCGGCCCAAAGACCATTGTAATTTACTCCGGCAGCCATCACTTTAACAAGAACTTCGTTAAATCCTAATTTAGGGGTTTTAACCACTTCCTGCTGAAACGCCTGATAAGGAGTTCCATGATTTTCCGGTCGGATGACATAGGCATGCATTAAAGCGGGGGTATGTCCTAATGGCGGACATTCATCCATTTCATATAAGTCTTTTAAAAGTATATCTCTTTCGAGTTCAAGTAATAATTTCTCCATAATTAGGTTCGTTTTTATTTTTAATTATTTTCTTGCTGTAGTAGTTGTGCAGCCTTAAATCCCTTCTGCGACGACTGCCTGCAGTTCGCAGAAGGTCAATTCTATTTAAAGGCTGCTAAAAAAGGACATGGGTTTGTCTGGATTTTATTTGATCGTACTTTGTGGTAATCGAACAAAACTTATTATCAATTTTAAAGCTTTTTGTATACCAGGTATCTTCACCGTAGGTTACATGACCTTTATTGATCTCAATTTCCGTAAGTGGAATAGACATTCCTTTTCCTATTGCCTTGATTACTGATTCTTTTCTGGTCCAGAATTCATAAAACTTATCCAATCCTTCACGATTGATTTCTGCAAATTCCTGAGTGGAAAATACATTTTCGAATAAGGAATAATTGATTTCATTGATTTCTTCAATGTCAACTCCTATTTCCTGTTTGCTAAAAACACATACAACTGTATTGCCGCTATGTGAAATATTAAAATTAAAACTGCTGTCTAACATATAAGGTTTCCCATAAATGTCCTTAACAATTTTATCGAATTCAAATGTGTTGTTTCCCAGTATGTGAGATCCCATACAAACCATTAGTTTTCCAAACAAACAGTTGTATCTGTCATCCCATCTTCTGTATTTAAGTACTTCCTGTCTAAATTTTTGAGGTAAAAATTCCAGATAGTATTTTAAAATACCCTGATCCAGATTACTATCACTTGAATACTGAAATAAGTAATATTCATCTTCTTTTAAATCTATTTTAGGAATGGATTCAAAATCATTAAAGGCTAAGTAATGTGTCGAATTTTGCATCATACTATTAAGGTGTATAAAAATTTACAATGAGGTTTCTCGCTGTATATTTTGCATTAGACTTTACCAATATTTTATATTTTTTTAGTTTCAATGATACATCAGTATAATTGAAATACTGCTCTCAGTACTGATTACAATGCCATCAGTTGTTACTTGCAACAATGACATTATTTTAACTGTTTCATATCCTCATGGAATATCTACGGATCTGATAAATCAAACTATTTTTAAATCTCCAAACGGTTGTTTACAAATAATTTATTCCGTTTTAATTACCCTCTTCAAGGTCATATGCCGGCTGAAGAAGCAGGACTGAATATTGCTGCTTTTAAAGGACAAACTGCTTTATTTTTTGCCGTAGTGTCAGTTGCTGATACGCCTTGTTTGATTAAACTCAACTTAAGCGCGCACATTACTCCATTTTTAGCGCAGTTACATTTTGGCTTACTATCTTTCATCTTTTTGGTGTTTTGGGTCGTTAATAATGTTTTTTAAAACTTAAAAGCTTGATTTTGTCGGTTTAGGTAAATTTTGCCAGCTTTCAAAAATCTTACTCCAATAGACCGCCGTCTCTTTTAGAAAGAGACGGTCTGTATCTATCAGAACTGTAATCTTAAATAAAAAACTATCCGGTGTTACGGTGCTCTTCAGCCCTTATCCGGCTTGTCTAAATTTTTAAAACTTCATTGAAAACTTACGCCTGAAGGGCTCTCTTAAGTTTTCTTTCTAAAATCAGTGTACCAATTTTATAACCAAAAAAGAAAAGAATTGCGGTGTTTAAAGCATTAAACAGTGGGAAAAGAACGTAGATAAAAAGGCTGGATAATCCGATATTTACAAGAAGTTCTTTTACATATTCTACTCTTGATTCATAAATAAGGAATACGGTCGTAGATACCACGAGTCCAATTAAAAAACACTTTAGAAAAACGCTTTTGTTTTCAATTTTAAAACCTGCAATAAAACCTGTTACAATGGTAAGGATCAATATTACGGTATAGTTGTTTATTAAAAATTGTGCTAGTAATACAACTATATAAGGCAAGTAATTCAGTATATTTTTCATTAGTTAAATTTTAAAGTGGTTATAATGTTTTCCAGTTTCGCAGGGTTCGCAACAAATTGGCTTTTTTTGTACTGGCCTTTTCTCCAGGATTCGATTTGATCTTTGTAATGTGTAGAATTTATCAAACCGCTCTGACCTCCGGCTAAAATCGTATGTGCCTGTATGTTTCCGTTTTTCACTTCATATACGGCACGGAAGACCGGATGAAACTTTTCTGTATTGATATTAATGGTATTGACATTACCTCCGATATTATCAATTTTTTCTCCCAATCCCGGGATAAACATCATATTGTTGATATCAAACTTAGACATCTTTTTGTAGGTCACTTTTTTCCATTGATCGCCGTAGCTTTGCGTTAGGGTATCAAGTGTTCTCTTGAAAATAGCGTCTACGATTTTTTGTTTGTCATCACCTCCCGGAAGGGTGTATTTTTTATCGTTTAAATACTTTAAGAAGTTTTGCAACGACGGCTCTTGTTTTACCTGTAATTTGTTCTTTGCAAATTGCTTAGCTTCTTTTATGGAAACTTTTCGCAGCATTTCAAAAACTAATCCCTGATTTCCGTCGCCTTTCATATTTCCATCCCAGTTTTTTAACTCTTTCACAATGCTATTGTATTTCTCTTTTTGCGGATAGTTGTTCATTAATGTTTTAAAATCATTAAGGGAAATATCAACGACATCACTTTGCATTTTCTGAATTTCAGGAACCGACCAGTCTTTCTTTTCTTCCAATACCGAGTAAATACGTTTGGCTCTGTAATCGTCTTTTGAACCGTGTGCTCCAAAATAAACATTGTTTTGGATTGGCTGCTGGTTTGCTGAAAACAAAAATCCGTTATCTGGATTGTAAGCCGACCAGAAAGCATCTAAAGGTTTCACCGGAGTATACTTTTTACTACCATCTAATACCTGGCCTATGTAATCGCTGCTTCTTGCCGGTAATTCACCCGCACATACAATTCCAATATTATTGTTAACATCGCTGTAAGCAAAGTTTTGTGGAGGATAGCTGTAGTCTTTTAAAGCTGTTGAGAAACCATCCCAATTTTTACTTTTCATGACTTCATACATTGCTTTTACAGAGTTGCTTTTTTCTGCAGCGTACCAATGCTGTGCATAATACTGCCCATTTTCTTCTTTTATGACTTTTCCTTGTACTGTACTTCTGTACTTTTCGATATAATCCGGTTTTCCTTTTACTTTGATCGTGTAATTTTTAATCTGGAAAGGAATCCATTTTCCTTCATATAAATACAGACTGTCATTTTTTACCTGAAGTTTGTATCTGTCTACCAGATCCCATTCTCCATTCGTAATTCCCCATGAAATTTTATCATTGTGACCGCTCGCTATCACCGGAACACCAGGAATTGTGAAACCATATGCTTTAAAACTTCCTGTTACAATGTGAGCTTCATAAAAAGCTTCCGGAAGGGTCAAATACAGGTGAGGGTCATTTGCCAGAATATTATTTTTACTTTTTGTTTTGGTATTGTTTACCACCCAGTTGTTACTTCCTACGCCCTGATAGAACTTATGATTGGTCATCAATTTTGCTCCCAGATCAAATAACGACGGTTCTTTTTGAGTGGTCTCTACTGAGGCTGTTTCTAAAGAATGAGCTCCTAAACGCGGCAGGTTAGTACTTGAAGGCAGTAAACCGGAAGGCAAAATAGTATTTATTCCTTTTGGCTGTAAAGGATAAAAATAAGTGATCTCCTGACCCGGTAGTTTCTCTAAAATTTCCTGCTGATCAATATGGTGATCAAAATAAGTCAGAGTATAACTCATATACCAGGTGAATAGTAATGAATACTCGGTTTTCCATTTTCTAGGCGCTGTACCTAACGCTTTATACAAAGGATCTGTATTCTCACTATTGTTTAAATAGGCATTTACACCATCAGAATAAGCTTGTAAATAAGCATAAAATTCCGGGTTCTCTTTTTTATAAGTCGCCAGTATCTCTTCTGATTTTCTTTCAAACTCATACGGTTTCCAGAATTTATCCGATTTTAAGGTTCCGGCCCATAAAAACTCTGATAATCTTCCCTGTACGATTCTTGAGATCATCTCCATCTGAAAATACCTGTCTTTTGCATGCATGTACCCCAGTCCGTAGGCCGCTGCTGTTTTTGTAGCTCCATAAATATGCGGAATTCCAACATTGTCTACATAGATGTCTAATTTTTGATCACTTTTTATCTTTTGAATTCCATCACTTTGTAAAGGCACAGACAACAGACCTGTTTTATAGGTTGTTAATTTTCCCAGGGAGCCAAATGGACCCAAATTAAAGGTTGTGATAAATATCCAAACTAGGGACAATAACACAAAAAGCACTACTTTGATTGTTTTGTTTCTTTTCATTTTTTTCAAGATTATATCTTTAGATAATAGATTTTATACGTTTAGTGGGTCTGTTCCTAATTTTTTCATTTTGCAAAGCATATAAGGCCCCTCTCTCTTTACCGGAAAATAAAAAGAGAGCTGTACGGGGCCAAAAAGGAAATTATTAGGTTATTTTAAACTGTTCTAAAAGATTTCGGCAAGTTCAGAAATGTTTGTTTTTTCTAATTTACCATACTCCATTTTAAGTAAAGTATCTGCAGTATTGTAATATTTGTCATCGTGTGTGATGGCTATGATTGTTTTATCTTCATCGCGAACCAGTGTGGCAATAATTTCGGTATAAAATTTATGTCTGAAATGCGGATCCTGATCTGCAGCCCACTCGTCCAGTACAATTATAGGTCTGTCTTCTAAAAGTGTATTGATTAAAGCGATTCGTTTGCGTTGTCCGGTAGACAAGTGAGTGGTCGAAAAATAACCGTCTTTTATGTGCACTTTTCCTTCTAACTCAAACAATTTCAAATATTTATTTATTTTATCATAATCCACATTTGTTATTCCGTAGAATTCATCAAACAAATAAAAATCACTAAAAACAGGAGCAAAAAGGTTTTTTATTTTCTCTAATTCTTTTAGCGGAACTAATTCCCCGTCGATATAAGCTTCTCCATTATCTAAATCGTAGAGATTTAAGACAGTGTTAATAAAAGTTGTTTTTCCTTCTCCGTTTCCTCCGTATACAAAGACAATCTCGTTTCTTTTAATGTCGAAGTTAATTGGCCCGACTGAGAATTGATTTTCTCCAAAAGAAAAGGCATAGTTTCGTATTTTTAAATTTGAAAAATCTTTGTATTCTTCTTTATCATCAACCTCTTTCAATTTTTCAAGTTCGGTAAGTTCTTTTTTTAGCTTTTCCATTTTTTTCAGGGATACCAAAGCTCTGTTCATTACCGGAATAATTGACATTACACTTACAATAGGTCCCATTAAATACAATAAAACAAAAATGAAGTTTATTTTGATTGCTGTAGGCGTTTGAAAAACTGATCCAGCAAACACCAGAATAAATGTAATGAGGCTATAAAATAATAACTGACTTATTATCTCGCTATTTAGATACTTTAAAAGTGCCGTAACATATTTTTCTTCGCCGGTTGTGGCAATTTTCATTACTTTCTGATCGTAAATCTGAGTTCCTTTATCGCTATTGATGTTAATTTCTTTGGCTCCGTTCAGAATGCTGTTAAAAATTCCGATAAAGACTTTTTCCAGCTCCCTTACTTCTTTTATTTGTCGATTACTGGTTTTTGCCCTCAGCGTATATATGCATACTCCTACTGCAATAACAGCAAGACTGACTGCGAATAGTTTTAAAGACAAAAATGCCATATAAACCAAACAGGCGAGTATTAAAATAATCGAAGAAAAAAAGGTAATAATCATTAAGGAAGCATTTGAAATATGATTTACGTCTGTCGCCAATGTCGTATATACTTCCTCTTTGTATTCCTGAAGTTTTCTGTAAGGTGCTTTAAGAATTAATTTTATTACATCTTTTCTAATGTCCCAGTATATTTTTTGAGACAATCGAATAATGCCTTCTGATAACCATCTGCGCGAAACAAAAAATACAGCAATAGTTCCTGCAAAAAGGTACAGATAATTTTGCATGGATACTGTTTCGGTTGAGGTTATAGAGTTGCTTATAATTTTATTAATTATGGTGATAAATGCAAATCCCGACAATCCTGAAACTATAGCCAGTAAAGAGTATCCTATCAAGGGTCTTAAAGGTATGAGTTTAAAGTCGCTAATTTCTGATATATTGTTTTTCATAGCTGTTTTTTAATAAAATGGTAAATAGTCCCCGGCCCCACTACGCAGGAGTTTCTATTTTACTGATTTAGTTTCCGGTGGGATGATTTAGCTTTCGCGAAAACAGAACAATAAGTGCATATTCTCTTTTGAAGATTACAAATACACACTTATCTTTTGGCTTTTACCTGGCTTCTGTTAGGTACACACTGCTGAATAAGCAGCGCATTCACTAATAATTTTCGCCAATGTTTTTACCTGACTGTGAATAAAGAAATGATTTCCGGGCAGTACCTGATAGTCAAATTTTCCACTGGTATATAGTTCCCAGTTCTGAATGTCTTTGGCCGTTTCTTCCTGATCTCCCATCACGGCAAAAATTGGAGTATTAATTACAAGACCTACTTCGGAAAGTTTGTTTTTTTCCAAAATTTCAAAATCGGCTCTCATGATAGGACTGAAATAATTGTAGAGATCTTCATCTTCGAGTATTTCCTCCGGAACTCCTCCCAGGGATCTCAACTCTTCTTTAAATTCAGAATCGCCTAAGGAATGTCTCACTTTATCATTATAAGAAGCACCTGGCCCCGGGTTACCCGAAACAATTAATATATGGGGCGGATCCAGCTGCTCTTCCATTTTTTTTGCAACCGACAATCCTAAAGTTGCCCCCATACTATGACCATAGATAATATAGGGTTGGTTAGTGTTTCTCAATCTTTTAATTTGTGACACATAATCGTCTATGGCATCTGTTTTTTTATGAAGATGTCTTTCGAGATTTCTTTTTCCTCTGCCCGGAAGTTCTAAGGCATGATATTCAAAACTATTCTGAATATAGTTCTTCAGGAAATCAAAAGAGTAGCAACTTCCTCCTGCAAAATGCAGTAAAAATATCTGTATTTTCTGAATTGAATACATAGTTTGTTTTTTTAAGATGTAGCAATGGTAAAGGTGTTATTCTCTGTTACTTTTATGTTCTTTTCTACTTTTAGCTTTATTAAATCTATAGTTGAAATTAAGGTTCCATCTCGCTGCATTAAAATTGGTCATCTGGTTTACAACAAAATCACTTCCAACGGTTGTTTCTCTTGTTTTTCGGGTATTAAAAATATTACTCACTCCCAGTGTTAATGTTCCATTATTATTAAACAGCGACTTTCCTAAAGCCATATTCAGATAGTAAAATGACTTGGTTCTTGTCTGAGCATCACTTACCGGTGCCTGATATTCGAATTTACTTTGTAATGTAAAATTTTTAGGAAACTTAACCTGGCCTAATAAAGTTGCAGTCCAGGTTTCATTAGAATAATCCAGATTCGTTGTTCCTACACTTCCTTTCTGATCAAAACTATAAGCGTTAATTACTGCATTTAAAGACAGCCATTTTGCCGGAGCATACTGTGCTGAAAGTTCTACTCCAAATCGTGATTCTTCATCAAGATTGATTAAAACGGTTTCAAAAACATCGTCTTCATTTTGCGAAGTGAAATATTGAAAATTGTTTTTGGTCTTCGAGTAATACACAGATGGATTAAGTACCCATTTTTTGGTTTTGCTTAAAATACCTAATTCGATACCATCTGTTATAGAAGGTACAAGTCTGATGTTTCCAAAAATACGCGAGTTAAAGTCCTGAAGTTCCGGAAAAGGGTTCAACTGAAATAAATTAGGTCTGTTGATACGCTGGCTGTAATTTAACTGAGCTGTTGTTTTGTCTGAAAGACCATAGCTTAAATTTACAGATGGAAATAGTCTTGTATAGGTACTATCGATCAAAATATTTCTTGTGTTTTGATCTTTAATCTCAATACTGGTATACTCTGTTCTTAGTCCTAACTGATAACTGAATTTGTTTATCTTATTTCCATACTGAACATACGCCCCAAGAATTTGCTCTTGGTAGTCTAATCCATTATTAAAACCATCTATCGGCTCTAAAGTTCCGTTAACTTCTTCATCAGCGGCAAAGTCTGTAGTAATTAATCTGTGCTCTACTTTTACTCCTGCTTCAAGATTTGCAGTTTCGCTTAAAGGGGTTACAAAATCAGATTGGATTACAATATCGTCATTTCCTCTGTTGGATTTTGTATTGATGAGAGAACGGTCTCCGTTATTAGGTGTAATCGTTCTTCTCTCAATGTTAAAGTCTTTTGTACTGTTCCAAAAATCATACTGAGCGTCTATGGTAAATTTCCTTCCCGGATTCTTGAAAGTTTTGGTATAGTTAAATTCCAACTGATTGTAACTTCTTTTTTCTTGTGAATCAGCGATGGTTTGAATGTGTGAATTACCAACTCCGTCTCCTGAAAGATAATAGTTAAAAGTATTGGTATCTTTATCTTTAGTCTGATTTCGGTAAAATGCTGCTGTAATCGAATTGTTATCATTTATAGCGTAATCAAGTCCCAAATATACCAATCCACCATCGTCATGTCTGTCCTGATCTTCGCGCTGGCTTAAGAAGAGATTCTTTCCGTCTGCAGTAGTCACCTGATCTCTGGTGTTAAGTCCAACGTAATCGGAATAACGAACTCCAAAGTTAGAAAACAAATTAAATTTTCCTTTTTTGTAATTAAGGCTTCCCAATATTCTGTGATCTGCCGGTGTTCCGGTTGACAGGGTCATGCTTCCGCTCAAGTCTTGCTTATTGTTCTTTTTTAGAATAATATTGATAATTCCGGCTGATCCGGCTGCATCATAACGTGAGGAAGGATTGGTAATAAGCTCGATCGATTTTATGGATTCTGCCGGAATTTGTTCCAATCCCTGAATCGATGTTAGTCCAGATTTTCTTCCGTTAATAAGGATAAGCACATTATTATTGCCTCTCAAACTGACAGAACCGGAAGGGTCTACTCTAACGGAGGGTACATTGTCAAGCACCTGTGTTGCAGATCCTCCTTTTGAAATCAGATCTTTCCCTACATCGAATACTTTTTTATCCAGTTTTAATGCCAACTGAGAAGTCTCAGCTGTAACAACAACTTCGTTCAGAGAGGTTACATTCGACTTCAATTTAATAGTTCCAAGATTAATATGGGATTTAGAACCGTCTACATCGAGTGTTATTGTAGTAGTCTCAAAGCTAAGAAATTGAAATTCGACGGTGTACTTTCCTATTTTCATCCCTTCAACTTTAAAATCTCCTTTATCATTGGTAATCACCGTTTCGACAATCGATGCATCCTTTTTTATGATAACAGAAGCATAAGCCAACTTTTCATTAGGATCCTCTCCTGTTATTGTTCCTGATAATTGGGTCAAAGATTGGGCAGATACAGAACACATACATAACAATACTAGTGCATATATGAATATTGATTTTATCATGATATTAATTATTATTTGGTTTGTTGATTTAAGAGCCTTTATTAAGCTATCCTGATTTTTAACTCAGGACAAGATCATTTTTGTATTCGATAATTTTCTCTCCATAAAGTCTTTCCGGATCTATATCATTGGCAAGACAGTATTCTAACAGTTTGTTCGACTCTACAATTGGAATAGATTCGTCAGTGTATTTGATTGAACTGATGTACTTAAGCCAAGGTTCCATTCCCATTGCGTATACAAATACTTCACTAGGTTTAAAAACATCTACCATTGCTTTCGCCTGCTCGAAATTACATCCGGCCAATCGTCTGGATTCGTCTTTATCTCGTGCTAAAGTTTCCGGCATCAGAGGGCCGTATAACCAGGATAATGGTGCTCCTTCACATTCCATTCCTAAGAAAATAACATTGATGTCTCCCATTACTTTGTGAATGCGCTCGTATAGTTTTGGAGATACGTTGCAGGAATCTGCAGCAAACAATATTTTTAATCCGTCTTTATAAGCAACATGGTGACATAATTTACTTCTTACATCCAAATCACAATGTTCTCCAACAAATGGTAATCCTGTAATAGAACAGTCGTCAAAATGAATGGTTTCCATTTCTCCCAGCTCTATAATGTTTTTGAATCCGATTCTTTCAAACATTAATTTCAGGTTTGGATCCTGAAGAAAACCTCCGTTGCTTTTTGGAACGATGATATTTTTGATCTTACGTCGCAGTCTCAGTAAGGTTTCAAAAAGAATATGATCCTGGTGGTTGTGTGTTACCAATACATAATCGATAGATTCCGGCAAATCATCATAAGAATAACGTGATATATCCGATTCATAACCGTAACTCACTAAAGGATCTGCAAGGATTGTTGTACTCTTGGTTTCGGTAAGAATACAGGCATGTCCAAAATATCTTGTTAGAACCCCGTCTCCGCTATAACGCTCGTATTTTTTAGATTTTTCTTTTGTGAAAAACGATTTAAACAAAGGAAGGTCTTCTGCCTCAACTTCAAATATTCTGGCAATTTCTCCAAACGTTTTTGGGTGGTCTTCCATTTCAAAAAGCTGATCTATTTTCTCGCTTTTCAAAGGCAGGTTTACTCTTAAAATATCTGCTCCCGGCAATTTTGGCGTGCTTAATACAAATGACCTTGAATCATCGTCATGTACTAAAAATAAATTGAAACTTTGAAGCGACTCATTGTAAAACTCTGTTTCATATAACAACGATTCAAAAAAGCGAAATGACGGATTGTTATTGATATCATATACCAATTCTACAAGACCTTGTAAACTCTCCGGTATTTTATTGTACAATTCTGTAAGCGCATATCCTTTTGCCTCTTTTTTAAGCATATCGTTAAGAGCGAATACATCCTCTCTTAATTTCAGAAGATCTGCACATTGTTCTTTGGTATTGTCAATAAGTCCTTTGATTTCATCTACTCTTTTTCCATCATAATCGATGAAAGGTCCGCCTAACATTTTAGGGGTTTTAACCGCCGCCGCGTGAATCATTGGATTCTGAACATAAGAAGTCATAATTTTCAAATGTCTGTCTTTAATGTTCATTGCGGCCGTAGCCGGTGATATTAAGTGAGGCCATGCATACCAGTTGTCTACTAAAGGTTCGATAGCCAAATTTCTTTTAATGTATACTAAATCGTCATTTTGAATTTCCATTTTTTCCGGTTTTATTTAATTAATTATTGTTGTTATTTGATTAAAAATGTGCATAAGGTTCCGGGAATAGTATAAAGTGAACCTACTGGTACTGTAGATGCTTTATATATTCCGATTAAGTAAAAAGTAATGTGAAGTCTTTTCTGATCTTCTTAAATTAATTCTTGAGAAAGCTCAAACAGGTACTTTTTAAAATTAAAATCTTCAGAAAACAAAGTATTGTATTTTTCTAAGGAGCAGGACATGCTTATTTCAACTGCGTTTGGATAGCTACTGCAGATTAAGTCTATACCCTGAGTAAAATCATTGACCGAATGTTTTTTGCTGTTTTCAGTCACTGCGGCATCCAGTTGTTTTTCGCTTTCACTGCTAATAAAATTTAACATACCTCCTATTTCGCTTTTTACCGAAACCTCATAAATACGCTCCACATCTTCGCAGATCACCTCATAAGGAATCTGCTGATGCATAAGTGTTTCCATATAGAGACTATAAACTTCTTTAACATAACTGTCTTTTGTGGTTTTTGAAGGTTTCAAAACCGGTAAAGGCAGAAAATTATTTACAACTCCCAGTACTTTATGGCTTTCGATATCATTAGTTCCTAATTCTCTTGCCTTTACCAAAATCAGCTGTAAAGCTTTGTCAGTATGTTTACTAAGTATTAACTGGTGTAACGCTGTAAAGAAAGCCGAAGGAGTCAGACCGGTTGCATTTATGATTTTCGAAAACGCAGCAAAATCATCGGCTGTTATCGTGGCCGTTTGCTGTACACAGTCGATCAATCCGGCAGGGCTTTCCTCGATCTGCTCTTTTTTTACAACATCTTTTAAGGTTTCCAGCCAGTACTTTCTATGCTCATTTGCTTCTGCGGAGTGCAAATATGATTTTTGCCAGGCCGCAAACTCATAATACAAAGTATGATTGATTTCTAAAGGCTGATCATTAAAATAAGCTCTCAGATTTTTAAGCAAAATCATGTTGGTAAAAGCATCCGTAAGTGCGTGATGTATGCTTATAAAAATGTAAGAGTTTTGATCTGACACAGTATTTATAAGTACTTTTACTAATGCCCCTTCTATTACGTCAAAAGGCTTAGACAATAAAGCTGTAACCTGTTCTTTGTTTACTTTTGTTTCATAATAAACTTCAATTGGGACTTCTGATGAAGGCAACATTCGTTGTTTTACAAGTTCATCTTCTTTATAAAACTGAGTTCTCAAAATTGGGAACAGCTCCATAAACGATTTAAACCTTTTTAAGAAATCCTCTTTTGAATCTAATTTAGAAGTGACTATTGGACCTATAATCCCCTGAGACATGGTCTTACTCAATATAAAATTCTGATTCGGCGTTATCTGAAAATCTGCTGCTGTATTGGTTTCAACATCCTCGTTCTGATGTGCCTGACTTTCACTTAATAAGTTTAAATGATTTACCAGCGTAACCAAATGATTTTTAAAGGCACTGGACAATTCATCCATTGTTTCTTTTTCAAATAACAAAGAAGAATAGCCTATATTCATTTTGAGTTCTCCCAGTGAGATCATCCCTACAACACTAAATCCTAAATTATTATGATTGGCTGCACTTGAGTTTCCACCGATACTTTCCCGTCCGTACCTGAACACCGAATCATTCTCTGATGAGACCTCATATCCAAAATCACCCAGGTAATTGTACTCCAAATCAAAGGTAGTACCGAGGTCAACGTCATCATTTAGAAAATGTAAGACACTGTATCCTATACCTTTGTTCGGAATTTTTAGCAAATCTTCTTTTACTTTAACTAAATTTTCCAATACATCATGCTTTGACACATTTAATACAAAAGGATAAAACGATGTAAAGTATCCTACAGTGCGGCTTATGTCTACGGTATCGATGATTTCTTCTCTTCCGTGACCTTCCATCTGTACGGTCACTCTGTCTCTGTGTAAGGTATCTTTAATAGCCAGTCCAAGACAGGTTAAAATTATATCATCGATTTGTGTGTTCAGCAAAGCATGCGCTGAGGTCTGCAAAAGTGTTGTGGTTTCTTTATCTAAAACCATTGCAGTGGTGGTATCGCAATTGAGTTTGTAAGCTTCATTTTCTTTCAACTCACATAAAGGGGTACCGCGCTGCATACATATTTCCTGCCAATACGAAAGTTCTTCGGTTGTTTTTAGCTCTTGTGCATGTGCTTTCAGCTCTTTTGCCCACGTTTGATACGAAGTGGTTTTATAAGGAAGCTTATATTCGTTTCCTTCTTTACTATTCGCGTACAAATCGGCAAAATCCTGTAATAAAATCCTCCAGGAAACTCCATCTACAACTAAGTGATGAATAATAAAAGCGATACGATCACCATCTTTTAATCTAAAATGAGCGATTCTTACCAAAGGCCCGGTTGCCAGGTTGAAAGAAGACTGTAATGCTATTCCGGTATTTCTGATTGTGGTCAGATGATCCTCATCTTCCCTTAAATCGTAAAAATGGATGGTATAACTTTCTTCCGTACTGCTTTTATTGTATTGCTTTCTGATATTATTTTCTTCCGGAAAAGCCATTCTAAGTACATCATGGTGTTGTACCAGCTGACCGATACATGACTCTAAAACCTGCGGATCAACCTCATCCTGAGTCTGAAGTAAAACAGTGTGATTGTAATATTCAGGCGCATTAAAAATTTTGTTTCTCACTTTACTGAAGAAAAATTCCTGAATAGGAGTCAAAATCACTTCTCCAGTTACTTCTGACTGATCGAGTATCTGATCATTCTTTTGTAATAACGGCACAAGGTCTTCCAGTTTAGGTTTTGATATGATATCCCCGGCTTTAAGTGCAAATCCGTGCTGTTTGAGTTTTGAAACAATCTGAATCGATTTAATTGAATCTCCTCCTACGGTAAAGAAGTTGTCCTTAATTCCGATTCCTTCTTTCTTTAACACTTCTTCCCAAACACTTACCAGTAGTTTTTCTTCAAAAGTTGTGGCGGCCACAAAAGTATGATTATCGTCAAATACTGTATTGTTATGCAGTGCAGGCAATGCCTTTTTATCGATCTTTCCGTTAATCGTAAGCGGCATCTGTTCGAGCTGCACATACTTTTGTGGAATCATATATTCCGGAAGAATTTTAGAAAGGAAGGATCTTATGTTTCCGGGATTAATGGTTTCTGATGCTACAATATAAGCGACAAGCTCCTTTGCTCCTTCGTATCCTTCTTCCACCCCTACGACAGCTTCAAGTATCTGATCGTCAGTTAACAGCTGTTGTTCTATGGCAGAAAGTTCGATGCGATAGCCTCTTATTTTTACTTGTTCATCATTACGTCCTTCGTAGATGATATTCCCTTCTTTTGTCCACTTGCCCAAATCTCCTGTTCTGTACAGGTTCCCTTTCTCAGCAAATGGATTTTTAATAAACTTACTGTTTGTTAATTCTTCGCGGTTTAAATACCCTCTGGCGACTCCTGTCCCTCCGATGCATATTTCTCCTACTACTCCTACCGGAACCAGATTGTTGTGGTGGTCCAGGATATGTATTTTAGCATTCGAAATTGGTTTTCCAATTGGAATATTGCGGTAGGCCTCTGTATTGCTTTCGGGCATTTTAAAAACGGTTCCGCAAACACTGGCTTCTGTTGGACCATAAGCATTGTAATAGGTTCCGTATTTAAAATATGGTTTCATGATTTCATAATCCGGTGCCTCTCCTGCTGTGATGAGTGTTTCTAATGTTTTTAAATCATCTATGTCAACCAGGGCAATATAGGAAGGGGGTAATGTCGCAATATTAATTTCATTTTCTTTTATGAAAGCAGTAAGGGTATTGGCATCTTTTCGCTGCTCATCATTTGCCATATAAAGACTTCCTCCTGATAAAAGAATCATAAATGTTTCCCATACTGATGCATCAAAAGAGAAAGGAGCAAACTGCAATCCTTTGTTGTTCTCATCCAATTTAAAATAATCAATTTGCGAAAGGATGGTATTTACAATCTGACCGTGTTCAATCATTACTCCTTTCGGAAGCCCTGTTGATCCCGAGGTATAAATTACATACGCCAGATCAGAAGGGGTTACTTCAATTGCTATCGAATCGCAGTCACTTACATCAAAACCTAAATCTACTGCTATTAAAGCTCCGGTATAAAATTCCAGATCAAACATATAAGAGGTTGTGGTAATGAGTAATTCCAGCTGTGTATCTGAAATGATATGCTCTTTTACCTGATTAGGCATTTCAGGAGCAATCGGAACATAAGCACATCCCTGTTTTAAGATCGCAAGTATAGAAATGATGTTCCATTCATTACGGTCTAACTGTATTCCTATGAGTTTTCCTTTTTGAATTTTATAATGTGTCTGAATGTAACGTGCCAGATCATCTGAAGCCTTATCAATGTCGGCATAGGTAAACTTATTTTTACCGGCTACAAGGGCTACTCCGTTGGGAGTTTGTTTTACTTGTTTTTCAAATAATGACAACAAGGTTTCCTCTTTAGAATAATCCAGTGTGATGTCGTTGAAATCCAGTACCAGTTCTTTTCTTTCTTCGGCAGACAAGTAATCAATTTCCTGAAGAGGAATATCGGGCTGTAAAACAATTTTTTCCAGTAATTGTTTGAAATGTGTCATCAAACCCGATACAAATTCAGCTTCAAAAACGTCTGTATTGTATACCAGATGGCAGCATAAATGCTCTCCTTCTTCCATAAAATTGATGTCTAAGTCTGTCAGCACTGAAGTTTCCCCCAACTGTTTTATAGTGTCAATCTGACTTTCATCTACCTTGAATTGGTGACTGTTATCAATCGCATTCTGCAATAGAATCATCACATCAAACAGAGGTGATCTTGACATGTTTTTATTATAGTTGATGAGTTTCAGTACATGATCAAAAGGATAGAACTGACAATCTAAGGCTGATAATGTATTTTCTTTTACGGTGTCAAAAAACGTATTGAATGTCTGTTCGGGATCGATCTGATTGCGCAATGGCAGCGAATTGATATAACATCCTATCTGTGCTTTTAAATCGGCATGATCGCGTCCGCCAACTGCTGTTCCTATAATAATATCCCTGCTATTGGTGTATTTGTAAACCAGTACATTCCAGACAGCAAGCAATCCCATAAATATACTCCCTTTTTTATCTGAACAAAGCTTTTTAAATTCTGCTGTTGTTTGTTTCGAAAGGTAGCTTTTAAGTGCAAAGCCGTTGACTGTTTTAATCGCCGGTCTGCTTTTATTATTTGTAAAGTTAATTATGGGTAATTCTCCTGAAAATGTGTCTTTAAAATAAGCCTCCTGATTTTTAAAGAAACCACTGGCAAGCTGTTCATTTTGCCAGACCGCATAGTCTTTGTACTGAACATTCAGTTCCGGAAGTTCGTGAGGAAGTCCCAGTGAAAATGAGGTATAAAAAGCAAAAATGTCTTTAAACAGTATTTCAAGAGACCAGGAGTCGCTTATCACGTGATGAATGTTGCAGTAAAAGATAAATTCACTTTCTGCTAACTGAAACAAATAGACTCTGATCAAAGGACCATTCTGAATATCAAATGGTTCGTTTACATCTTCTCTTGTGAAATTTTTTACCTCTTCTTTCCCCTTATGTGAATTTCTAAAGTCAAAAAATTCAATTGTAAAATCTATTTCGTCTTTTTCCAGAATATGCTGTCTGATTTCTCCTTCTTCACTAATTCTGAAAACGGTACGCAAGGACTCGTGTCGCTCTATAGTGCTTAATACCGCACGTTTAAAGTGGGCAACATTAATATCCTGTTTGAGATAAACCGAATTTGGAACTGCATAATTGAATCCTTTTGCATCTGTATCTAAAAGTATAGAAGATAACATTCTAAGCTGGCTTGACGAAACTTCGTAGCTGTTTTGTTTCTCCGCTTTGGGAATACTGTTGTGTTTGTTTACAGAGGAGTATTTGGTAAGGTATGAGACAATTTCCTGTTTGTTATCTTTTATCTTTTTAATAAGCACCTCATCTATAACGTCATTCTTAAAACCAAGTTTAAGATCTGTACCTTCTAATGATATTGTAATATTATTTTCATATATCTCATTTAATAAATTGACCATTTCATTTCGTTTTTGGTTTTACATGATGTTTGTTTACAAATAATAATGTGTTTCAATCTTCTTTTGTTTTGGTTCGTACAAAAAAAAAATCAGGTGTTTTTTAGATTGTCATTACCGATTTATAGGTGCTCTCTTCCTGAAGTGTCACAAGCTTTAATCCCATATCTATTTCTGCGGCCAGTTCTTTGATGGTCGATTTTTGGTAGAAATCTTTAATTTTGATTTCGATGTCAAATCGTTTCTGAATTAGTTTAAGCATGGTAACGCCTTTTAAAGAATTGCCTCCTAAGGCGAAGAAATCATGTAAAACTCCAATTTCGTCTTTACTAAAAAATGATTTCCACATTTCAACAAGCTTTTCCTCAGTTTCATTGGATGGCGGTACATAGTTTACAAAAGACACCACATTATCTTCTAAATCCTCCTGGAAGGCTTCACTGTCATCATAATATTCTGTAGTGAGCGGTGCGGCAATAGCGCCTCCTTCTGATCCTGAGAAATTAAGAAGTGCGAAAGGATTCACTTTTACAGGCAGTTTGGTTTTATTAAATACATAACCCGGCATAGACACTCTGTATGGTTTTTGCACTCCGTAATAAGTTTCCCAGTTAATGTCGATACCATTCATCCACAATTCTCCTAATTTTTGACAAAGATGCTCCTGATCATTAATTTCCTGTTTTGGATGTCTGACCAAATTTATAGCGGTATTATTGGAAGTTTCATCGTGCTTTTGCTGCTGAAACAAAGTGGTTAAGGTATTTCCTGGTCCGACTTCAATAAAAATGCTATCCGAATCTTTTAACAATGTGGCTAATCCGTCTGAGAATCGTACTGTATGACGCAAATGATCAACCCAATATTGCGTTGATACCGCTTCTTCCGAATTGATCAGTTGTCCTGTAAGATTGGATACAAAAGGAATTTTTGGTGCCGAGAATTCGACTTTTTCTAACTCCTGTCTGAACTCTTCTAAAACTGAATCCATTAAAAACGAATGTCCTCCTAATGAAATTCTTAATTTTGAACATAAAATTTCTTCGGTTTCCAATATTTCTATTAGCGCCTCAATAGCTGAATCAGTTCCTGATAAAACACAAGATTCCGGAGAATTAACCACGGCTAAACTCACATTGTCATTTAGGTAGGCTTTTATTTTTTCTTCAGAAAGCGATACGCTTAACATGCTTCCTCCAGGTGTTTTGTTCATCAATAAGGCACGTTTGGCCACCAATTTTACACCGGTTTCAAAAGAAAACACTTCGCTTAAACAAGCGGCAACATATTCTCCCGTACTGTGTCCTATTAATTTGTCGGGAGTAATTCCCCAACGCATCATTAATTTGGCTAAAGCATATTCAAAAACAAATACGATAGGCTGCGTGAATTCATTTTTATTAATGTCTGTATTTTTTTCCGGATCTGCATTTTCTCCGTACAAAACCTTTGTGACATCTACTCCGGTTAACTCTTTGATAATCGAAAATCCTTTGTCGATGAGCTCTTTAAAATAAGGTTCCTTTTCATAAAGGTCCTTACCCATGTTGAGGTATTGTGCTCCGGATCCTGTACACATGAAAACGACCTTTCTCTTTTGGCTTAGTTTACCGGAATAAACCGACTTGCTTAAAGGATCTTTTAACGTTTCAATGGCTTTTTCTCTGGAGTTGCTTACCAGAAAGCGATTGTACTTAAACTGATTTCTGCCGACCTGCAAAGTATAGGCCATATCCTGAAAATTACCTTTCTCATTTTCTTCAAGAAACGAAGTTAACTTTTCCTGATAGGCATTTAAAGCTCCTGCAGATTGTGCAGAAAAACGCAATAACTTATACGAATTGTTCTCTGCGGTTTCTTCTTTCACCGGTGCTTCCTGTAATATCACATGGGCATTATTTCCGCCTATCCCAAAACTGCTGACACCGGCTCTCAAAGGCTGGTTGTCTTTCGATGTCCAGGCCGATAATTCTGTCTGTACTTTAAAAGGTCCGGATTTAAAATTAATTTCCGGATTTGGATTTTTAAAATGTAAAGACGGCGGAAGCATTTTATTTTTTAATGCCAGTGTTGTTTTAAGAAATCCTGTAATTCCTGCTGCACTGTCCAGATGCCCTATATTGGTTTTTACCGATCCTAAAGCGCAGTGGTGATTGGTATTGTATTCAAAAGATTTATTGAGTGCTTCTACTTCTATCGGATCGCCCAATTTTGTACCGGTACCATGTGCTTCAATATAGGTTATCGATTCCGGTGTAGCATCTGCAATCTGCTGTGCCTGTTTGATGCATTCATACTGCCCGCTGATACTTGGAGCGGTGTACCCTACTTTTCGGTTTCCATCATTGTTTACTACCGAAGCTCGTATTACGGCATAAATCTGATCTTTATCGGCTATGGCATCTTCCAGTCTTTTCAGAACGGCTACTCCGGCTCCTTCTCCGGATACAATACCGGACGAATCTTCATCAAAAGCTTTGCAGTGACCGTCTTTAGAATTGGTCATTCCTTCCTGATACTGGTGTCCTTTGTATGCTTTTGAATATACTCTTACTCCTCCGGCAATTGCAATCGAACATTCTCTCATCAATAAGGAACGACAAGCCTGATGAATTCCGACCAATGAACTTGAACAGGCTGTATCTACATAATAACTGGGACCTCTCAGGTTCATATTATAAGAGATCAGAGTACTTATGAAGTTTTTATTGGAGATTTGATTCAGGTAAAATGAATTGACGTTATCGTTATTGGTGATCATGGTATAGGCTCTCCAATTCATATTGTCTGAAGCAGACAAATACAGTCCGATTTTATCTTTGTATGTTTTAGGATTGTACCCGGCATCTTCCAGACCAAGCCAAACCAGTTCGTGCATCATGCGTACCTGCGGGTCCATTGACATTGCTTCTTGTCTGGTGTATCCAAAAAAAGAATAATCAAAACTATTTGGGTCTTCCAGAGAGGCTTGTGCTTTTATCAAATCCGGATTAGCAAGTTCTTTTTCCGTTACTCCTGCCGCTCTTAATTCATCATCGCTGTAAAAATGAACTAATTCTTCTCCGTTCATTAAATGTTTCCAGAACTCATTAATATTATCTGACTTGGGATATTTACCTGAAATTCCAACAATAGCAATATCTTTTTTTCTAATATTATTTTCCATAGTAATTAAATTGCATCGTATTACATTAAGTTTATAAATTCATCCAGAGCTTCTGATATATCTTCCGGAACTTGTTCGGTTTGTTTTTCCTGTGAATCAACAGCATCTAAGTATTGAAGAAACTCCTCTACGTTAGGGTTTTCAAATAAGGATACGACCTTGATATCAAGCCCTAATTGCTTATTAATTTCGTTAAGTATTTTGACAATCTTTATGGAATTGGCTCCCAGATCAAAGAAATTGTCCTGCAGACTTACTCTTCCTGCTTCTTTCCCCAATACTTCTGCAATGATTCCGGTAATCAGTTTTTCTTTCTCTGTTTCGGGCGCTACATATTGTTTTTCACTGGCTATTTTAATTCCCGGTGTATTCCCCAGTTCTTTTTTATCGATCTTTCCGTTTATGGTAATCGGCAGCTGTTTTAAGGCTATAAACTCTGAAGGAATGCTGTAATTCGGAATTAAGTTTTTCAGGAATGCTCTTAGCTGTTCTAACGACAATGTATCATCGGATACCACTATATAAGCAATTAAACTTTTGATATTAAACTGATTGATCTCTACCATTACAACGGCTTCGTCAATTTGATTGTGGGCCAGTAAAGCTTGCTCTACTTCTCCGAGTTCAATTCGATATCCCGAAATTTTAACCTGGTCGTCTTTTCTTCCCAGAAATTCGATGTTACCATCAGGCAGCCATTTTCCTAAATCTCCTGTTTTGTACAGGCGTTCGTTCTCTGCATACGGATGTTCAATAAATTTCTCTGCTGTAAGTTCCGGTCTGTTTAAATAACCTTTGGCCAATCCGGCTCCTCCTATGCAGATTTCACCAATAACTCCAACAGGTACTATCTTGTGATCCTTATCCAGAATAAAGGTTTGGGTATTGGCTATAGGTTTTCCTATTGGTATATTCCCTAAGGGTAGATCCTCTCCTTTAAGCAGGCCATACATCGCCGAACAAATACTGGTTTCTGTAGGACCATAGGCGTTATAGTAATTTCCTAACTCCAAATATTCTTTTACCTTACTATAAACAGGAGCTTCACCAGCTGTGATTAAAGTTTTTAATCTTCTTAAAGAATTTACATCCATCAGACTCAAATAAGAAGGCGGTATTGTCGCTACAGCGATTTTATTCTCGATAATGTATTTCTCCAGCATTTTTGGATCCTCACGGTGTTCTCTGTCGATTACAGATAAACAGGCTCCTGATAAAAGTGCTGTGAATATCTCAGATATCGAAGCATCAAATGAGAATGAAGCAAACTGCAATCCGTTATCATTATTGGTAATATCGAAAAGTTCGATTTGAGCGAAAATGGTGTTTACAATTCCTTTATGCTCAATCATCACTCCTTTAGGATTTCCGGTAGAGCCCGACGTATAAATGATATAGGCTAAATCATCTGTTGTAAGTTTTACATCTTCCAGATCTTCACTATAATTGTCCGGCTCAAAATCGGTAACCATATCAAACAAGGTTCCTTTAAAGTCATCACTGATCGTAATATGAGATTTATCTGCAATGAGTAACTTTATGTTGGTATCGTCATAGATGTATGCCTTTCGGGATTCCGGATGTGCTGTGTCTATCGGAATATAAACCCCACCAGCTTTCATAATTCCTAAAATCGAAATAATGACAGATGCATCTCTTTCTAACTGTACTCCTATAAAATCTCCTTTTACAATATGGTGATCCTGTCTTAAACAATTGGCCAAACGATTCGAAAGTTGGTCCAGTTCCTGATAAGTATACTTTTTATTTTTAAATGATAATGCTGTATTTTCAGGAGTTTTAGCAGCCTGAAGTGCAAACAAATCGATTAAGGTTTGGTCTGTCGGATAGGATACTGCATTGGCATTAAAATCAACGATAAGCTCTTGTTTTTCTTCTTTCGACAGGTAATCTATATTTTTGATCTGCTGGTTTGGATCTTGTACCAGTACTTCCAGCAATTGTTTGTAATGGTTTATGATACATGATACTGCTTTCTGCGAATACAGGTCGGTATTGTAAGTGATGTTAAAAGCGAGATAATCTCCCTGTTCCTGAAACGCAATGTCCATATCAAACTTAGATACTTTATAGCCCTTATCTTCTATCGTATAAAAAGCCGTCTGCTCCAGATTTTTGTTTTCAGCAACATCTCTCATGTTTTGTAACATCAGCATCACGTCAAACACAGCACTTCTGCTGGTATCGTTTCGGAGATCAAGATCGTCTGCCAAATTATCGAAAGGATACATCTGATGTTCATAAGACGAGAGCGTGTTTTCTTTTACCGCTTGGTAAAAAGACTCAAAACTCTGCTCCGGATCTACTGCATTTCGCAACGGAAGTGTATTGATATAAAAACCAATCTGATCATTTAAATCGGCATGCTCTCTGCCTGCGACAGGCGTTCCGATAATGATATCCTTTTCAGCGGTATATTTGTGAAACAGGACATTCCAGGCAGCCAGTAATCCTATAAATAAACTTCCTCCCTGATTTTGTCCGTACTTTTTAAGTCCGTTTGTAACTTCCGGAGTGATATAAGTTCTTAGGCTGTTCCCCGCATAAGTCTTAACGGTCGGTCTTGCTTTTTGATACGGCAGATCTAAAGTAGGAAGTTCTCCTGTCAGCGTTTTTAACCAATATTCTTTATGAACATTGTTTTGTTCCTGCTGTAATTGTTCCTGCTGCCAGACTGCATAATCTCTGTACTGGATTTTTAGTGCCGGTAATTCCGGTTCTTTCTCTTCCAGAAGCTGTTCGTATAACGCCAGGACATCTTTTGCCAGAACATTCATTGACCAGCCGTCGCAAACAATGTGATGTATGTTATAATAAAAGATATACTCCTCATCTGAAAGCTGTAAGATACTGGCTCTTACCAACGGTCCGTTGGTCAGGTCAAATGCCGCATAGGTGTCTTCTTTTATGTACTGGGCTACGTTGGTATCCTGATGCAGATCGGTTGTGTAATCCATATAATTTACACTGAACCCCAGTTCTTCTATTGTTTTGACTACCTGTCTTACCTCTCCTTCAGCATTGATTTTAAATACCGTTCGCAAAGCTTCGTGTCTGCTTATAGTAGCTTCTATTGCTTTTGAAAAACATTTTACATCATAAGCACCTTTTAAAGTCAGATGAAAAGGCATGTTGTACACTCCGGCACTTCCTGTAAACTGACTCAACACCCATAATCTGCGTTGTCCTGCTGAAACCGGATAATCTTCCGCATCCTGAACTTTTTGTATCGAGCTGTGTTTTTTTACTTCTGAGTTTCCAATCAAATTAGCATGTGCCTTAATGGTAGTACTTGAAAATACTTCTTTTAATCCCAGTTTTACTTCAAAAGCTTTATGGTATTGGTTGATCAGTTGTGTCGCTTTAAGACTGTGGCCTCCTAACTCAAAAAAGTCATCTTCAGTCCCTACAGTGTCTAATTGAAGTACTTCTTGCCAAATGGCTGTAATTTGTGTTTCAAGTTCATTTACCGGAGCCACATACGCTACGCTTGATGATCTGCCTTTATTTAACGTTAGTAAATATTTTTTATCCACTTTTCCGTTTACGGTTAACGGAATGGCATCTGTTTCTATAATCAAAGAAGGAACCATATATGCGGGTAGTTTGCGCTCCAGATATCTTTTAATTTCTTTTGATTCTTCTTTTTGAGAACAAACAATAAAAGCAACAATCTCTTTTTCGTTCTCACTTTTACTGTCTACTAATACAACTGCCTGATGGATCCCGGGATACTGCAGCAGCTGCTGTTCGATTTCACTTAATTCTATTCGGTAACCTCTTACTTTGACCTGGTCGTCTCTTCTCTGTTTGTAAATGATCTCTCCGTTGTCCATCCATCTGGCAATGTCTCCTGTTTTATAAGATAATGAACCCTTTTCTGTTGCGATAAAACGTTCTGCATTAAGTTCCGGACGGTTTAAATAGCCTTTTGCAACTCCTGCACCCGAAATTATAATTTCACCGTACATTCCAATATCGCAAGGATTCCCCTGTTGATCTACAATCGCTATGGTCGTGTTGGCAATAGGTTTCCCAATGCGCACCTCAGCCTGATCGCTTGTCATTTCTTTTACGATACAGCCTACAGTGGTTTCAGTTGGCCCGTATTCATTAAATATGCGGATGTCTTTATTAATGTCCCATACATTCTGCAATTGATTCTGAGTTAATTGTTCACCGCCGCAAATAATTATTTTAACGTTTGTTTTATCGATATTCAGCTCTTTCAGTAACGAAAGGTGTGAAGGCGTTAATTTTAAAGTATCAATATTTGGGTTGGTAAAACTTTCTATAAGCAATTCGTTTATTGATTTTTCATCCGATCCGATCCACAATTGCTTCCCTCTGGTTAAACTTGTAAAAAGAGACGTTATGGTAAGATCAAACGAAATAGACGTAATCAATCCCCAGTTTCCTGTTTCTACATCAGTAAAATAATAGTCATTCGACCATTGTATGTAGTTTAAAAGATTTGCATGTGTGATCAGGCATCCTTTTGGATTTCCGGTAGATCCTGAAGTGTAAATGCAATAGGCAATATCTTCCGGAGTGGCTTTATTAAATAGTGATGTATCGCCTTGTGTTTGAAATATCTCTTCTTTAGACGGATCAAGAACGGTTAAATCAGCATAAATTTCTTCCCCAATTATAGCCGGTGTACTGATAAGTAGTTTACAGGCTGCATCTTCCAGAACAAATTGAATTCGGTCTTTGGGATAAGCCGTGTCCATTGGAATATAGTAAGCTCCGGCTTTCAGAATTCCTAAAACACTAATCATAAAATAAGGCGAACGATCCAGTAAAACCGCAACAGGGTCTGCTTTTTGAATGCCACAATTCTGAATTAAATAGTGAGCGAACTGATTTGATTTTTCGTCTAACTCCTGATAAGAAATGGTAACATCATTATAAGACAGAGCCGTGTTATTTCCCTGTAATGCTGCCTGCTCGTTAAAGATTGCCAAAATAGAATCAAATGATGCATACTCTTTAGCAGTATCATTTGACGCCTCTATAATGGCCTGACCTGCTAAAACATCATTCTGATTGGTAAAAACTCCCTTAAGCTGAGAAGCCATTAAAACTGCTGCCGCATCGGAGTACAAAGCTGTATCGTAATACAAATCTATGGTTAGTCTGTCACCAAAATCTACAGCGTTAATTTTTACTTCAAAAACATCCGTTACGCTAAACAGGTCTCTTATTTTTAAAGTATCTGAAGAATAATTATCATTCAGCTCTGCGTACTCAAACACATAGTTGAAGGTTGTAGCTTCAGTAACTTTCTTGTCATGAATTCTGTTTACATAGAAATAATCCGACCACATTCCGATTTCGGCTACTGATTTCTTTACCAATGCAATGGCTTCTTTTTCAGATAATGATGCAAATTCATTCAGACCTACCGGAAGTATTTTTGCTACTAAACCAAATGTATTTTCAAGTTCGTTATAATATCTTTTAAACGGAAGATATCCGATTGTAAAGGAGTCTTCGTCAAATTTTGACAGATAAGCCGCGAATTGAGATAATAGTAAATGTTCTGCTGAACTCTCTTCCTGAGCCATTTTAGCTTTTAGTTCGGTATAAGCATCTCCGTCAATGGTGCAGATGTTTTTCCTTTGAGGACTGAATGTCTCGTTTTTACGATTCTTAAACGGTACAATATCTTTGGTTAAATCTGTTGGATAGTTTTTCCAGAAATTCACTCCTTCTTCTTCCGGATCACTGAACAGCTGTTGCTGCCAGGCCGAAAAATCCTGATATTCTACCACTTCTCTCTCTTCTTTTTCATATGAAGCTTCGTCGAAGAGGACTTTGGACAATTCGCTGCATAAAAAGGCGGTACTGTAACTGTCTGCCCAAAGTGAAAACAAACGCACTGCCAATACCTGATTTCCTTGCGAATCTTTCAGCAGACAAAAACGTATCGCACTATCTCTTAAAGGGTCATACCCGTATCCTAAACTTTCCTGAACAGTTGCTGTAATCGTAAACTGATCCAATGATTGAACCGTTCTTTCGACTATTTCTGTCTGCTTTAATTCAGATACTGCCTGAACCGGGAAACCAACATTTGGCGCCTCGTTCATTTTAAACAATAAGGTTTCATTTTTACTTATTACGAGTGCTAATCCGCGTTTTAACTTTTCTATAGTCACATCGCTTTTCAGATCAATAACTACCTGATTAAAATAGTTTTGTATGTTTTTTTCAGCTACACTCCATAAGTTCATTTGATTTATTGAAAGCTGATATCCTTCAACGTTATTTATTGTTTCTTTTTCCATGATTTTAGTATCTGATTAATTAGGTATTCAAACTGTTCCGACAGAACGCGAACAGTACTTTGTTTTTGGATTAGGTAGGTTTAGAAATTAAAATAAGGAGGCTATAATTTGTCTGCTGCCTTCATAAGGGCTTCTTCCGTGTGACATCAACATGTTGTCCAGGAACAATACATCTCCTTTTTCCCAAGGGAATAAAACAGTTGCTTTTTGATAGGCTTCCCTGATTTCTTCGATTTCTTCTTTCGAGATTTCGGTTCCGTCTCCGTAGAAGGTGTTATTTGGAAGCTGGTCTTCTGAGTTTACCAAATCAAAAAAGGAGGCTTCCAAGGCGTATTTGTTAAAAAAGTAAGCGTGATTGAACCAAACTGAATCTCCTGTAGCCGGGTGTTCCCAAATTGCTTTTTTAGTCCAGGTTAAAACTAAGTTGGTATCGCTTTTCCATTCAAACGAAATGCCTTGTTCGTTACAGGTTTTCTCTACTTCTTTTTGATCTTCGGTCTGAAAAACTTCTTTCCAGGACAAACCATAAGCTTCGTTGAGGTTTCTCACGTATTTCACTCCTTTTTCCAAAAACTTGGTTCTTGTTTTTTCGCTTAAATACTCCAGTACTTTTTTGTTATCGGCTATCGGAGTTTCGCCTTGTTTGTCAGCCGGATCGATGCAGCAGAACACAATATTGCTCGGGTGAACAGGCGCATACGAGCTTTCGCTGTGCATTTCGATCGAATATTCTTTAGGATAAGTGGTCGTGTGATACACATTTTTTCCAACTGAATATCGAGGGGATGATCTTAAATTATATTCAAGAGGTGTATCAGCATATAATTTGCTGAAGTTCTCAAATTTTTCAACGGTATTAATGTGAAATCCTCTAAAAAGTATGGCTCCGTAAGTATTCACTTTTTCCTGAAATTCAGCTCTGTTCTGAGCTACCCAGTCGTTTAACTGCATCCCCACTGCCGATGGTTTAACTACCAATGGAAATCCTGCCTGACCCGGCCATACTGAATAGTCAACCTGTGCAACATCGGTTACTTTTTGAGCTTTAATCCCTTTTAATTTTTGTATACTATTGATCATAATTTTATTTTTTAGAATACAGCTTTTGACTGTAGTGTTTGTAATCAAAATATTTAGTTCGTAAGATTCAGAGCTTTACCAATCAGATTGGACCTAAAATGATCCAACCTGATTCGCGGCTCTGCACTCTAATTTGAAAAAGAATTTTATCGCTGTGAATGCGATAAGCTAAAGGCTTTTATTTTTTAACCAGTTTAAATTTATTGGCATTAAGGCTTCTTAGGATTTGCTTGGTTTCTTTCTGGAAATCAATATCATCTATCCTTTCCGTTTTGTTTTCTAAAAGCTGCGACAATAAATACTTAAAGTCGTTCATCAGGATTTCGATAAAACTTTGATTGTACAAATCGGTGTTGTAATTAATGTTGTAATACAGGTGATTTCCTATTTCTTTAACATTAATAAGCATGTCCAGTTTTGATCCTTTTTGATCCTGAACCACAATCTGATCAGTCTCTTCCTGTGTAAGCAGTAAATCTTTATTGTTTTCTGCTGCTCCGGTATTGTGATAGGATATCATAATATCATACAGAGGATTACGGCTGGTATCACCTTTTATGGTTAAATCGTCCAGCAAGTTATCGAACGGATACATTTGATGTTTCATATTCTCAAACATGGCTTCTTTTACCTTATCAAATATCTGATCAAAATTGTCCTCCGGATTGATTTGATTGCGAATCACAATATTGTTAAAGTAAAGTCCGATTTGATTTTCAAGATCGACATGATCTCTGCCCATAACCGGTGACCCGATGCTAATATCTTTCTGATTGGTATATCTGTAAAACAATATGTTCCAAACCGCTACTACTCCAGTAAATAAGGTTCCTCCTTTTGTTTTACAGTACGTTTCAAATTTTTTGGTAACCGTATCCGAAAGAAAGGTTCTTAACGTTTGTCCATTATTGGTCATCACTTTTGGTCTTGCTTTCTGACTAGGAAAATCTAATACCCCTCTGTCTCCGGAAAGCGTTTGCAGCCAATATTTTTTGTGGGGATCAAAAGCATTGTTTTCCAACTGCTGCTTTTGCCATACCGCAAAATCTTTGTACTGGATAGACAGAACCGGAAGCGAAGGCACCGTGTTATTTTTGAATGCATTGTAAAATGCCAGTACGTCTCTCTTTAAGATGTTTATGGAAACTCCGTCTCCGATAATGTGATGCATGTTATAATAAAAAACATGTTTCTGATCTGACACCTGCAGTAATGCTATTCTTAACAAAGGTCCTTCTGCAAGGTTAAAAGGCTGTAAAGTATCCTGCAGTATATAATCTGCTACAGCATTTTCAATATTTGCCTCTCCTCTGAAATCCTGTTCCTGGATGGTAAAGTCAATTTCCGAAGGAGTAATGATCCATTGTCTGACCTCAGCATTTTCTCCTTCTTTGAATACGGTACGCAATGTTTCATGACGCTCGATAACAGCATCAATGGCTTTCTTTAAAATCGGAATATCGTATCCTTCCAAAGTAAGGTTCGCAGGCATATTATAGGAAGTATTATTTTCTCCCGACTGACTCAACACCCACATGCGATACTGACCGCTTGAAAGTGGATAATTCGCTTGTTTTGCAACAGGGGTAATTTTTTCGATTTCATTGCTTTCAGCAGAAGCACCGAACAATAGTGGACAATGTTCCTCGATTGTTTTATTGACAAATAAATCTCTAAGTTCCAACTTGATTCCGTACTCTTTATGGTATCGGGTAATAAGTCTTGTGAGTTTTAAACTGTGTCCTCCAAACTCGAAGAAATTATCGGTAACTCCTATTCTTTCTCTGTCTAAAATTTCTTTCCAGATGGTTACCAGCTGCTCTTCATGATTATTGCGCGGCGCAACATAACCGCTGGCATCTGTTCCTTGTGATGCCAGTTTTGGTAAAGCTTTTTTATTTACTTTTCCATTTGAGGTAAGCGGCATTTCATCCAGAGGGATGCACAAAGTAGGCACCATATATTTAGGAAGACTTTCTAAAAGATATCCTTTAAAATCTTCCAGTGTATAATTGTCTTTAAGTACTACATATGCGACTAATTCTTTAGAATAAAACTGATCTTCGTGTACAATAACCGCGGCATGATTGGCATACGGACAGATGTTTAAAGCGGCTTCTACTTCTCCAAGCTCGATTCTGAATCCTCTGATTTTTATTTGTTTATCGTTTCTTCCCAAGTATTCTATATCTCCGCTTGAAAGTCGTTTGGCAACGTCTCCGGTTTTATATAGACGTTCTCCCGGATTGAATGGATTGGTCATGAATCGTTCTTTTGAAAGTTCAGGACGATTTAAATACCCTCTTGAAACTCCGGCTCCTGAAACAAACAATTCTCCGGCAACTCCCATGGGTACTAATTCCATATTTTCATCCAGAATATAGCAGCTCATGGTTGGGATAGGTCTTCCGATATCACTTACATTAAGGTTAATTTCACGTGTTCCGATCTCTTTAAAGGTTACGTGCACCGTGGTTTCGGTAATACCGTACATGTTGATCAGGGCACAATCCGGATATTGAGCCGCCCATGGCTTAAGAACTCCCGGTGTAAGCGCCTCACCTCCAAATATTACATAACGTACTTTCAAAGGATGTTTTTTGTCGATTACCTGCTCCTGTAAAGCATTGAATGCAGAAGGTGTCTGATTCAATACGGTTACTTCCTGCTCTGCTAAAAGATCTGCAAATGCTTCCGTATCTTTTGCAACCAGTTCAGGAACAATTACCAATCTGCCTCCGTATAACAAGGCACCAAATATTTCCCAAACCGAAAAGTCAAAACTATAAGAATGGAACAGGCACCATACATCTTTTTCGTCAAAATCAAACAAAGGTTTTTCTGTAAAGAAAAGTCGTACCACGTTGCCGTGCTCGATCATTACCCCTTTAGGCACTCCGGTAGTTCCTGACGTATAAATGACATAAGCCAAATTATCGAAAGGTAAATCCAACTCTAAATTGGTCGTTTCATAAGCGGAAAGAAATGTATCTGCCTGATCTAAATTTACCAGCTGAACAGGGATATCCAGTTTTACGGTTTCACTGCTTTTTGTGCTTACCAATACAATATTTGATTTGATATCGTTCAGTATAAAACTGATACGCTCCGCCGGGTATTCAGGATCAATAGGCACATAAGCCCCACCTGCTTTTAAGATTCCAAGTATTCCGATGATCATCTCAAAAGAACGGTTGATACACATTCCTACCATGACTTCCGGACCTACACCCTGCTCTTGCAAGTATCTGGAAAGCTGATTTGCTTTTTCGTTCAGTACTTTATAAGTCATGTGTTTGCCGTCTATAGTCAAAGCAACAGCATCGGGAGTGTTTGCTGCTTTTTCTTCAAAAATCTCCACCATATTCTGATCTGCCGGATAATCTACTTCAGAGGCGTTGTAGGCTTTGGTAAGCACTTCAATTTCTGCTGCACCCAGCATATTGAAATCTCCTATAGTAGTAAACTGCTCTTCGGCCATTTGACACAAGGCTGTTCTGAAATGTTCTGTAATCATCTGAACAAAAGCAGCCTCCATTATCGAACTGTTGAATGTGAAATCGATAACCAGTCTGTCTTTCAGCATAGGCTGAATCGAAAGTAAATAGTTGTTGTTTTCTTTTACATTTACACTCTCTATTTCTAAAACCGGTTTTTGCTTGCTGTCACTGCTTTTAGACGGATAATTGGTAAACGACAATAAAGTATCAAAACAATCTCCTTTTATTTCGTTCCATTGCTGAATTTTATTAAGAGACGTATGTTGGAAATTCCTAGCCGTTACTGACGTTTTCTGAAGCATTGCCAGGAAATCAGTAATCGTTTGATTCTGATCTATTTTTGCTCTTAACGGAATGGTATTGATATACAATCCTACTTTGCTGTCGTAATTGAGTTCAGCCGGACGTCCGGAAACGGTAACACCGTACACAATATCTTTAAAACCAGTGTATTTTGACAATAAAATGGCCCAAACCGCCTGTGTTAAAGTATTAGGTGTAACATGCTGTGCTTTAGAAAAATCATTTATTTTTTGCGTTAATTCGGCATCAAAATCAATGGTAATACGCTCGTATTTTCCTTTTCCTTTGTTACGTTCGTGTAATGCTTTACAGAAAGGCAGTAATGAAGGTTCGTTAAAATCCTTCATATAAGTCTGCCAGAATTCTTTTTCTTCAAAGGCGTCTATCGCTTTGATATAATTGATGAAATCTTCGTATCGGTCTTCTTCCTGTGCCTCAGGTTCTACACCGTGCATTAGGTTGGTGTATGCACGTATCACTTCCTGAATGATCACTTGTCCGGACCATCCGTCCCATAATACGTGATGTTTCGTCCATATCATTTTATAAGTACTCTCTCCAAACTTAGCCAGCGTGATACGCATTAAAGGCGGATTTGTAAAACTGAAATCTTCAAATCGGTCTTCGTCTTTTAGTTTTTTAAAGGTAATATCCTTCTCCTCATCGGTACTGTTGGTTAAATCAATCAATCGCAAAGGAACTTCTACTTCTTTGTTTACGAACTGAATCGGAATATTTACTTTGTCGTAAATAAAACCGGTTCTCAGAATGGTATGATTGTTAATGACATGCTGCCAGGCTTTTTTAAAGCGAACTACATCCAATTTAGACGAAAAAGTAACGTCAAACTGGGTATGATAAGTGGTATTTTCTTTGGCTCCGGTACTGTACAGGTAGGTACTGTGAAATAAAATCCCTTCCTGAACAGGACTTAATCCGTACATCGAAGAAATGTTTTTTCGGTCCAGTTTAAAATCTTCTTTCTTTAAATAAGCAACCAGATCGGCTTTGTTTTCTTTAATGAATGAAGTTATGTCCTGACGTTCGGTGATAATCTTAATATCAGAAGGTGTAAGTTTTCCTTCTTTTCCCAGTAGCACTAAATCCTGCCCGTTAATTTTAAGCTGAAACCCAAGGTCTTTTAAGTTTTTTATGAATTTTTCCATGATTTAAAAAATGTTTTCTTGTAACGTAGTCACTCTTTACTGTTAATATGAAATCATACGATGCGTTATCGAATGGTAATCAGAATACGGCAATTCCTCTTAAGGTATCTTCGTATTCTGTAGCCGTTGTAAGGATACTTTCTATACTTTCTAAAAAGGAAGTGATGGTTTCAGCTTTAAAATAAAGATCATTGTAGGTGAGTATAAAATCAAAACTGTTTTCTCTTTCCTGTACTAAAAGATTAAGATCGTATTTTCCTAATCCCTGATTTTTATAGTTAAAAGGCTCTCCTTCTTCTTCGGTAACGGCATCGTATCGGTCGTACAAATACAAAACATCAAAAAGTGCTGTTCTGCTCATATCCTTTTTAGGATTGATTTCTACAACCAGCTTGTCAAATGGAATTTCTTTATTGTTGTTTGCCGTCTCCCAGGTATTGGCAACGACTGTGCAGGCATCTTCAAGTGTTCCATTTTTGTCCAGTACAGATCGTAACACTACCAGATTTTCTATGGGTCCCACCGTTGATTCTGTAAGATGGTTGCGCATGTTCATCAAGGTACCGATCACAATATCCGAAAGCCCTGAAAACTGGGACAAAGCCATCTTATAGGCAGCTAAAGTCACCATTTGCGGGGTAGTACCATTAACTGCTGCAAAGGATTGTAAACCATCTTTACTAAAAGAAAAAGAGCTCGTTGCAGTTTGATAAATATGAACCGGAACACGTTCTGAATCGGTAGGAAGATACAGCACCTGATTATCGGTTAACTGTTTTCTCCAAAAAGCAACCAGGGTTTCTGTTTCGTAAGGATCAACAGCCTGTTCCCATTCTGAAAAATCTTTGTATTGCATGGTAAATCCAAGTGAATCTTCGGGACGCGAAACAAAACTTAAAAAATCTTCTTTGAGAATCTTAAGACTATAACGGTCTGCCACTACATGATGAAGTACAAATAGTATCCTGATATGATTTTCCAAACGTTCGAAATAGGCTTTTACCAATACTCCATTTTCAAAATCAAAGGATATTTTGCGTAATTCTTCCTGATTTTCTTTCAGATCAGGCTGTTCTTTTAGCAGCTTTTTTATATCCGTTTCTTCAGGGCTTGTAATGACCTGAAAAATCTGATCACCCTCTCTTACGATTTTGGTTCTTAAAATATCATGACGGTTGATCAATTGTGTAAAAGCACGATAAATTTCTTCGGTACTTACCTCTTTTTCTATTGTAAAACTCAATGGTATATTATGGTAAACAGGTCCTCCTTCGTAGAGATAATCTCTTTCGAAATGGTCGATGAACCACATCCTTTGCTGGTGATAGGATACAGGTAATTTCATATGTTATGGTATTAATAGTGATAGTTATTAGGGTTCGTTATGAGTTTAGAATCTTAGCACACTTTCATCCTGAGATTCTTCGGCAACTTCAGATTCAAACAGAGCATCAAACTCTTTAAAATCTAATGAATCGCTTAATCCAAAATCGGAAGGAGTTAGTTCTCGGTCTTCTTTACGAATACAGTGTTCTATAAGCTGGGTTAAATATTCTACATACTTATCAGCCAGATTCTGAACGGTTTCTGATTGGTATTGTGCTTCGGAGTAATCCCAGGAAATTCTAAGTTCATTGGCCACAATAATTGCTTTTACAATAAATTTCTCTTCCAGTATAGAAGTGGGGCTGATATGATCTCCCCCATATTCCGGAGCTGATGAAAAGACTGCACTTTGATTCAGAACATTATCAATTTGTCCCAAATAATTAAAGACAACATCCCATCCGCAATCTTTTAAAGAATGGCGTATTTCTTCAGACGAGTGTAAATAACGCAAACAGCCGTACCCCATTCCTTTGGTTGGAATTCTGCGCAATGCTTCTTTTACCGATTTAACAATATCGCCTTCCGTTGTAGCTTCTTCTTTTGACAAGATCACCGGATACTTATTGGTAAACCATCCTGTAGTACCGCTAACATCGATGTCTTTCAGTACATTTTCTCTTCCGTGGCCTTCAAATCCTAATGCCAGTCGTTTTGTTCCCAGAACATCTTCAAAAGTCATTTGCAATGCGCTTAACATCAAATCGTTGATTTCTGTATTATAAGCTGAATTGGCATCTTTCAACAGGTGTTTGGTATATTCCTGATTTAGAATTCCGACCTGAGTTTTCTTCGTTTCTCTGGTAGGTTTGTTGGCCGAAAAATCGGTTGGAAGCGGTGTATAGTCGCTATTAATTTGCTGCCAGTACTCTAACTGAGATTCTATTTCTTCGGTCTCTGCAAAGTTTTTCAACTTATTGATCCAGTCTCTGAACGAATTGTTTTTATTTTCCAGATACAGCTTTTCGTCCGTTGTTTCTTCTGTCAGCAGTGTTTCCAGATCATCGATGATAAACCTCCAGGAAACTCCGTCTACCGCTAAGTGGTGCGATACCATGAAAAATCGGTTGTATGGTACAGCGTCCGGCATTTCAATCAAAACAAAACGCGCCAGATCTCCTTTTTCAATATCCAATGATTGCTGGTATTTTGCACAAATTGCCGTCACAGCTTCTGCAACATCCTTTTCGTCATCGATCGTTTCTGTTCGATAGAAATTAATTGATTCTCCGTAAAACTGCTTCCATTCTTCCTGTCCGTGAACGGTTTCTTTTTGGTATTTTGATCGAAGCGAATCGTGGCGTTTGGCTATTAATTCAACTGTTTTTTCCAGTTTTTCTTTCGAAATCTTTTTATCGATGCTCAATAAAACGGCCTGATTGAAATGTGACAATGCGGCTTCATTTCTTTCAAAAAACCATTGCTGAATTGGGGATAGAGGTACTTCTCCTTCTAAAATTCCCTGCTCGGCTGTACTAAACTCCTTGCTGTTTCGTTCTGCAGCAACCGCCAGTTCTGCGATCGTTTGATAATCAAATAAATCCTGAACCTGAACCTGATAACCTTTTTTCTTGGCACGGCTTACGACCTGAATAACAATGATAGAATCCCCTCCGAGTTCAAAGAAATTATCCGTCACTCCTATTTCGTCAACATTAAGCAGGTTTTGCCAAATGGTAACCAAATCCTCTTCTGCTTTTGTGGTTGGTGCAACATAAGCACGTCCCGTGGCAGCTGTTGGCTCCGGCAATGCTTTTCTGTCGATTTTTCCGTTTGAAGTAAGCGGCATCTGATCCAGTACCACATATACCTGAGGCACCATATAATCCGGAACAACTCCTGAAAGATAGGTTTTCAAATCAGCCTCTGAATAGCCCTCTTCAACCACCAGGTAACTTACCAATCGTTTGACTCCTGTAGCATCTTCTCTAAAAGAAACTTCATTCTGTACAACACCAGGATAATCTTGTATCACACGACTGATTTCTTTTAACTCTACACGGTATCCACGAATTTTCACCTGATCGTCTACACGTCCTAAAAATTCAATCTCTCCTAATGCATTTCTGCGTACTAAGTCTCCCGTTCTATATAAAACAGCGCTTTTACCTGCTGCAAATGGATTGGTGATAAATTTCTCCTGAGTTAAATCTTCACGATTCAGATAACCTTTCGAAATTCCTTTACCTCCCAGTAATAATTCTCCTGAAACTCCAATCGGGCATAACGACATATCGCTGCTTACAATATAAGCTTCACTGTCTGAGAACAACTTCCCAACCGGAATGGTCACGTAATCAAAAGCAGGATCAACCTGATGCAATAATTTTCCAATCGTACTTTCGGTAGGACCGTAATGGTTTACAATCATCACATTTGAATCTTGCGCTGCGATCCCTTTTACATAAGACACCTGAAGTACGTCTCCTCCAAATATTATAGTACGTACCGGCAATAACAAATCAGTATCGATGCGTAAAGCCTGCCAGTGGCTTGGTACTATTTTGATACAGTCGATTGGGTTGGCGTTAAAATACGCTTGCAACTTAACTCCATCCATTAAAGTATCTTTATTGAATAAGTGCAAACATCCTCCACTTAATAAAGAACCGTACAATACGGTATTTCCTAAATCGGCAGAAAGTGAAGACATTAATCCGAAGCTTTTATTAGCACTAATCGAAATCTTAGCTTCCAGTCCTTCGTAATAGTCAACCAAATTCTTGTGACTTACCTGAACTCCTTTTGGCTGACCTGTGGTTCCTGAAGTGTACACCACATAAGCCGTAGTATCTTCTGTTGCCAATGTTGAGAAGGCAACGTCCTCCGGAAGTGCCGGAGTATCGGCATATTGAATATCGATAGAAAATATCGGAACTGAAAAATCAATTACGTCAAATAAACTGCCGGACTCAATCAACAAACATTTTACATTGGCTTCCTGTACCATGTACAACTGACGCTCTTTTGGTAAGGAAAGATCAATCGGAACATAACCTGCTCCTGATTTTAAAATAGACACTATCGCCAGTAAAGACCAGTTTGAAGTATCCATCATCATGGCGATCAAATCACCCTGTTTTAAATCATACGTTTGTTGATAGTAATACGCCAATCTGGTAGAAGCTTCATCCAGCTCCTTGTACGTCATACGGCTATCATTATAAACAAATGCCAGAGCATCCGGAGTTTTGGCTACCTGTGCTTCAAAATGAGACAATACAGTTCCTTTTCCTGATAATGTATATTCAGGGGTGTTGTAATCTACTAAAAGTGTCTGCTCTTCTTCGGCGCTAAGCATGGCCAGATTTCCTATCGATGAGGTATCGTCTGCTAAAATAGTGTCCAGCAAATTCTCGTAATGAGATCGGAATCCTGTAATGGTAGACGAATTGAAAAGTGCGCTGCAATAGTTGAATGAGAAAGAAATTCCTTCCGGACTGTCTTCTGCAAAAATGGTCAGATCGAACTTCGAAATGTCGTAATCCATTGGTACAGATTCAATCGTAATATCACTGAATTCAGCAATTTTAGACTCAGGATTGTTGTTTAAAACGAATAATACCTGAAATAAAGAACTTCTGCTTTTGTCTCTGGCTTTCTCTACACGATCGACTACTTTTTCAAACGGAACTGCGATATGATTGTACGCTTCTAAAGTAGTTTGTTTTACCGATTTCAACACTTCATTGAATGTTGGATTACCGGATAGATCAGTACGCAGTGCCAAAGTATTGACAAAGAATCCGATCATCGATTCTAATTCCTGCTGCGGACGATTGGCTACCGTAGTTCCCACACAAATATCAGACTGACCGCTGTAACGGTACAATGCTACTTTGTAAACACTCAGCAGTAACATGAATAAAGTTACGCCCTCTTCTTTGGCATAAGCACGTAAAGCCTCACTGCGATCGCGATCTAATTTAAAGTTGATGTAGTCTCCTACACTGCTTTGAACAGCCGGTCTTGCATAGTCTGTTGGAAGTGCAGAAGGTGCTACTCCCGTTAATTTAGATTCCCAGTACTCTAATTTCTCCGCTAAATATTCTCCGGAAACCTCAGAACGCTGCCAAACGGAATAGTCGGTATATTGGAAACTAAGAGCTGGTAAATTAGCCTCTTTTCCTTCTGCATAAGAAGCATATAATGTTTTAAATTCGTTAACGATAAGCGATGTCGACCATCCGTCTGTTGCGATATGATGACGAACCAATAATAAAATATGCTCTTCGGCTGATACTTTGATAATTGTAGCACGCAGCATATAATCTTTAGACAGATCAAAAGAACGGCTTATTTCTTCTTTGATAAAAGCTTTCTGATCGGCTACAGCAGTAAGAACAGTAAGATTCCAATGCTCTGAAGGCTGAACTTTTTGATACGCTATTCCTTCTTTCTCTAAGTAAACTGTACGCAGCGCTTCATGACGCTCCACAATTGTTTTTAAAGCTTGTGAAAGATAGTCTGTATTCAGAGGTCCTTTTAAATTTAATAATACCGGTACGTGATAATTCTCACTTCCTTTTAATTTATCAATAAACCATAAACGTTCCTGAGCATAAGACAACGGAATGTCTGCAGGCAAGTCTTGTTTGACAACCAACGGAAGTGCAAGAGTATTGTCCTGACTATCGATAAAAGAAGCCAAAGCGGCAATATTAGTATGATCGAATATGTCAGTAATATTGATGGCAACATTAAGTGTCGTTTTAATAGCGGATAATAAACGAACGGCAAGCAAAGAATGTCCTCCCAATTCAAAGAAATCATCTGTAACTCCTATCTGCTCTACATTTAATAAATCCTGCCAGATGGCAACCAGACCTTTTTCTGTTTCTGTTTCAGGGGCAACATATACACGTCCTTCTGTAACGGTAGGCTCCGGCAGTGCTTTTCTATCGATTTTTCCGTTTGAAGTAAGCGGCATCTGATCCAGTACCACATACACCTGAGGCACCATATAATCCGGAACAACTCCTGAAAGGTACGATTTCAAATCAGCCTCTGAATAGACTTCTTCAACCACCAGGTAACTTACTAAACGCTTAACTCCTGTAGCGTCTTCTTTGAATAAAACCTCATTCTGTACAATTCCGGAATACCCCTGAATCACACGACTGATTTCTTTTAGCTCTACACGGTATCCACGAATCTTCACCTGATCGTCTACACGTCCTAAAAATTCAATCTCTCCTAATGCATTTCTGCGAACTAAGTCTCCAGTTCTATATAAAACCTTGCTTTTACCTGCTGCAAATGGATTGGTGATAAATTTCTCCTGAGTTAAATCTTCACGATTCAGATAACCTTTCGAAATTCCTTTACCTCCCAGTAATAATTCTCCTGAAACTCCAATCGGGCACAACGACATATCGCTGCTTACAATATAAGCTTCACTGTCTGAGAACAACTTCCCAACCGGAATGGTCACGTAATCAAAAGCAGGATCAACCTGATGCAATAATTTTCCAATCGTACTCTCGGTAGGACCGTAATGGTTTACGATCGCTACATTTGAATCTTGCGCTGCAATTTCTTTAACATAAGATACCTGAAGTACGTCGCCTCCAAATATTAAAGTGCGTACCGGTAACAATAACGTATTATTGATGCTCAGCGCCTGCCAGTGGCTTGGTACTATTTTGATACAATCAATTGGGTTGGCGTTAAAATATGCTTGTAATTTCACGCCATCCATTAAAGTATCTTTATTGAATAAGTGCAAACATCCTCCGCTTAATAAAGAACCGTACAATACGGTATTTCCTAAATCGGCAGAAAGTGAAGACATTAATCCGAAGCTTTTATTAGCACTAATCGAAATCTTAGCCTCCAGCCCTTCGTAATAGTCTACTAAATTTTTATGACTCACCTGAACGCCTTTTGGCTGGCCTGTGGTTCCTGAAGTATATACTACATAAGCTGTAGTATCTTCTGTTGCCAATGTTGAAAAGGTAACCTCCTGCGGAAGTGCCGGAATATCGGAATACTGAATATCAATAGAAAATACAGGAACTGAAAAATCAATTACATCAAATAAACTCGAAGATTCAATAAGCAAACACTTCACATTGGCTTCCTGTACCATGTACAACTGACGCTCTTTCGGTAAAGAAAGATCAATTGGAACATAACCTGCTCCTGATTTTAGAATAGATACCATTGCCAGTAAAGACCAGTTTGAAGTATCCATCATCATGGCGATCAAATCACCTTGTTTTAAATCATACGTTTGTTGATAGTAATATGCCAATCTGGTAGAAGCTTCATCCAGCTCCTTGTACGTCATACGGCTATCATTATAAACAAATGCAATCGCATCCGGAGTTTTGGCTACTTGTGCTTCAAAGTGAGACAATACAGTTCCTTTTCCTGATAATGTATACTCAGGGGTGTTATACTCTACTAAAAGTGCCTGCTCTTCTTCAGCGCTAAGCATAGCCAGGTTTCCTATCGATGAGGTACCATTTTCTAAAACAGCAGTCAATAAATTCTCGTAATGTGATCTTAAGCCTGATACTGTTGCCGCACTGAAAAGATCTGTACAATAGTTGAATGAAAAAGAGATTCCTTCCGCGCTGTCTTCTGCAAAAATGGTCAGATCGTATTTGGCAATATTATAATTCATTGCCATTGGTTCGATCGTAATATCACTGAATTCAGCAACTTTAGCCTCCGGGTTGTTGTTTAAAACAAACAATACCTGGAATAAAGAACTTCTGCTTTTATCTCTTGTTTTTTCTACACGATCTACTACTTTTTCAAACGGAACAGCGATATGATTATATGCTTCTAAAGTGGTTTGCTTTACCGATTTCAAAACTTCATTAAACGACGGATTACCGGATAAATCAGTACGAAGGGCTAAAGCGTTCACAAAGAATCCAATCATCGATTCTAATTCCTGCTGCGGGCGATTGGCCACTGTGGTTCCGATACAAATATCAGACTGACCGCTGTAACGGTATAACAATACTTTGTAAACACTCGATAACAACATGAATAAAGTTACGCCCTGCTCTTTCGCATAAGCTCTCAAAGCCTCACTCTGATCGCTGTCTAGCTTTAAACTGATATGGTTTCCGCGACTGCTTTGAACAGCTGGTCTTACATAATCTGTTGGAAGTGCAGAAGGTGCTACTCCTGTTAATTTAGACTCCCAATACTCTAATTTTTCTGCCAGAACTTCTTCAGATAACTCTGTACGCTGCCAAACGGAATAGTCTGTATATTGAAAGTTAAGGGCTGGTAAATTGGCCTCTTTTCCTTCTGCATAAGAAGCGTATAATTCTTTGAATTCTTTAACGATTATAGATTCAGACCATCCGTCTGTTGCAATATGATGACGTACCAATACTAAAATATGCTCTGCTTCTGATACCTTAATAATCGAAGCACGTAACATATAATCTTTCGATAAATCAAATGGTTTGTTTATCTCTTCGGCTGTAAATTCTTTATAATCTACGACTCCTGAAATAACATTCAATTCCCAACGGTCTGAGGACTGTACCACCTGATACGGAACGCCTTCTTTTTCTACAAATACGGTACGTAATGCCTCATGACGCTCTACAATTGTTTTTAACGCTTGCGAAAGATAATCGGTATTAAGAGTTCCTTTTAGCGTTAATACTGTAGGCATATGATAATGTTCACTGCCTTTTAATTTATCTATAAACCATAAACGTTCCTGAGCATAAGACAATGGAATAGCTGCAGGTAAATCTTGTTTACTTACCAAAGAAAATGTTGAGGCAGTATCTTGTTTTTCTATAAAAGAAGCCAGATCTGAGATCGTTGGATTCCCAAATACGTTTGTAATGGTAACGCCAACATTCATTGCTTTCTTTATGGCCGATATTAAACGTACTGCTAATAAAGAATGTCCTCCCAGTTCAAAGAAATTATCGGTAATACCAACTTGCTCCACATTAAGGAGATTCTGCCAGATGGTAACCAATTCTTCTTCTGTTTTTGTTCCTGGTGCTACATATTCGTATGCTCTGCTGAATGTTGGATCCGGTAGTGCTTTTCTGTTTACTTTACCATTTGATGTCAATGGAATTTCATCCAATTGTACCATTATTCCCGGAATCATATAGCCTGGAATGTGCTCTTTTAAATAAGCAATAAGATCTTCTTTTGTTTTATTTTCTTTAAAAACGACATAGGCTACCAATTCATTTACTCCGTAAGCATCTTCTTTGGCAATAACAACTCCCTGATGTATAAACGGACAACTGTTGATAACGGTATCCAATTCTCCCAATTCAATTCTGTACCCTCTGATTTTTACCTGGCTGTCTTCTCTTCCCAAATATTCTATAGTACCATCCTGAAGCCATTTTGCATTATCACCGGTTCTGTATAATTTTCCTTCCCCAAAAGGATTTTGTACAAATCGGTAAGCATTAAGTTCCGGAAGATTGATGTACTCTCTGGCTACCTGAACACCACCTATGTACAGTTCTCCTGTAACCCCTTTAGGCTGTATGTTCATTTCGCTATCCAGAATATAAATCTGAGTGTTTGCCACCGGAGTTCCTATCGTAACACGTTTTAAATCTACCGCATTAAAAGGAACAATCCAGCTTGTTACGTCGATCGAAGCCTCTGTTGGCCCGTATAAATTGCTCAAAACAACATTGGGCAATACTTTTTGAAAATCTTCTACCTGGCTTATTTTTAAAGCCTCTCCACTACATACCACATTTTTCAGACTGCTGCATTTCGAAACATCAATGTCCAATAAAAATGCACTTAACATAGAAGGTACAAAGTGAATCATTGTTACCCCGTGTGCCGAGATCAATTCTCTTAAATAATCGCTGTCTTTATGTCCTTCCGGTTTTGGAATTACTAATTTACATCCTGCCAATAATGGAAGAAAGAACTCCCAAACCGATACATCAAAACAAAAAGTAGTTTTTTGTATCAATACATCATTAGCCGTTAAATTATAATATTCTTTGGCCCATAATAAACGATTCACCAAACCTCTTTGTTCGTTCACCACTCCTTTAGGATTTCCTGTAGATCCTGAAGTGTAAATTACATAAGCCGCATTGGTAACCGGTATTGCTACAGCAGGATTAGTTTTGGACTGATTGACAAGTACTGAATCCTGTTGATCAAGATTAAGTATCGTAGTACCTTCCAGAAAATTAACTTTGTTGATACTGTCGTTATTTACCAATACAACTTCTGCCTTAGTATCTTTTACAATGAACTCAATTCTTTCGACCGGGTAATGAGGATCAATAGGTGCATAAGCTCCTCCTGATTTCATAATACCCAACATTCCAATAACCATTTCAAAAGAACGTTCCATACACAATCCTACTATAGATTCTGTTGTAACATTGATGCTGCGTAAATAATGAGCAACCTGATTGGCTTTTTCATTTAAAACAGCATAAGTCATTTCTTCTCCTTCAAAAGCCAAAGCAACTCCCTCCGGATTATGAACAACTTGTTCTTCAATTAAGTCTATAAGCGTAACATCAACAGGATAATTCGTTGCCGTAGTATTAAAATCCTGTACTAATTCTTTTTCTTCTTCCTGACTGATGTAGGTTAGTTTTCCAATAGGAGTTTCCGGTTGAAATAATACTTCTTCCAGGATTTGTTTATAGTGTCGTATCAATCCTTCGATCATTTGATATTCGTACACCTCTGTATTATAAGCAACATCTAAAACCAGGTGCTCTCCGGCTTCTCTGAAATTAAGCTCTACATCAAATTTTGAAACTGTCTCTCCTAAATCAACAATTGCATCGGTTTTTGATGCAGGTATTTCGATCGCCGCCTCATTTGCTGCTGTATTCTGAAGCACTAACAAAACATCAAATACACTGCTTCTTCCCGCATCTCTTTTGATGTTTAAGTTTTCTACTAAACTGTCAAAAGGATACATCTGATGGTTAAAAGCCTCCAGTGTCTGCTCTTTAATTCGCTTGTAAATAGAAGTAAAATTCTCCTCCGCAGTTACAGTATTACGCAAGGCAAGAGTATTTACATAAAAACCAATCTGATTGGCTAAATCGGCATGGTCACGTCCTGCTACCGGGCTGCCTATAATAATATCTGTATCTGAGGTATATTTATGAAACAGAACATTGATAGTAGTTAATAAACTAATAAAAGTACTGCCATTGTTCTCTTTTGTAAAATGCTGAAGCATGGCTGTTGTTTCCTTAGAAATATAAGCTCTTAAACTTCTTCCTTTATGTGTTTTCACAGATGGACGGCGTTTTTCTGAAGGAAGATCCAGGATTGGTAACTCTCCTGCAAGACTTTCCATCCAATAAGTTTTATCCTTAGTAGAAACCGCTGAGTTTATCTGTACTGCCTGCCAGTTTGCATAATCTTTATATTGAATAGCAAGTGGTGCAAGATCAGGAGCAATCCCTTTTACAAAAGACTCATAAAATGCAAATACATCTTTTGACAATACATTCATAGACCAGCCATCACCTATAATGTGGTGCATGTTGTAATAGAAAACATAAGTATCCTCTTCCGTCTGTAATAAACTTAGACGAAATAACGGTCCTTTTTCTAAATCAAACGGAACGAATGAATCTTCTTTGATATAACCGGATACACTGGCATCTTTATCTGCAACATTTCTGAAATCAACATAAGACAACTCAAAGTTTACCTCTGTTATTGGCTTCACGTACTGTCTCACCTCACCGTTTTCATCCATTCTGAAAGTAGTACGCAAAATCTCATGACGCTCTATGGTGGCGATTATCGCTTTTTGAAAGTATCCAATATCATAATTACCTTTTAAAATGGTACGCATAGGCATATTGTACACCTGAGATCCTCCTTCGAACTGGCTTAAAGTCCAAAGACGGCGCTGTCCGGCCGATACTTCGTAACTTTCAGATTCAGAAACCGCAGAAATTGACTCAAAATTAAATTTTGCGCTGTTTTTACTGCTTTTAAGCAAAGCGATAAGACGATCTTTATTGGTTGAAATATCATTTTTATCCTCTGCAGTAAGAGCTGCTGTATTTCCTGTTACTCTTAAATTTTCTTCTGAATCATCCAGAAAAATTTGTACTTCTTTATGGGATAAGCCGGTAATTATTGATTTGATATCTTTCATCGTAATAGTGTTTTCTAAATGCTTTATTTTTGAATTAATAACTGATATATTTAAAATAACCTACGTATAACACCAAACACATTGTTCTAAAAGACAATGTGCTGTGGTGATTTTACCAGGTAGTAAAAACTAGATTTTGATGTAGTAAAAAAGGATTGAGATAAGAGATTTTTACTCTTTATGACAAGTACAAAAATCACTTTAATGATGCGCTCCATTACATTGGAGGCGATAATCTAATGGAAAAGAAAATCTAAAACCTACGCTTTGGCGAAGACGTTTTCTTCTGAATTGGATAAATACGACAAAGGTATTACGGCTGATATATTCTGGCGTAATGAACTTAATCGTACGCTGATTCTGTGCTGATTATCGACTCTGAAAACTTCACATTCCAAACCTGATAGTTCTCCATGTTTGATTGTAAGTTTATCACCTATTTTTGGCAGTGCCGATTCAACCTGAACATCGGTGATGTCTTTTCCCTGGGTGAAGAGTTTGATGTAAGCAATTTCTTCTTCGGAAACTTTGCCGTATTCTTTGCCGAAAGACAAATATGAACAACCGCTCTCTACATTTAAAGCATCATGAAAGTCTTTGTTGTTTTTAATGTTTACAAAAACATAACTGGGAAATAACGGAATTTCAATTTTCTTGGTTCGGTCACTCCACTGTCTGATACTGGTGGCCATGGGTAAAAAAGCTTCTAATTTTTTTTCCGTTAATTCTTTGTAGACTTTACTTTCATGCCTGTACTTGACGTAAAGAACATGCCAACCTTGTTTTCGATCCATATTATTTGGTTTTTTCGTCACCGGGCATAGCTGCGCTATTACCAGTCACATGGTTATTTTTTTTAGATACGTTTTTTGGTTTAATAGCTTTACCTTTTTTACCCGAAAGTAATTTTGGTAATCATGTTTTTGTTGGAACTCTCCAGGTAAATTTTGGTGCCTTTTGAGTGTGTTGTAAAAATCTGAAAGTTGCTAATCCAACTACTTATTTTTACTGAAGTAAATTTACAATACAGGTTTTCAAATTCTACTACACCAAAGTGTAGTTCAGCTTGTTAGCATTAAATACTACCTTATTGGGTAGTTTATAGTTTACAGAAGAAAGCTCAAAATCTTCCGGTGTAACTAAATGTTTGTTCTCGTTGTAGAAAGTAATAAGACCATTATAAGACATCGATACAGGAATGGTTTCTGATCCCAGATATTCGATTGATTTGCCTACAATTTTTGCTTTGATGCCCATTAGGGTTAATACGCGTAATAGTTTAGCATCGATTTCGGCAAAGGCCATATTGTCTTTGTGTTTGCAAACCGGTGCGATGGCACAAACCAATAGTTTTTTTAGAAGGTTTACATCACGAACCCCTTTTTTAATGGCAAAACGGCCAATATGCCACATTTCATTGATGGCATCTCCTTCGGCACATAAGAAAGGATTGATCCCAAACATTTTTTGAATTGGAAGCGGAGTAATGAAGTCCCATTTTAGAACTCTGATCGTACCGGTAAAATCTCCAAACTCGTTTTTGAATGCGAAAATTTTAGAGTTTTCAAGGTAGTTCATTTCTTCTTTGTAAACGGCATCAATATCTTTTTGATAGTGGCCCGGAAAAACTTCATTAGAGTGGTGATTGAAGTTTTCTGTGACTACAAATTTTGACATACGGAAGATGTCATTTTGACTAATTGCGGTGTGGTGGTTTTTGGCGAGTTTCATAGTATTTGTTTTCTCCAAAACTATCACCACAATTTACGCCTTTCGCTACACAAAATACTAGTTACCAAGATCTTAAACAAAAACCACCCTTTAGTGTAGTTTTTTAGCAAGCATTCCGCTATGAGAAAAAAGCATCAAAAAAGGAGCTGTTTATTCCTTTGTACGTTAAAAATTTATAAGTTAAATATTAAAATTTTTAATATCATATTCACAATTTTCCTATATTCACGTCCTGTTAAAAAAACCTTAAAACATGGTAATTGAAAACGACTTTTTTTCCTCTAACAACACCGTTCAGAAGATCTCTGAAGATGAAAAAGGCAGACTGGGAAATTATTTAGAACTGGTCAAAGCATTTGCCAGAACAACTTACAGTAGTATTTATATTATTGATTACGAAAAAAAGGGGTTTGAGTATGTATCCGAAAATCCATTATTCTTGTGTGATCACACTCCGGCAGAAGTTCAGGAACTTGGATATGCCTTTTATTTCAAATATGTGGTTAAAGAAGATCTGGATTTATTATTGAAGATTAATACAATCGGATTTGACTTTTACCAAAACATTCCCGTGGAAGAACGTATACATCATACGATCTCTTATGACTTCCGCTTGAAGAATCCTAATGGAAAGACTTTTTTGGTGAATCAAAAACTAACTCCCGTTTTCCTGACCAATGATGGTAAAATCTGGAAATCGATTTGTATTATCTCGCTTTCTTCTGAATTGCAGTCGGGAAATATTAAAATTTACAAAAAGGGGGAAAATAAGATCTTCAGTTATGATCTTGAGGGAGATTTTTGGAAGGTGAATAAAAAAATAGAACTCACCAGTCGAGAAAAGGAGGTTTTGCAGTATTCTATCAGGGGCTTTACCATTGCCAACATGGCTGATAGTATGTTTGTATCGGCTGATACAATTAAGTTTCACAAAAGGAAGTTGTTCACCAAACTAGGTGTTGGAAATATTGCTGAGGCTATTGCTTACGCAACCAGTAATAAACTGATTTAATGTTCCTTTCTTGCTTATAAAAATTATGTTTCTGTGCGTGGAGTATTTTCACTCAGATTTTTTCTGTTGGATCTTTTCTGTGGCTATGGTTTAAACACATAGAAACATAGACTTTTACAGCCTAAAATAAGGCGTTTCACTTTTAATAAAACACAGAGCGTTATAATAGAGAAATGTGTTTCTATGAGACACTCTTTACTCTTTTCACATCTCTTAAAATCTATCTCCTTATGCGATCCTTTTTTTCACGCAGATTTGACAGATTTTTGAAATCCTTATACTCTGTGGCTATGCCTTAAACACATAGAAACATAGATTCTCCGGATAAAATTAAGACGTTTCACATTTTATATTTCACATCTAACACTCCATAAAATCTATGTCCCTACACAGTAAATTGTCATTGCTAAAAGCCCAAAAAGGGATTCTATAAATCCTCATCAATAATTGCAGACAAATAAAACTCAGGGAATTTTTTGAACTTTTTACCGGTTGCAATATTAAAAAGCAAATGAGTACATAAAGCCGCTACTGACCATGATGCAATAGCCATTTGAGGTGGTGACTGACAGCCTTTTTCGATTTTGTACTTTTCAATTATACTGTCCATCCATTTTTGTGGATTTCCCCAAAATCTCAAATAACTTGAAGCATATTCCATCATGGTCGCTTCATTGAATTCTTCCTCTCCATTTGCCAATGCGTTTAAAAGAAGTCCGTCTCTGGCAATAACCGTTACCAGACTCCCCCATCCAATATTATAAGGATGCAGTACCGGAATATCTAACTTTTGACAAGCGGTATCAAATATAAGTGGTACGGGAGAAGAAAAATCCAGCGTATTAATCGCTGCTTTATGACCTTTTATATGATCTCCGATGTTTTCGACAGTCAGAAAAAAATCGATACAATTGATTTCTGCATTTTTATTGATTGATTTCAATCGTTTTGCCAAAGCATCTACTTTGTTAGAATCGATATCATCTTCTGTATAATTCTGTCTGCTCAAATTAGACCGTTCTACCTGGTCACCGTCTACAATAGTGATTTTTTCAAAACCAAAGCGCAGCGCACATTCTGCAATTACGCTTCCAATACCGCTTCCTGCCAGCAAAATTGGAAAATCTTTTATAATCTCTTGTTCTTCATCGCTTAGATAAAGTTTATTCTTTGAATAACGATCATCCATAGTATTATTTTTTTATTCAAAATTAAACAGAAACAGCCTGTACCCTTTTAACCTAAAGGGTAGTTTTTAGCGTTTGAACCCGCAGTATTACTGATTTTACCAACTAAAAAACCATTACAAACTGTAAATCAATACACTAGACACAAAACAGAAAAAACAAATAAATCACTTCACTCAAAAAAACAACTGAAATACAGCAAATTACAATAGCTTTAAAACAAAAAAAACAGTTACAAGAATACTCCTGTAACTGTTTTTTTAATAATATTTCCTCTTTTTTAAAATGAGCTGTAACTCTAAAAAACCAACTCTTCTCCAACAACAGAAGGAATTAACTGTTGTTTGTTTAAAATTTGTATCGATTCAATATAACCGGCCAAATTGGTAATGGTAGGCTCTTTGTACAATTCCTTAAGTTCAATTTTAATATTAAATTCTTTCTGAATCTTAGAAATTACCTGAGTGGCTTTGAGACTGTGTCCGCCAAGGGCAAAAAAGATATCACTTACCCCTATTTTAGTTTTTTGCAAAACTTCCTCCCAGATGGCAACGAGCTTTTCTTCAATTTCATTCGAAGGAGCCACATATTCCTGCTGGATGACATCGTCTGTACTTACCGATGGCAAGGCTTTTTTGTCGATCTTGCCGTTTGGTGTTAAAGGGAATTTATCCAGGAAAACATAATAACTTGGCAGCATATATTCGGGTAATTCTCTTGAAAGTGACTGGCGAAGCTGTTGTTTGTCAATAGTTGCGGTACTTACCAGATAACTTACAATCACTGGATCGCCATTTACGGTTGCTGTGATGACCACACACTGATCGATATTTTCCTGAGACTGCAATACCTGCTCGATCTCTCCGAGTTCGATACGATGTCCTCTGATCTTCACCTGACTGTCTTTTCGGCCGATGTAAGCGATGGTACCATCAGGCAACCATTTGCCTAAATCGCCTGTTTTATAAAGTTTGCTGTCTTCTTTGAAAGGGTTCTCTATAAACTTCTCTGCTGTAAGTTGCGGTTGATACAAATACCCTCTGGACAAACCGTCTCCTGAGATACAGATTTCTCCAATAACCCCTACGGGCTGCAATGCCAGCTCTTCTGAGAGTACATAAAATTGGGTATTGTCCAGTGCTTTTCCAATAGGCACCGAGCTTTCATAAGTACCTTCTACTCTGTAATAACTGCTGTAGGTGGTGTCTTCTGATGGGCCGTACAGATTTCTAATGGCAATGCCGGAGGCTGCAAAATGATTGGCAATGCTCACCGGAAAGGCTTCTCCGGCAAGGTTGATTCCAACCGCATTTTCAAAGGTGGTTCCTTTCTCAATCAGGGTATGGATTACTGAAGGCACGGTATTAAGAAGTACTTTTTTGTCATTTTGGATATAATCTGCTATCGATAATCCATTGGCCAGTAAACGGATTTGTTTTCCGATACTTAACGGATAGAAAAATTCGTAAACGGACAGATCAAAACAATGTGAAGTTACGGCATATAAAATGTCAAAATCGGTATCGCTAAATTCTCTTTGTGACCAGCATAACATGGCTACCGCGTTCTGATGGGTGATCATGACTCCTTTTGGTTTTCCTGTGGATCCTGAAGTGTAAATGATATAAGCCAGCTGCTGCGAACTGAAAGTGATCTGCGGCAATGATTTTGATATGGATTCTGCCTCTCTGAAACTTGCTATAAAACTATCGTCTATGGTGATTTTACATTTACTGTCTTGCTCGATGTATTCAATTCTTTGCGCCGGATAGTTGGGATCGATTGGAACATAAGCACATCCTGATTTTAAAACGGCCAAAAGTGCAATAGGCAGCCACTCGCTGCGATCCAGTTTTACCCCTACTAAATCTTCTACGGCTAAGTTGTAATTACTCAACAGGTAATGTGAAAGCTCGTTAGAGATTTCGTCGAGTTCTTTGTAGGTAAAACTTTTGGCATCGGTTACTAAAGCGATCTGTTCCGGGGTTTTCTTTGCCTGAGTTACAAATAAATCAACCATGGTATGATCCTTAGGATACTCTACCGCTGTGTCGTTAAAATCCTGTAACAATTGTGTTGTCTCGGCTTCGCTCAGATAGTGGAGTGTCGCTACTTTTTGCTCCGGATTTTGGATGGCTTTGATTAAAAAAGTATCTAAATGAGCCGCCAATCGTGCTACAAATTCTGATTCATAAATATCTGTATTGTATTCGATGTGTAGGCTCAGTTCTCCCTGATATTCTGCAAAAGCAAAGGTTAAATCAAATTTACTGAAGGGCCTTTTCAACTGCTTGTAGGATGTTATTTCAACCCCGTTTAAGGTTAGGTTTTCAGACGCTAATAATTCACGTTGATTTTGAAATACCACTAAAACATCAAACAAAACCGAACGGCTTAAATCTCTTTTAAGATCTAGCGCTTCTACCAAACTATCAAAAGGATAATCCTCATGAGAATAGGCTTTTAGTAAAGTTTCTTTTTGTATCTTCAGTAATTCTTCAAAACTTGTTTTTTCTTCAAAAGCGGTTCGAATGGCCAGCGTATTTAAGTACAATCCAACCTGGTTTTCCAGATCACTGTGTTTTCTTCCCGCTATAGGTGTTCCCAAAATGATATCCCTGTTGTTGGTATATCTGGACAGTAATCCGTTTATACCCGCCATTAAAAGCATGAAAAGTGTTACCCCGTTTTGCTGTGCATGTGCATTAAACTGAGTAGTCATTTCTTTTGAAAAAGTATGCTTTACCCCCGATCCGTTATAGGTTTTAAGCTTCGGTCTTGTTTTATTGGAAGGCAGTTCCAAAACCGGCAAATCTCCTGAAAAGGTCTCTAGCCATACCGCTTTAGATTTTTCCATTACTGCTTGCCTGGACGGACTATTTTGCCATTCTGAATAATCTTTGTACTGAATAGGCAAGTCAGATAACACGATCTCATTTCCTGTAATCAATCCATTGTAAATTGTTATAAATTCTTTACTCAATATTCCCATCGACCAGCCATCACCAATAATGTGATGCATGTTAAGCATCAAAATATGATCATCTGCAGCTGTCTTTACGATCTCTCCTATAAAAAGAGGTCCTTTTTCTAAATCAAAAGCATGTCTTTGAAGGGCATTGGCATGATTGCTCAAAACTTCAGCGGTGGCATTACTTAAATCTGTAAACTGTAAAGCTCCACTGTATTGAGCCATCGAAACAATATACTGTCCCAGATTACCCTGATCATCTTCTTTAAAAATGGTACGCAAGCTCTCATGTCTCTTCACTAAAACTTGAAAGGCTTCGGCTAATTTTTCAAATTCCAATACTCCTTTAAACTCAAAGGCATTAAATAAGTTATAAGCTGAATTACCCGTCTCAAACTGACTTAAGGTCCACAAACGGTGCTGAGACGAGGTAAGCGCATAAAATTCTTTTATTGCAGCTTTTGGAATAGACTCTGAAGAAGAAAGTAATTTGATCAACTCATTTTTACAGGCTTTAATGTCTTCAATAATTTCAGGAGTCAAAGTCCCCTTCGGAGCATTAATTTTCAAATCTCCATTTTCAACCCGAAGTCTGATATTCAAGGATTGTAACGTATGTAGTAAATTTTTTATCACGATATAATTTTTTAAATAAATTAA